>JAADIH010000146.1 GCA_013151435.1 Alphaproteobacteria bacterium
TCTGGGTGAAGAAAAACCGGCCAAGGGCGACAGGATGAGTGTGGAACTATCAGTTTGTCACTTCGTATCTCACTTTCCCTCTCCCTTGGGAGAGGTCAAAAACCCACAGGGTTTTTGGGTGAGGGGTTTCAAATGATACAACGCGCAACAATTAAAAGGGCGAGAGAGCTGCGTAGTGATCAGCCAAATGCTGAAAGACTATTCTGGTCGCGTGTACGAAATCGGCAATTAGGGAATTGGAAATTTAGACGGCAGGCGCCGATTGGTCCATATATTATCGATTTTTACGTGGATGAAGTGAAGGCAATCATAGAGTTAGATGGCGCGCAACACGGGCGCGGGAACCATCCGGTGCGTGATGAAAACAGAGGCAAGTGGTTGAAAAAAAAGGTTTTTCGTCATGCGATTCTGGAATAACGAGGTGTATGAGAATCCGAACGAGGTCCCGGCTGCCATACTTTATCGGATGAATGAGTTGCATGACCAGAAAACAGGCTAATTCCCCTCACCCCAATTTTTTTGAAAATTGGACCTCTCCCCAGGGAGAGGGAGAAACCGAAGTCGACGGAGAACATGACCCCTTCTGAATTTGCCACTGCTGCAAATGTTTCACGTGAAACAATGGACCGCCTTCTCGGCATGGACCGTGTGCTGATTGATTGGTCCGAGCGCCATAATCTAATTGCGCGTTCGACCATAAAAGACCGATGGCATAGGCACTACTTGGACAGTGCGCAACTCGTCCCGCTCCTCCCCGAAGGCATAAAATCCATCGTCGATATGGGCGCCGGCGCGGGTTTTCCGGGGCTGGTTCTCGCTGCGATGCTGGCCGAGAAAGACGTCTCGGTGACGCTCATCGAATCCACCGGCAAAAAAGCCGCGTTCCTGACCGCTGCCGGTGAGGCCATGGGCCTTGGTAATCTCAAAGTCATACCAGCGCGTATCGAGGCGGTAAAACTTGCCTCTCCGCCCGATGTGATCGTTGCGCGCGCCCTCGCCCGGCTCGACAAGTTGCTGGCCTATGGCGCTGGAATTCAAGGACAAAGCACCCGGTATTTCCTGCTTAAGGGACAAGATGTAGAGGATGAATTGACCGGCACTACTAAATCTTGGCATATGGAGGTCATACGCCACAAAAGCTGTACAAACCCTGATGGGGTCATTTTAGAGATCGGAAACCTCGCCCGTGCCTAAAAACAGTAGTGTTTCCAGCCATACGCCCCATGCCGCCACGGGGGTGGGCCCCAGAATATTGGCGATCGCCAACCAAAAAGGCGGCGTCGGAAAGACCACCACAGCCATCAATCTGGCGACGGCACTGGCCGCTGTGGGCGAAAAAGTGCTGCTGATTGACCTCGACCCGCAAGGCAACGCCTCTACGGGCCTCAATATCTTAGCTGCCGATCGCGGTGTGACGACATATGAGGTGCTCGCAGGCGAATATCGTCTGGAAGCCGCGGTCACCGAGACCGGAATCCCGAACTTGCGTGTGGCGCCCGCTGGTGTTGACCTTGCGGGCGCAGAAGTTGAGCTGATTGACGCGGACCGGCGCCATTTCCGGTTGGCCGACGCCATTGAAGAATTCGCGGGCAGCACATCAGGCGCGAGCGTCAGCTATGTGCTGATTGATTGCCCGCCTTCTTTGAGCCTCTTGACGGTTAATGCGCTTGCCGCCGCCAACGCGGTGATCATTCCTCTGCAATGTGAGTTCTTTGCGCTGGAAGGGTTAAGCCAAATTCTGCGCACTATCGAAACAGTCCGAACACGGATCAACCCCAATCTCGAATTGCACGGGGTTGTACTCACCATGCATGACCGGCGTAACAATCTCACCAATCAGGTTGAAGATGATGTGCGCGCGCATTTGAAAGACAAGGTTTATCAAACGGTCATTCCGCGCAACGTCAGAATTTCCGAAGCGCCCAGCCACGGCAAACCGGCATTGCTTTATGATCTGAAATGCCCCGGCAGTCAGGCCTATATTCAGCTCGCCTCCGAGGTGATCCAGCGTGAGCGCGCCCGACCAGACGCCAGCCAACCTGGCGCGGCCTAAGAGCCAAAGAAAAGGAACAGATGATGGTGGTGGCCGCAAAAAAGAAAAGACAAAGCAAGGGCTTAGGCCGAGGGCTCGATGCGCTGTTGGGCGATGCGCCGTCAGTGAGAGCGGCAAAACAGTCAGAGATTGAGTCCGGCCCAAAGCATGAATTGCCCATCGAATATTTGCGGGCGAACGCCAACCAGCCGCGCCGGATTTTTGATCAAACTGCGATCGAAGAACTTGCTGCGTCGATCAGATCCAATGGCATGCTTCAACCGATCCTGGTGCGGCCAATCGGTGGTGACGACTATGAAATTGTCGCCGGGGAGCGACGCTGGCGTGCGGCGCAACGCGCAAAACTCCATAACGTACCGGTAATCATCCGTGAGCTGACGGATCAGGAAACCGCAGAAATCGCGCTCATTGAAAATGTCCAGCGGGTTGATTTAAACCCGGCGGAAGAAGCCTCGGCCTATTGCCGTCTTGCTGATATCTATGGGCGCACCCAGGAAGAAATCGCCAAAGCTGTGGGCAAATCGCGCAGCCATGTGGCCAACACCATGCGCCTCGTCAACCTACCGCAAGCAGCGCTCGATGCGCTCGCCTCAGGCGCGATCAGCGCTGGCCATGCGCGCGCCCTCCTCGGCTCCTCCATGCCGGAGCGCGCCTTTACGTTCGTCCTGGAGCGCGGCCTTTCGGTGCGCCAGACGGAAGCCTTTATCAAAGACGCTGAGGCGCAGATTGACGGCGGCGGGCTCTCGGCGCCTTCGAAAAGCACAGCTAAATCAAAGGGTTCTGGCGGATCGGCAGGGGGCAAGAAGGACTCAGACACAAGGGCTCTGGAGCGTGATCTCTCCGACATCCTCGGCCTTGATGTCGCCATTGAGCATTCCCAAAAAGGGTCCAAGAAAGGCGCCGGGTCGATCACCATCGACTATCAAACCCTCGATCAGCTTGATGATCTTTGTCGCCGGTTGATGGGCTCTGGCGTGTGAACTGTTACGCTTCTGGACGCTCACGTTTTAGCAACCATTGCTTCGCAAGCTGAATATCAGTGAAACCGCGAACACGGTCATCCGCCAACGAACGAAGCGCGTTAGATGCAGCGCCTTCTTTTTTTAACGCAGGATCGGGAAGAACAACCGCTTGGCGCTCAAGGCCGGCCTCAAACGCCGCCGGCATAAATTTCTTGACCAACCAGTCTTCGGAATCGTGAAAATCTGAATTCATGAATCGTAAATCCGTAAGCCAATAACGAAAAGACCCTTCGGAAAAAAGATCAAAAATGTGTTCCAGGACACATCGGTACTCACGCTGGGTGTCAAATTTGCCAAGCCAGACATCTGAAATGACTTTGTGGTCGGGGTCACTCCCAACGATCGCATAGGCCTGCTTGTTTTTACGATGAAAAATGCGGTGATTCCGCAGGGAAAGAGGGCCTGAAGTATCAATTCTAATCGCCGCTGCAGCTGGAAGAACCATTCTCTCCTCGCCTAAACACCAACCTCTTTGTCGATTGTAGCATTTCGAGCGGCAAAATACAGCCTTACCATACGAACAGCGAAGCAAAGCGCATAAAGTGATGTGCGGCGTTATTGTGTAACGTAATGGTTGATGGCTTCACCGCCCGGCCATCACCGCAAGGCGTAACGCTGCGCGCTCGACGAGCTCGCGTTGGGGCGCGCCGGTGGTTTTGGCCACTAATTCCGTATCGATCAGCATCCGGAGGGCATTATCGAGCTTCGCCCCGCGCCATTTATAAAGGCGGTTTTCAAAGGCGCGTTGTTCGGCGAAAAATACCGGCGGCCGGAGCTTTTTCATAGCGCTTGCCGGGCTGTCGCCAGCAGTGACAAAATCCTGTGCGACTTTAAGGCGCGTAAATTGCCGCTGTAATGCGCGCAATAAAGCGATCGGGCTGGCGCCCGCGCTAGCTGCTTTATAGAGCGCTTTGGACAAGGGCGCCCTCGCGCCGTCAGCAGCCGCTGCTGTGGTATCGTCAATCACATCGCCGAGGCCATCCACCAGTGAAGCGCGAATATCCTCA
>JAADIH010000035.1 GCA_013151435.1 Alphaproteobacteria bacterium
TGGCCGCCATTCTGGTATTTGGCGGTATCCTGCCGCCTTTTTTCGAAAAACAGGATGATGATACGGGATTTTCTAAGCCCGGAATTGATTTGCGTATTGTCAATTTTTCTGACCTCCAGGGGTGGCGGCAAGAAAATCCGGAGACTGCATTCCAGGCATTTTTATCGTCCTGTGAGAAGTTCAATACATTGTCCGCAAACGCCCCGGCCAATCCGAGCGAAAATCTCGGTACGCGTTTTGACGGGGTGTCTATTGGCGGTGAGGTCGCCCAGTGGCAGGCGATCTGTACTGAAGCAGACCGCCTGCCACTGGCTCGTTTTGCCAACCTGGAGACAAGAGCGGATGCGCTCCGCCAGTTTTTTGAAAGCCAGTTTGTCCCCATACAAATTATTAATCGCCGCGACCCGCTTGCTGATGGTCCTGCAAAAAATGCCCGCCCGAGATTTGAGGAGCTGGGCACGTTCACTGGCTATTATGAGCCAACCTATAAGGCGTCACGGGAAAGAACGGATGTTTATTCTGCGCCGGTTTATGCGCGACCAGCGGATTTGATCGAGGTCGATCTTGGCGCGTTTCGAGAAGAGCTTGCCGGAGAGCGCATTGCCGGGCGGGTCGAAGGTTCAAAACTTGTTCCTTACTCAGATCACCAGGAGATTAATGCCGGCGCACTTGATGGAAGAGCGCAGCTGATCACATGGCTTGAGCCCAATGATCTGTTTTTTTTGCAGATCCAGGGCTCGGGGAAATTGATTTTCGATGATGGCGATCTGTTGCGCGTTGGCTATTCTGGCCAAAATGGGCGCTCTTATACCGCGATTGGCCGCGTGATGGTGGAGCAGGGTATTATGCCGCTTGAGCGTGTTTCCATGCAGTCCATTCGGCAGTGGCTTGGCGCAGCTGCCGTCGATGAGGCGCAGGCGATGCGCGAAGAGAACCAATCTTATGTTTTTTTCAGACCTTTGGATGACCAGAGCGATGCTTCGGGTCCTTTGGGAGCGCAAGGTGTCGCGCTGACGCCCGAGCGCAGTCTTGCCGTCGACCGGCGCTATCATACGCTTGGCGCGCCGGTATGGGTGGATATCGACCCTGTTGCTGGCAATGGAGGGCAACGCATACGGCAATTGATGATTGCCCAAGATACCGGCGGGGCCATTCGCGGCCCAGTGCGCGGTGATATATTTTGGGGGTCAAGCGACCAGGCGGAGCAAGTTGCCGGGCAGATGAATGCACAAGGGCGGATGTATGTCTTCGTACCTCACGGAACGGCGGAGCGCCTTTCAGCAGTTCTTGAAAAATGAAACGGCGCGGTGTGACACCGGAGGAAAAGGCGTTGTGGCGTAAAGCAACGCGTGATGTTGCGCCGCTGCGCCAAGCGCCCATGGGTTCACTCTTGGACGATCAGCTTCCGGGCCTCAAAAAACCAGTAAAGAAGATTAGACCGACGGGGAGTGGAGACACGTTACCTGCCAGTCGGGTATTAATGGGTGTGCGTGAAGGGGACCCATTTCGTGCCGGTGATCCGCGCATGGACAGGCATGTACGCCGCGGTCGGTTACCCATTGATGCGGTCCTTGATTTACATGGCCATACTCAGCTTTCTGCGCGCACAACGCTTCTGGCGTTCTTGACGACCATGCAGGCACAGGGGCGGCGTTGTGTTCTGGTGATAACAGGGAAAGGCGGTCCTGCATCAAATGATCATGATACAAACGAACATCCTAGTTTTAGTGGACATGGGCTTGGCCGCGGCGTTTTGCGGGCCAGAATGGGCGATTGGTTAACAGAAGCGGTGTTCCGTGCGCTCATTACGCGCGCCAGCCCGGCGCACCCAAGGCATGGGGGTGCCGGAGCCTTTTATGTTTTCTTGAAACCACCGCGCAGATTAAAACGCTAAGGGTAAACAATAGCAGCCCGGATAAAAGGCTGTGCGTTTCAGAGCGTCGAGCGAAAACTGTGCAACGGTTTTCGCGCCCGACCGCGAAAGCGGTCAATATATAGACTGCGCGCGTTCGTGCGCGGGACGACGTGATCAATAAAGAAAGAGAGCAAAATAAGGGATGCCAATTAATCGCATTTTGCTCTAGCCATTCAAAATGAACTTCCAGATCAGGTAGCCCATGGCGAAGGCAGGGATGCCGTAAAATACAGCCAGCCGCGTGAAGCGAATGAACATGGTCTCAAGGAAGTCTCCCGCCCAGGCGCCGATCGCCTCGCTCCACCAGCGGCGTGCTTTGTGCCGAGGTAGTTGCGGCGTGTCATAAGGCATCGCCGCAAGAACAATAACGCCGCGATTTTTCCAGCGCTGGAAGGCTTTTTTCATGGCGCCATTGACCACTGAACCGCGCATCCGCCGCGAAATGGCGGAGAATGGGCCATAGGAGAAATCTTCCGGAGCGAATTCAATATCTAAAACGATTGACGCTGGCGCTTCTTCCTCGCTGTCTTCACCCAACCGAACAACTGCGTGGCGTACGCCATAATTGCGCAGGTAATTTTCAACATCGCCAATGGAAGCGGCGGTCCCATCACGGCGAAACCTTAGCATGACACGCACACCGCGCTCACCGCTGCTTTGTACGGAAAGCAAGAGCCAGGCGACAGCCGCTAATGCGGCGCCCGCCAATGCGGTTCCGGTTGAGGTGAGTGAAGAGAGCCACGGCAAGGATGCGGGAACATCGATGAGCGTCAGCGATGCAGCGCTCAATCCATAGGCGCCAAAGATCATCATCAAAATAGCAACCGACCCAAAGGCAAATCCGATAAATTGCATCAGGCCACGACCGATAGAGACGTGAGGATTGGCGACGGCGTGCAGGCGCTTCATCCAATAAGCGGTGCGCGCATCGGTGGTGCGGTATTTATCTTCATAGAGGCTGTGATCTGGATTGTTCTCGACCACCATGAACCGAGTCTTTGCCGCCGGCGCATCATCATAATCATGATCGATAATCAGATAGTCGGAGGAGCGCATGGCGACTTCATAGGGAAGCACCATGCCAAAGAGGCTGCCAGTTTGGGATTCTGCCCCGAGAGACGAAAAGAATCGCGTTTCACCTGTGGTCGGGTCAAAAAACGTATTGGTCTGTCGTGAAGAATTTGTTGTGGAGCGCGCCATCTTCGCCAGCTCGCGATGCGGCTCAATCATTTGCGCAGTTTCTTGAACGTCAATGCCAATGGCACGCAGGCCGTCCAGTTTGGACTTACATCGTCTTGCAGCTTCGGGGCCGGCATAAACCCTGTCGATCCGGTCACGGATTAACTTCTGGTCAGCCATGTCGATAGGCAAGCCGGCGCGCGGCATTTCAGCTTCATAGTCATCGCCAGGCATATTGCCACTTGAGGAATCTACCCTCCCCCAGGATTTTCTCATGCGTCGCTGGAGCGAAGAAAATCCGGTGCCTGGATGCGATGATTGAATAAGATCGTAGAGTTGGGACTCGTGCACCGCGAGGCAAAGATTATCCGTCGCCTCTACCTGTTCTACGCCCAAAGTCGTGAAAAGGCTGCTCATGGCGCGCAGGGTTTCAAAGTCATATCCTGCATACGGACTATAAAAGGGAACAATCGCAAAATCCGCAGTCTGGCTTTTCACCGCCATCAGAGATTGCTCTTTGGTCTTCAGCGGTTGTGGGATATCAGCGCGATAGTCGAAGCGGTTATTTTTGCTCGCCGCATCAAATTCGCGTTCGGTGCGTGCTCTTGAGCGTGCGGCACCGCCATCGTCCACTGTTCCGCGTGAACGAGCCCGCTTTAAAAAATGTTCGGTGGCTTGATAGCCAAACCCATAATCTTCGCCGGTAAAAGCGATCCTGGGGCGTTTCTTCGGCGCGCCGCCAAACAACGACCGCTCGGGCCCATCATCTTTTTTGGTTGCAAAACGCGGATCCGCATCATCCACCGTATCGCTCATCGACCGCTTCTTGCCAAACAATCTGGGCGCGCCATCTGCCATAATCAATTGCCCACCTAACTTCCCCACAACCGGTATAGATTAACCTGCTATTAACCTAAGCGAAAGCCCGTTTTTTGAGGCATGGCCAAGCGCG
>JAADIH010000152.1 GCA_013151435.1 Alphaproteobacteria bacterium
ATTGTGATTTCAAAGATCGTCCCTGAGGCGTCGCTTTTGACTAGCTTCAGCTCCCCGCTATGGGCGAGAACGATCTCGGCGGAAATGGCAACGCCAAGGCCTGACCCCCCAGGTTTTTGCGATCCTTTAAAGGGTTCGAACAGGGCCGCGCGAGCGTAATCCGGCATGCCTGGACCGGTATCTGTGATGGTGATGACGATTTTATTATCTGATTGTTGCGCTGTGACCGTGATGGCGCCTAGCGCGGATTCTGGTTCCTGGCGCTGTTCGGTGTCGACTGAACCGCCCTCTGACAATGCATCAACTGAATTGCGCACGAGGTTAAATAAGCTGCGATAAAATTGCGTGCGGTCGGCATTGATCATCAACCCCTCGTCAATTTTGTTATTCGCCGTGACGCCCATAGCAGCGGTGTCGTCAAACACCTCTTCAACAAGGTCATGGAGGTTGAGGGGGGTTTTACTGAGTATGCTTTCTTCCATCCGGCCATAGGCTAAAGTGTTCCGACTAAGGACAATTGCACGGTCAAGGGCTGAAATAAGCCTTGGGCTAAGCTTGCGTACTTGCGGGTCGTCGCTTTTGGAGAGGCGGTCGGACATGAGTTGCGCGGAGGCTAAAATATTGCGCAGATCGTGGCTGATTTTTGAAATGCCCGCACCCAGCGCTGCGAGACGTCGCCGCTCACTAAGGAGATCATAGATACGCCGCTGCATGGCGGCGAGCTTTTGTTCAGCGGCGCCGATTTCATCCTGGCGATCACTCGGTATGTGGATCAGCTCCGCGCGGTCGGGGTCTGACTCAAACGCCGCCATATCCTTGGTGAGGCGTTTTACCGGTCTGACGATCAAGCGGTTCAGCGCCCAATATACTAAGGCGGCGGTGAGGCTTGAGATGACGAGGGAAAGGCCGAAGATGTTGCGCGCATAAACATGTAAGTCACGGCGCAAAGAACGCTGGGAAACCATGATATTTACGGCCATATGTGGAGAAAAACGCGGGGCGCCTGTTACCTGGATCAAATCATCGCCAGTTGAAAACATTGTCGCCCAGCCATTGGCGATCATGGTTAGAGGCACTTCTTCGCTTAAATCGATACGGATCATGCGGGGTGGTCCGTGCGGGTCGATTTCCGGCGCCAGGATCAGCAAACGCACATTATTCCGGTTAACTGTGACCCCCAGAATATTCGCCGTTGAAAACAGTTGGCGCGCGACATCTTCATCTATCATTTCCTCGCGTGGTCCTTCCAGCGCTAACGAGACAAGATAGGCGGCTTCGATGCGCGCCTCGAACCAGTCAATGCGTTGTTTGGCGATGGAGGGAATAAGCACAACGGTTTCTGCGAGGAACACAAAAACAACTGTCAGCAAGAGCAGCTTTGTCGATAGCGATCGATTGTCGAGCACTGCAAAAGGTTTCATGCGCTAGCGATCCAGTCGTAAATTATCAGGCGGCACGCTCATCCCGCAAGGCGCGTCAGTCGAACATCGACAAAAAGGATATCAGGTTTTTGGTCTTTTTTGAAAATAAAGCTGGGGTGAAAAATGTGCTGGCGGCGCGTTTTGCAGCCTCGCCCCGCGTGGGGTAGGGGGAGATCATATTGGTGAACGCCTTTATTTTCTCACCATTTGAGATTGCGAACGCCCAAATCTGAATAAGATCGCCTGCGCTGCGCCCGAGGATCGATACGCCGAGGATCTTACCACTTTTATCTGTCATGACCTTCACGAGGCCATGTGTGTCGCGTTCCGCCAGGGCGCGGTCATTATCTTCAAATGGCGCCCGCAAGATTTTGATCTCATGTCCTTGCGCCCTTGCTTGTTCTTCGGTGAGCCCCACATGGGCGAGCTCCGGGTCACAATAGGTGACCCAGGGCGCCTGGTCGTCATGATTGGCGGCGGGCATTTTGAACAGGATATTTCGAACAATGATCGAGGCGTGATATCCGGCGACATGCGTGAACTGTCGCCCACCAATCACATCGCCGATTGCATAGATGCGTTTATTGGATGTGCGAAGGCGCTTATCGACTTTGACGCCGCGCTTATCATAACCGACACCAGCGGCTTCAAGATTTAATCTATCAAGGGTTGGGATACGTCCAACGGCTATCATAATGTGCGTGCCGGAAATGTTTTTTCCATCAACCGCGACGCTGACGCCAGACTCATTTTTGAGTACAGCATCAACCATTGCGTTTTCATAGATATCGATCCCTTCGGCAATCAGTTGATCGCGAATGATCGCCACAAGTTCCGGGTCATCTTTGTTGAGAATGGTTTGCCCTTCAATGATGGAGGCTCTCGAGCCGAGGCGTTTATGTGCTTGCGCCATTTCAACGCCGATGGGTCCGCCGCCGATAATAATCAAATGCTCGGGACGCTCGCGGTTCGTGAAAATGGTTTCATTGGTAAAATAAGGCGTTTGCGATAATCCGCTGATCGGCGGAACGAACGGCGCCGATCCGGTTGCGATGATAAAATGCTTTGCGTTCACAATCGTGGCGCCTGCTTTCACCTGACGGGGGCCGGTAAAGGACGCGTGCTCGCGCAATACGGTGACACCAAGCTTTTCGAAGCGTTCCTGGCTGTCGATAGGAGCGATCGTTTCAATAACGCTGCGCACATGATCCATGACCGCAGGGAAATCTATTTCCGGCTCAACATTCTTGATGCCAAACTTTTCGGCGCTGCGCATGACTTGCGCGCGGGCCCCGGCGGCAAGCAAAGCTTTTGAGGGAACGCAGCCTGTGTTCAAACAGTCGCCGCCCATCTCACTCATTTCGATTAAGACAACTTTGCGCCCGAGTTGAGCCGCGCCCGCCGCCACCGAAAGACCGCCAGAACCGGCACCAATAATACAAAGATCGGCGTTGATGGGTTTAGCCCCGGGATTATTTGTCATGATGATTGATCATCCATGTGTGCGGCCTGCTTGCTGAAGCGTTTCAACACAATTGGAATTGTCGCCAGAATTGCAAGACCAATAATCGGTAACAGCGTTTCAGGCTTGAATAGTAATCCGGCGAGAGAAATTTCTTTGCCTGCATCAAATGCTTTGTTGGCCGCATGACCGATGCTCGCATAAACAAATGTACCCGGAATAATGCCGATGGATGTTCCGATCAGAAAATTACGAAGGCTGACGCCAATAACGCCAGCGGCAATATTGATCGCCCAAAATGGGAAGACCGGAACCAGGCGCAACAAAAACATGTAACTTAGCTCGTCTTCGCGAAAGCCTTTTTCCATGCGCGTGACAAATCCGCTGGCGCGATTGCCAAGAGCGCCGTTAAGCGCGGTCTTCGACGCCAGAAAAATAACTGTTGCGCCCAAAGTGGCGGCGGTGACGATTATCGGGACGCCCGGCCAAAGGCCAAATAAAAATCCGCCAAAGACCGTGAGGATCGACGCCCCAGGAAAAGAGATTGCCACAGCGCCGGCATAGATCAGCAAAAAGATGCCCATAGCGAGGAAAGGGGAGGCTTCAACCCAGATGCGTAATGCGTCGCGATTGTCCCGAAGGGCGTCGAGTGAAAAATATCGATTGAGCCCTAAGGCAAAGAATAGCGCCAGCCCCACGAGAATGAGAGCGATGGGGGCGGCGCGTTTTACAATGCCGTGGCGCTGATTTGGGCCTTGGCGCTGATTTGGCGGTTTTTGGTCTGTCACGGGCGGTTTTTCTCAAACGTGGTTATTATAGAAGTGTTTTGGTTGCAGCTTTTAGTACTGTTTGGAAGATTTGCGTGCAGCTAAGCATGTTTGGCCGCTTTCAGGGGTAACTTTCCACATCAGCGTTGTCACAATGGTGGGAAATTGACCCTGCAAATTCAATTGTTTAAACATCTTTACGGAAAAACCGGCAGTTTGCGCCTCTAGCTGGTTGACGGCGCAGAATTGACCGTATATTTCCCCGCTTTCGCGCTGTCGGCGGCCCATATTACTTTGGTCTTGCTGGCGCAATCGAGACTCCATTTCTTGAGGAAGAAACGATGAAACGGACCTATCAACCGAGCCGGCTAAAAAGAAAGCGCCGCCGTCACGGTTTTCGTGCGCGTAAAGCGACCAGTGCTGGCCGCAGAGTGCTAGCGGCGCGTCGCTCTAAGGGCCGCACCAAGCTCTCGGCCTAAGTCTGAATATCTCTGCACCCAAAGAATCAAAGGATGGCGCGAGCGCCGCGCCCATTATCGTGTCCAGCATCAGGAAAAGACGCGACTTTTTGGCTCTCAGGGATGGCAAACGGGCCAGCAGCCCAGGTTTTTTGATGGTTTCCCGAAAAAACCCCGAAAATGGTGAAGCCGCGCGATTCGGGCTGACGGTCACCAAAAAGCTGGGCGGGGCGGTGACACGCAACCGTATTCGCAGGCGGTTACGGGCAGCGGCAAAGGCGGTTTTCCCCAATTATGCGAGACCTGGGGATGATTATGTGCTGATCGCGCGCGCTGCGGCTTATGATCGAAACTACGCTGCGCTGCTTGACGATATGAAGCGCGCCCTTTTAAGGCTCTCGCGCGCACCTAAATAGATGTCATCCGCGCGGGGCGCCCGTCCGCTAGCAAATGCTGGGCTCCGCCGCCCACTAGTAAAAGATTGAGACTGCTCATGGATCGGAATTTTATTTTAGCGATTGTCCTCTCCCTGGGCGTCCTGCTTGGCTGGGATATGATGATCGCCGGGCCGCAACGCGACAAAATTCGTGAGGTGCGTGAAGCAGAGATCGCTGCGCTTCCCCCGGAGGCGCAAGACCTTGCCGGGCTCCCAGGCGTTGCTGAAGCCGAAGCGCAAAGCATCACCATTGAAGAGGCGATCACCCACACATCAGGGCGTGTACAGATAAGAACCCCCAACCTTACGGGTTCGATCAATCTTCAAGGGGGGCGCATTGATGATCTGAGCCTCACGCAGTTTCATGAAGAGGTCGATCCCAATAGCCCAATCATTCGTTTGCTGAGCCCGCGCGAAACCGAGCATGGGCAATATGCGCAGCATGGCTGGATCGCGGGTGGCAAGAGCGGTGAGAATGCAGAGTGGTCAGCGCCCGCTGGCGCCATTTTAACGCCATCGACACCCGTCACTTTAACTCGGCGCGAAGGCGATCTGGTTTTTGAAAAAACTATTTCCGTAGATGACGTCTTTATGTTCACCATCGAACAGTCGATTGAAAATGTCGGCTCCGAAGCCCTCACGGCGACACCTTACGCCATGGTCTTTCAGCGTGACACGCCGCCTGATGTGAAAAACTTTTTTATCCTTCAGGAGGGTCCGCTTGGTGTCATCGGCACCACCTTATATCAGCGCAAATATAAGACACTGGCGAAGAATAAAAACAAAAAGATTGATGAGGAAGGCGTTGGCGGCTGGATCGGCATCACCAGCAAAAACTGGCTTGCCTCAGTAATACCGCCGCAGGATGAGAACATGAAGGCAGTGTTCGAGAATATCGGCACGCAAGAGCTGCCAATTTTTAGGGCATTTTATTCTCTGCCAGCGCGGAGCCTGGCGCCTGGCGAAACGGCGAGTTTGACGTCTCATGTCTTTGGCGGCGCTAAGGATGTTGATATTCTTCAATCCTATGAGCACCCCGTCGAAGAGGGTGGGCTTGGCATTTATGATTTCGATAAGGCGGTGGATTGGGGAAGCCTGTTTTTCCTGACGCGGCCTATTTTCTATACGCTCAATTTCTTTGGCGACAAGATCGGTAATTTTGGCATTGCGATCCTCATCCTGACCCTCTTCATCAAGGCTTTACTCTTTCCCCTGGCCAACAAGGGATATGAGTCTATGGCCAAGATGAAAAAGCTGCAGCCGGAGATTAAAAAACTCCAGGAGCGCTATGGCGACGATAAGACCAAGCAGCAGCAGGAGATGATGGCGCTTTATAAAAAGGAAAAGATGAACCCGCTGGCGGGCTGCTTGCCGATCTTAATTCAGATGCCGATCTTTTTCGCGCTTTATAAAACCTTGTTTGTGACGATGGAACTGCGCCACCAGCCATTTTTATACATTCAGGATTTGGCGGCGCGTGACCCGACGACCGTTTTCAATCTCTTTGGCTTGCTGCCCTATGACCCGATGATGTTGCCGGTGATTGGTTCCTTTTTGGGGATTGGTGTTCTGCCGTTGATGATGGGCGCTGCTATGTGGTTCCAAACCAAGCTCAACCCACCCCCGGCCGATCCCGTGCAAGCGCAGATTTTCGGTATGTTGCCATTCGTCTTTGTCTTCATCTTTGCGCCTTTTGCTGCGGGCCTCGTGCTTTACTGGTTCTGGAACACCGCTTTATCGATCCTCCAGCAGTGGGTCATCCTGAAAAAGAACGGCGTCTCGGTAGACTGGAACGATCGGTTTAAATTTTTAGCCAAGAAGAAATCTCCGGCGCCCGGCGAATAACATGTCGGAGTTGGACGAATTCTCTCCTGAAGCCATCGAAGAAGGCCGCAAAACCTTCGCGCAACCGGCGATTTTTATGTTGGGCGTCGTCAAGCTTGATGGCTTGCCCGATGAAAGCGTTCCAGAGATAGCCTTTGCCGGACGGTCAAATGTGGGCAAGTCCACGCTTCTCAATGCGCTGACCAATCAAAAAGGCTTGGCGCGCGCCTCGAACACGCCGGGCCGCACCCGCGAGATCAATTATTTCGACTTAAGCGGCGCCATGAACCTCGTGGATCTTCCAGGTTATGGTTATGCCCGGGCCTCGCGCACACAGGTCGAAGCATGGACGCAGCTGACCCGCGATTTTTTGCGGGGGCGGTCGATGTTGCGCCGCGTTTGTGTGCTGGTGGATGCGCGCCATGGCCTCAAACCCACCGACATAGAGGTGATGGATTTGCTCGACGAGTCGGCGGTGATCTATCAGATCGTCTTGACCAAGGCCGACAAGATCAAACCAACGACGCTGGCGGTGTTAGTTGAGCAAACAACCCTCGCCATCAAGCGGCGCCCGGCGGCGCACCCGGTCGTGCGCGCCACATCGTCAGAGACCGGTTTTGGCATTGATCTCTTGCGCGCTGATCTGGCGATGCTTTGTAAGCAGTAATCTACAGCGTACGAATTCACGGTAACCCTTTGTTAACGATCGGGGGCCTCCATTAGCATCATGATTGCCACCCAATATAGTTCAAAATTCAACGATCTTGAGACACAAAGTCTCACAGAATGGCGGGCGCGTTTTGAAACTTACCTCACATCAGAACGCAGGGCGAGCGCCTATACCGTGCGCAATTATACTGCGACGCTGGAACGCTTTGATGATTTCCTGGGCGGCTATCGTGGCGGTGGGGCGACACTCGATGTATTAGCGAGGCTGGATATACAAGAGTTCCGGGCCTTCCTGGCGCACCGCCGCAATGAAGGACTGGCGCCGCAATCATTAAAGCTTGAACTCTCTGCGCTCAAAACTTTC
>JAADIH010000306.1 GCA_013151435.1 Alphaproteobacteria bacterium
GCCTTGCCGCACCGGAGGGAAACACCGGTGACTGCACGTGGTACGGGGCGCTTGATGCTCTCGAACAAGCGCTCGAAAGCGAACGCGCACTTGAGAGCGCTTATGTTTCCGGGCGGATTACAATTTCTGGCGATATGAGCGTAATGGCGCGCCTCACCATGGAGCGAACCCGATGAATGATTTCATCCGAATACCATCCAATCCTGTCCCAGCGGGCGGGGAGATCATCACCATTGATACCGCTGACGGCGCCAAATTACGCGCCGCGATTTTCCCGACGGAAAATGCGCGCGGCACGGTGGTCTTGTTAAACGGGCGCTGTGAATTTATCGAAAAATATTTCGAGGTTATCGAAGATCTTCGCGGGCGTGGGTTTTCGGTGGCGACCATGGACTGGCGCGGCCAGGGGCTTTCATCGCGGATGCTGAAAGACCCCTTAAAAGGTCACATCCTCGACTTTGGCATCTTCAAATCCGATTTACGTAATTTCATCGAAGACATTGTTCGCCCGCGCCTGCCTGGTCCGGCTATATTGATGACGCATTCCATGGGCGGATTGCCGTCGCTGCTTCTCTTGGCGGACGGGTATGATTATTTTGCCCGCGCGGTTCTTTGCGCGCCGATGACGAGAATTCCCCAAAGCCGAAATGTGCGGGCTTTCACCCGTATGCTGGCGGGCGCCGCCAACAGCTTCGGCTTGTCCAATTCAAATGTCGCCGGCGTTAAAGAATATTCCATGGCGTTTGAAGGCAATCAATTGACATCCGACCCGCAGCGTCATGAGCGGTTCCGCACATTACAATCCACCGCACCCAATGCATGCGTATTCGCCCTCACCTATGGCTGGCTCCACGCCGCCATCAAAGCCATGGACGATATTCATAAGCCAGGACGACTTGATGGCGTCAAAACTCCAGTGCTGATTATTTCGGCGGAAAATGATGCGCTGGTTGACGCCAGCGACCATTGCGAACTCGCTGCCGCCAATAGTGCAATTGAATGCATCACTATCAAGGGCGCGCTCCACGAAATCCTGATGGAACGCGATGAGATCAGAGATCAATATTGGAAAGCCTTTGACGATTTTGTGGCCCCAATATTTGAAAACGCCTAGCAGCAGATAGGGACAACGCCATGACATACAAGCAACCCCGGAACCACGCCTTTTTCCTCATTCCAGTTTTCCTCATCATGCTATCGGCCTGCTCCCCGTCTGGCAAAACTGTGATTGAGGGCGAGATCACCATGACAATGGAAATTGGCGGTGTACGCACTTTATTTCCCAGCATTATCCTATCAACTGACGACACCAGCTATTTTCTCTGGCTGCATGAAGAAAGCATCATTACTCAGGACGATCGGTCTGCCAGCATCCTGACACCCTTTGTGTTGAGCGTCGATCATATATATCGCGCCAAAGGGGAAATCATCGCTGCTGGCGATAAACCGACAGATCCATCGCCGATGCCATTCCCTGAAAGCTTACCTGAAGACTATAACGGTCTTCCTATCAAGATTTTGAAAATTTCAACCCTGGAAAAACGTGGGGCAAAAAAAGAATAGCAAGACGATCAGCAGTATATATGCACGCGCTGAACACTATTTGAGGCGACATTTAACGTCGCTTCCACTATCCCTTGCCCATGGAAGAAATATCGAAAGCCCTCTCCCTTGATTGCAATTTCGACATCAAGGGTGATGACTATCTGCCATCGAAATTTTCCGTCACTGACCTTGCGGCTTGGTCAATCGGAAGTGTCGGCTGCGCCATTGCATCACTTGTGAAGCAATTGGGATTTGCCAGTAACCCACCAAGTGTCGAGATCGATCGCAGGCTTTCCTCGCTTTGGTTTGGGTTTTCAATCAGCCCCATTGATTGGGAATTACCGCCAATTTGGGATGCGATTGCCGGGGACTATCAAACCAGCGATGGCTGGATAAAGCTGCACACCAACCTCGCCCATCATCGCGCCGCTGCACTCTCTGTGCTTGGCGTCAACGCAGACAGAAACGCAGTCGCGACGGCAGTAAGGTCGTGGGAAAAAGACCAACTGGAATCCGCAATCGTGCAAGCTGGCGGTGTATCCGCCGCTATGCGAACCCGCGATGAATGGCGCGCACATCCACAAGGCAAAGCCATTGCGCAAGAGCCGCTCATTGATTGGGGGAAAGCGCGACACACCACACCCAAAAGCTGGGCGGCAACAAGGACGCGCCCGCTCTCCGGGCTAAGGGTCCTTGATCTAACACGTGTTCTCGCCGGACCCGTCGCCACCCGGACCCTCGCGGGATTTGGCGCCAATGTCTTGCGCATCGACCCTGTTGACTGGGACGAGCCCAACGTCGTCCCTGATGTCACCATCGGTAAAAAATGTGCACGCCTTGATCTCAAATCTGAAGACGATCGCCAGGTCTTCGAACAATTATTGGCGAGCGCAGATGTTTTGATGCACGGCTATCGCCCCGGCGCATTGGAACGGCTTGGGTTTGGAGAAACCGAACGCCTTAAAATATCACCTGCGTTGATTGAGGTCTCATTGGACGCCTATGGGTGGACGGGCCCCTGGCGCGCGCGTCGAGGGTTCGACAGCCTGGTGCAAATGAGTTGCGGCATCGCCGATGCAGGTATGCATTGGGCAAACCAGAACGCGCCGACACCCCTCCCCGTGCAAGCACTCGATCATGCAACAGGTTATTTGATGGCCGCCGCCACAATGCGCGCCCTTGAAGATATGGCTGCCAGAAAGGGAGCCAGAAATGCACGGCTTTCTCTGGCGCGCACAGCAGAGCTTCTGTTTTCACACCCTCAAGACCGGCCTGACGCAAGACAAATTGATGCGAGGTCATCAGACTTTGCTGCGGTGATTGAGAAAACCCCATGGGGCTGCGCGCATAGGCTGCGACCAGCCGTTAAAATTGCGGGTACGCCGATGGAATGGAGCCTACCCTCTTGTACGCTCGGCTCGTCGCCGCCCGGTTGGAATTAAAAAAACACGGCGGTCATAATGACCACCGTGCAAAGTGTCGGTTAGGCTTTAGGGATATCAATAATAGTCAGCTCTATTCAACGCCGGACATCGCCTTGGCGAGATCAAGCAGGCGCTTTCTTGGCTCTTCATTCAGCTGATAATAATACCGAACGAGATCAATCGTTTCTTTTTCATCCAACACATCTTCAGCCGGCGCATCTGTAAAACTTATAGGCGAACCCATTTCAAAGGCTGGTTCATGCCCATTCATACCGTCAAAGAAATACGCCACCGAAACCTGAAGTGCCTTCGAGAGCGACCACAAACGTGATGCAGAAATGCGATTTGCGCCACTTTCATATTTTTGAATTTGCTGAAAGCGAATACTTACAGCTTGCGCCAGCTTTTCCTGGGTAAGCCCGAGAAGCCGACGGCGCGCCCGAAGACGGCGCCCTACATGCGTATCGACGGGATGCGTCATAAAACTACTCCACCAACAATGATGCAGCGCAGCTCCCCATGAGAAGCACTGCTTCATGGATGAGACGCAAAGCCTGTGCCGCACCGGTGAAATCATCCGCCGACGCTCGCCCTATGCGGGTTAAATGCAAGCTATATATGGGATTTTCGATTATGACGGGCTAAAATCGCCGCGCCTCCCGCATCGCGTGAAATCAGGATCCACCGTCAGTTGGGGATTTGAGTGTCTCGTTTTGAAACGTCAGCTGAAGCCAACCAGACCGCCTTAGAGCATCGGGCGATTAATAGAAATCGACCGATGCTCTAGATTCTTTGTTGCGTGCCGGGTTTTGCTGAAAACCGGTTACCACTTTTTCGCCCGGCGCTCTAATCAATCATCTTCGCAGAGCGCAGCCAGAATTGCTCATCAAACTCTGTGGTTTCAAGGTTGGCGACAAATTGCCGGGTCGCTGCTTCCCATGAAAATTTCTCCGCCCATTCGCGGCAAGCCGCTGGATCACGGGCTTCATAAGCGACCATACAGGCCTTTCGAAGATCTTCATCCATTGCGCCACAACCCGCTGGGGCGCCGTCAAGAATTTCAAGGGGGCCGCGCACCGGATACGCCGCAACCGGTATGGCGCAAGCCAGCGCTTCCACATTAACCAGCCCAAAAGTATCGGTGCGCGAAGGGAAGACAAAAACATCCGCTGCCTGATAATATTGGGTCAGCTCGTCGCCAAATTTTGGGCCGGTAAAAACCGCATCCTTATATTTCGCTTCAAGCTCTTCACGCTGAGGGCCTTCTCCAACCACCACTTTAGTGCCCGGCAAATCAGCTTCGAGAAAATCCTCGATGCTTTTCTCAACGGCGAGACGCCCCACATAAAGAAAGATCGGCCGCTCAAGCTGGTCGAGAAACGCCCGATCACCGGGAATAAATTGCTTCAGATCAACCCCGCGTGACCACAGCTTCATATTGTTGAAACCGCGCTCATCAAGCTCCTCAATCAGACCCGGCGTTGCGACCATCATGGTCTCGCCCGCATTGTGGAAGTCTTTGAGAATTGCATAGCCCCATTTGGTCGGAACCTTCCAGCGTTCATGAGCATATTCAGCAAAGCGCGTGTGAAAGCTCGTGGTGAAAGGATAGCCCCGGCGTTTACAGAATCGGCGCACCGCACGCCCCAATGGGCCTTCCGTTGCTATATGAACGGCGTCTGGTTGAAATTCATTGATCAGTTTTGCGACTTTGCGGTTTGGCAGTAATGACAGCCGAATTTCTGGGTATGACGGCATCGGCACGGATTTAAATTCACTGGGTGCGATATAGAGCACCTCATTGCCAAACCTGGTCAAGATTTGACCAAGCGTATCGAGCGTCCTCACCACCCCGTTAAGCTGGGGCTTCCAGGCATCAGTGGCGATGATGATTTTCAAACCGCCCCCCGCCACATTAGGCATTTCAAATTTCTGCTTGGCGCGGGTCAGGCGACCAACTCTCGATCCAAGCCGACGTAATGCGCCTTTTTTGCGCGGCTTTGTTTGGTTGTCGCGATCCATTTTTAATCCTTTTGCGCGGCGTGTTGGTTGAAGCTGAGTTCTAATCCGAGCGACATGCCTATAGCAAAATGCAATAAACGCCAGCCCGTGCAGTTGCTCTATCTGTTCGGGGTTTTCTGTTCTGCTGGAACGTCATTCAGCCGCCTGAGCATACCACAAATCATCAGCGCGCAGATCGGTCAACCGCCCGATGAGGGTGCGCATCGCATGGCGGAGCTCTTCAAACCCGCTGGTGCGCGCTATGCGTTTTTCATCCAGATAAAGCGCGCGATTGATCTCTATCTGCAACACATGAACGCCGCTTTTGGGTCGCCCATAAGACGCCGCAACATATCCCCCCGCATAAGGCGCATTGCGCGTCACCTCATAACCAAGAGCGCCGAGGGTTCCCTCGGCAAGGTCAGTGATCGACGGAGCACAAGACGATCCAAACCGATCACCAAGAACGAGATCAATCTGCGGCTCACCAGCCCTGAAAGGCGCGCCCCCCGCCGACGGCATGGAATGACAATCGATCAGAACCGCGCAGCCAAATTGGGCCCGCGCATCATCAATCAATGTCGAAAGCGCCGCGTGATAGGGGTCATAGCAAGCCGCCAACCGCCGCTGCGCATCCGTATAAAAAAGCTTGCGGCTATAAATATCGTGTCCGTCGGCGACAATTCTTGGGATCACCCCAAGCCCTGCAATCACCCGGCTGGATCGCGAATCTGCATCGCGCGGCAACTCATCGGCAAACATCCGGGGATCAAGCTCTTCGCGCGCACGGTTCACATCCACATAGGCGCGCGGAAACAACGCGCGCAGCAAAGGCGCCCCATATTTGGGCGCATCATCAAATAACAGATCCACATAACTGTCCTCAGACTGGCGCAGAGCATGCCGGTCCAGCTGGGAATTGCGCAACAGGTCCTGGGGGTAATCCCGACCGGAATGCGGTGACGCAAAGATGATTGGCGAGGTCGCCGCATGCGGCGCCAGCACCTCGATCGTCGCACCGCCAGTCGGCTGCTGCTGTGTTTTCGTCGTATCAATCATGCCTTGCCAATATGATGAACGGAGCAATTCACGGCATGTTAGCGTAAATCTGCAGCATCCGTTAAGTGCTGATGTCAGATTTCAGCCCCAGACGCATATTCGAGGGTGACTTTCCCAGTTTATACCATTGTAGCCAATGGAGCGGCCAGAACCCAAGGTGATGAGACAGCTCGAATATGAGATAAAACAGAAGCTTAGGGGCGTTTTTGTTCCATCCCCTCAAGGACCTGTGCTCTAATGGAGCGGAATTTGCAAATTGCTCACCAATTGAACATTAAACTCATCTAAGCCTCTTCTTGATTCCCGATCTCGAACAGGCTGAGTAAGCAGTAAAAAGGGTATAACAATGGCGGCGATTCTTTTGGCGGAAGACGATGAGTCTATGCGGCGTTTTCTTAAAAAAGCGCTTGAGCGCGCTGGGCACTCGGTTATCGACGCCTCGCAAGGGGATGAAGCGCTGACCGAACTCCAGTTGCGTGAGTTCGATTTACTGCTCACGGATATCGTCATGCCAGTCATGGACGGGATTGAGCTTGCCCGCCGCGCCACAGAAATCGACCCGGAGATGAAAATCATGTTCATCACCGGATTTGCCGCTGTCGCCCTCAACGCCGCCAGCCAGACCCCTGAAGACGCCAAGGTCCTCTCCAAGCCATTTCACCTGAAAGATCTGGTCCAGGAAATCGATCGCGTCATTGCCGCTTAGGCAAACAACGCACGTCTCAGACACTTATTCTTTTTTTTTCAGAGCCAGAACCACATGAATCCTTGTCTGATGAACGTCTGATTGTCGGCGGCAGAACCAGTTGTGAAGTTTTGGGACAGGCGCTTAAGTGTCTACGTACCAAGTCGGAAAAGATGCAAAGCAGTGATGGGCAGACGTTCAACAGCCAAGCAACGCGCGTCTCAGACACTTTTTCTTCTTTGTTTCAGAGCCAGAACCACATGAATTCTTGTCTGATGAACGTCTGATTGTCGGCGGCAGAACCAGTTGTGAAGTTTTAGGACAGGCTCTGAGACTTGCCACCCGCAATATTTGCCGTTAGAGACCGATCCCTTCGAAACGGGCAGATTGGCCCTGCTCGGGCGCATAGCTCAGGGGTAGAGCGCTACCTTGACATGGTAGAGGTCCCAGGTTCGAAACCCGGTGCGCCCACCACTTTCATTAGTAAAAACAATATCTTAGAGGCGTTCCATCAGGAATGTTTTTGAGAAAAAACCACACAGCAATCACATAGCAAGCAATTACTCTCATCTCAGCTCATACTAGTAGACAGATCGCATGAAGCGATGGTCAGCAATGTCTACCATTTGCGTAATTTTATTCTGCACCTTTGATGCTCTTTTTCTCAGATGTACAAAAAACCTGACATGTCCATCATGTCAGGCGCTGCCCAAAGCGAATAAGATTAGTCGAGCTGTAAGAGCATACCCGTCAAAAGGCGCAACCTAGCCTGAAGCCCACTTCTGAAAAAATAAGCTTGTGCAAAATGTGACGACTGTTCAAATCGGCATGTATTTATTGAATGGGAATAAAATGAGACGGCATATTGTTCGGTTTATAATTAAGAACGTCCGATAGTCGATCTACGACTGATTGATGAATGTTCGCCCCCTCTGGAATTAGGCGCGGCTCCGACAATGGCAGATAAAACCCCAACACTGATTTGCGACCTGGCCATTCCTTGTGTTTGGACCGTTTCGGCACGAACTCCATCCACGCCCATGCTGGGGTCATTGAGTTATGCAGCCGACCCTTATGATCTGGCTCTGGATAATTATGTTTGCTCTGCGCATTATAGGGCTTTCCTCGGCCTACGTGATCCAGCATTCGCGTGTTTACGCTAAGTCCAGACGCCATCGCTTCTTCAATCATCCAAATCAACGGGAACTGTCCCATTGCACTATCATCTCGTTTGAAACCTCCGCCCACGTCGGAATGGCAGCCGGCGAACCAAACCTGTTTCAGGTTTTGCGCAACTCGCTCTCCTTGAGAATATTTGTTCGGCCTAAATTCCTGCCCCTCTTTCCAGCTATCCAGCCGAAACATGCGGCGCTTTTCATCGATTGCCATAACGTGACAAAAAGTTCTCACGCCGGGGTTTTCCTGAGTGAAGGGCAGCTTTTCCAAACTTGGTAGGTAAAAACGATCCGGACGCGGTACAATCATTGAGCTGACCGTATCCCAAACCCCAACAAACTCGACTGCAATCGTTTGCATTCTTGCTATTCGGCGAAAGTGATCCGCACCCTCAATACCCTTCGTATCACGCGCGCGCTTATACAGTGTCAGCGCTGACCCGGCTAAATTTGCTTGTTGCGTGCGAAGCAGACCCATTACATAAATAAATGCAGCAAGAACGCGTGCCGTGTGTGCGCCCCTGCTAAAGCCGAATATGTAAACTTTATCATCTTCCTGGTAATTTTCGACAAGAAATTGGTAGGCACCCAACACTTTTTTGTCCAAGCCATGACCGGTCGCAAGCCCCCAAACCGCCTTTACCTTTTGGGATATGGCCCCCCAGGTGCTTTGCTGCCCTAAGGTTCCAATGCCCTGATCATAATAAACGAGTTGCTCGCTTCGCTGAGGTAGCGTGCGATACGATTTAAGTACGCTCGAAAGATTCTCTTCGATTTGATTACCGGTGCCGTCGAGGCATATGACAATGTTTTTCGACATGAAATTATTTGCCCTCTTTCATCCCACCTTTCGGTCAATAACGAACAAAGGGGATCTAATGATCTATTTTGAAGGACTACTCATAGTTTTCTTCAAAATGCATTGGGGCAGATTCTATCACTCAAATCCAGTCATAATTCGAATCCGGAGGCGCAACAGTTATAGTATCACGCAAGCATATAATATTCGAAAACTAACTTGAAGCAGCCTGAACCTTATTCGTCATGTCAGCGGCTTGTACAGATTTCCGCACCTTGGTCGCACTTATCGGTCTACATACGGATTCAAGCGACACCCCGGCTTTCAACGCATTCATGGCGCCAACCGCTTCTAGATAACTTTCAACCTGAATAAACTGGCCCTTGCGCCATGGCAGTCGCGTCAAATCATTTCGCATGAGGTTTGTATTTTCGCGAACTGCAATCACATGAATGCCTTGCTCAAGCGCGGCGATAGTCGGTAGCCCGAGACAACCATCCGGAATAATTAGGCAGGAAACATCTTCCACCGAGAAAACATCTGCGCGGACAAAAAGCGATTCATCGAGAACAATCCGCGGGCTTTGATGAAGTCCCTTTAAAATACATTGTAGGAACGATGTCGAAACCGCCTCAGCCGATAAGCGAGGCTCAACAATTCCTGGCTCAATGCGCTCTATATCCAGTGATTCAAGCATAGGTGAATGCGCAGTCGGCACGTTGAGAATAGAAGAAATCGCGTGGCTCAACATCGCCTCAACCCCACCCCAAGGGTTGATCATCTTCCCGGCACTTTTGAAGTAATCTGCATGATAACTATACGGCACCTTGATGATCGAAGATAAAGCGACAGCATCGTAATCATCGGCCGCCCGCTCCAACACGTCCAAACAATGTTCAAGCCCTTCAACCCGACCAACAGCACTTCCTGAATCCGAGTATTCCGCCCACATTTGAATTGGCGGATTTAGGCAAACAACTTCTGGGCAGTCCATGCCAAATGTCGCCCGTGAGGCGCTGACCGAATTGACAGCCGCGGTAACAAAATGCGCGTCTTGGTGATCATCTAGCACCACTAGAACCCTGTTCGCTCGCGTTTTCTGCAGGCCGATGGCGCCCATTATCAGCCGAGTAATAATACTCCCTTCCACATAAAGCGCGTTGTCAGGTAATTCGTTGATATCTGACGCGTTGACGACGTTGGGGTGCAAAACGAGTTCATCACAGCTTTCCGCCACCATCCGCGCCACCGCAGTCGCGTCGCCTGCGTGGCCGCCTATCTCCGCTCCAATGCCGGTCGGGACAAGCAAAACGGCGTTAAATTTTTCAACGCTCTCAACTTGCCGCTTGCGGAATTCAAACAAGTCCGCCGCCCTGCGCGCTATATGGGATGGGGCGTCGGTGATGACGCCGATTTCACAGTTTAAATGGTTTTCGTCCTGATCCGTCACGGCCAGGCGAATTGGTATTTCATTGTCTTTGAGGTGGAAGCCAAGCCCGGCGCCAAAGTGGTCCAACAGCCCACTATCACGATCCCAGGCAGGAATCGTTATTGTCTTCTCTATGATCCGCACCGCCCACCATTCCCTTTTCTGCGCCCCGTGGGCAAGCTAGTCGAATGAACGACTGGAGTACAAGTGAATCTGCTGTTTTACACGCGATCGACAGCGGTTGATTTGCGGATTTCGCCCTTAAACCAGTCCTTCGTAAAACCCGCCGCTACTTCGGGGTCAAAATCCTTGCACGAAAAAATGTTTACATAGACCGTCCCTAGCAGATCAAGCGTATGAACCACAATCGAACTGGTCAGGATGAAACAGACCGCCGACGTGCCCTTGGTGTGCGGATCGGTTTGCTGTTCTTCCGGCGGCACGCCGACATCGTCCCAGAAATGAACAATGCATTTTTCCATATCGATCAATTCACAGAGTTCCGTGAAATATTGATCTAGCGATGGTCGATTGAATGTAATCGGATCGCATTCGTGAAGATCGAGAACAAGTTCAAAGCCGTAGGGCATATCGCACCATAGCGAGCGGAAATCGCTTTGCAAATCTAATTTGAATCCGTGGAGCGGTTCAGATCAGCCATCAAATACAATAAGGCCGCGGCTCTCCTTCGCGACCAAATAACGCCGAAACCCTGCATACGTTCTGTCGGGCCGCAAATACAATCTTATCTTTTCTTCAGCTTCTTCTACTTCCTTCTCATACCCAGAAATAGCCGTATCGAGTCTGTCAATAGCACGCTGATCAAGATCAATGAGCGCCAGCCCCGCCTTCGTTTCTTTTGCTTTTTTAATCAAGAACCGGTTGCCGTTCCACAAACCCATCAATTCCATCAAGGATTGTACGTACTCTGCCCTCTCATTGCTACCCATCAACCCGGTGCGATCCAGACCAGCGACCTTGATGGTTGCCACACCACGTTCCGGGTGATGAGTCGGACATGCAATTGGAAACGCAGTCCATTCTCTCCCAGATCTTTCGTAAAGATAGGAAATGTAAGGTTCGGGATCCTCTATTGCAGGGTTAAGCACGAGTGGGTCTTCGCCGTTTACATCCCCCTCCTCGGATACCCTATTAGCCTCACTAACAATCGGAAACTTGTTACCCTTAAACATAGTATTGCACGTCTTGCATGAGATCAAAAGATTGCTCCAATCATATGCAAGCCACCAATACCCCTTGTGACTTGTGGCTTCTGTGACTGCTTTTTTCGGTCGGTAGTGTTCTACATCACGCTCAATTTTGATGTCTCTGCGACGTTCGCAATAACAACATTTGCCATCATGATGACGTTCATGCAGTTTGTGTCTGGTATCTTCGTCGTCCGCCCACAGGGCCGGTAGCTTAATCTCATCCCCATCTTTAAACGCCTTCCTGGCGTCAGTGAGAACTTTCACAACTCGTGCAGAAGAGAGAAATTGTGGAGCAGGCACACTCGTATCAAGTTTAATCATCTGTATTTTTCACATCTTCGAGGGCACGAAGCATTTTTTCATACCGTTCTTGATTACCCGACATGATCTCCCGGTCCTCTTCCCGTTCGTAGAGAAGCGGCGCATGTCGCCCCAGCTCAGCACGTAAATCCTCTAGCCTTTCTTGCTGCTTCAGAATCAGTTTGTGTTTTGCCTTTAGGAGAATTAACTCCCGCAGCTCATTTACTTTCTTTTCCCATACCGGACTAACTGTTGTGCTCAGACCAAAATAATCAACCAGCACTTGATCCGCCCTGAATCCAACTGGAATAGGTTTCTCGCTTATCCCTCTGCCGCCATCTTCGTTCCTGTGCGCCGCCAAAACCCTAAACGTAGTTTCACTAACATCAGCGGCGCCAGATATACAAAGGGGTGAGTGCGTTGAAATCAGAAACTGGATTTTTGGGAACACAGTTACGAGGCGATCAATCACCGTTCGCTGCAACTTCGGATGTAAGTGCTTTTCTATCTCATCAATAATTACGATACCGTCGATTTTATTCCACTCTAGTGGCTGCCATATTCCGGACTTGCCTGTATCGATCTCCTCTAGAATCGTTGCGTTGTTTTGTCGGAGCAATTGCCATCCAATTATATCCATCGTCATGGTAATTAATGCTCGGTACCCATCTCCAAGGGCATCTAATTCCTGTTTTCCCCACTCACTGGTGACGTGAATGCCATTAACCTGAAGCATTACACTATTTTTCGAAGAAGCTGGCGGAGTATTATCATTCAAGTTCAATATACTGAGCAATTTACTTTCGACCTCTCGGTCAACGACCTTCTTGTCATTTTTCTTTTTCGATGCAACTCTCAACCGTCGCCACACCAACTCTGGATTTTGCAAAGTGTGCGCATACTTGAAAAGAGTATAAACCGCATCCCCAGCAAAATACTGTGCATAGTCTTCCGTTCCCTCAGTGCGGAGCCCCGCACCGTATGCGGATATAAATATCCGATCCCATGGAAACTTTATCTGGTCTACTGTATCACCGTCTGGGCCAGTGAGTTTTTGTTCAACAACTTCAAACCCTAGCTGGCTATAAGTTGTAAGAATGGTACAAATCTCGTACTTCTCTTTTAAGTCGACATCTACCAACTTGATAGAAATGGAAGCATTTCGTTCATCTTCAACGGAATCATTCTGTTTTCGAATAAAGTCACCGAGCAGCTCCCTCAACAGAGACCCGGCGCTTGCCTGATCGCATAATCCCATGGCAATACTTCGAAGTAACGCAGATTTTCCGCTGCCATTATTGCCGGCAATTAGCAGTGAATGCGGTCCGTCATCGCCTGCGAGATTGATGGTTACGTTCTTATAGCAACGCACATTTTTTAAAGTAATTTCCGAAACTAAAAGCGTCACCAAGTTTTCCTAAATGTGAGAAACGAAACATCCACATCTTGGCATAATGGCAAGCCGGCAACAATGCGGTTCTAGTGAAAATCGCTCAAAAACACTTTCGTTGATATACTTTATTTCCGCTCAAACCAACGCGCTTTGTACGAGTAACTCTAACAAGCATCTCCAGCGTATTCAGCTATCGCAGAAATTGGATAGCCTCTGAACGCGTAGATAAACGGGTGCCGGTGAACACCCCACCTTCCTAAACTACCCATTTTAGAGCAAATTAGGGCTAGTAATAAGCGATGGTCATCCATTCATACTATGCCGGTCATTCCCCATAATGGAATTGATTCACGACCATGAAATGTCCCCGCCTACCCTTTTGGCGACGGATAGAACTATAATTCCATTGTCTGCTTTTGAGCACACACTCACCGTTTGGTGGTGTTACGAAAATCCAGCGATGATTCCTAATTGATAAGCCCCTAAGTATTTACTTCCTCCGAAGCCCGTTCAATATCGTCCGCGATACGGACTAATCGTTGTCTTTCAGTTTTGCTGTCTGTTCTTGCCCATATTACTTCAAGGCACTCGACAGCATCTTCTGGGGAAAGCTTACCGCTTATCCAGTTTCGTTCGACCTCACAAGTTTGAGTTTGTATAGATCTGTCAAAAAGAGGGCTTGTACAACATCCATTTTTAAGGAAATCATATTTTTTATCGCCTATTTTATATTTATATGTTTCACAGAATATCTTGTCTGAAGAATTACTAACATTTTCAGATAGTTCTGTTTTTTCAATATCACCTACTTCGTTAGAATAGGTCGCAGTTTGAGCACCTTTCTTTGTTGACCCTTTTTTGGCGCCAGGAACTTTATTTCCAGTCGGATTTGATTTTTTTGAAAAAAGAAATCCATCCTCTTTCGTGTATATTACGCGAAAGACTCGTCGCCGACCATCCTTTGGGCCCCGCTGAGCTGAGATGTACCCAAGCTCCAAGAGCTTACTAACCGAGCGACTGAATGCGCCTACTGATAATCCTGTGAGAAACACGAGCCGGTCGCGTGCAACATAACAACCGCGCCCATTAGTGTTGAATCGGTCATGTACTGCTATCACACCTAACACCGCCAGATCAGCCCGTTTCAGCCGCCGATCAGTAATTGCTCGAAATGGAATTGGTGAAAAGCACTCTGGCCGATCCTCAGCTGATTTTTTCTTTACACTCACAGCTGCACGCATTTCACGCGAATTAGCGACCAAAGATGATGCAAATGTTGCCAACAATATTCACAGAAAAAAAGGCAAGGGACAGAACGAGACATAGGCGACAAAAGTGATTGGAAGCTATGAGACTGGTGGACAAAAGTAGACAAGTAGGGACAAAGGCAAACTTTTGGGGACAAGTGAGAACGAAGGTCTAAATCGTAGGTAAGAATTAAATATCGAATAAACGACACCCGGTAATCGACCACACAGGCCGCTTGCTGTGACGATGCCATTTCTCGCTTTCCTTCCGACTAACTCCGTACAAATCGTTGGAACAGGCTTCTATGCAGTGATGTCAGATTCACTCGTTGAGCAGCGCAGATTGGCGGCTACGAATGCGTCCAAATCGCATTTACGATAGCGAACGGAGGCGCCAATCTTTGTGAAAGGAATTGCCGGCTTTCCATATACGCGCGCCTTCGCCAGGAAAGACGCGCTCACACCGAGGTAACGTGCCGACTGTACAGTCGACAAAAGTTCGTATGCATTGCTAGCATTCATCGGGAAACTCCATGATTGGCAATAATGCCAATGAAACGAGGAGCCACCCATAGGATGTGATTAAGTCGTTGCGCACGCACTTTGGTATGCAACGCTTCGAACTAATATCATTTATATGGCAATATCTCAGACTGGATTACTCGAAGCCAATCTATCGTTTCAGTGGCATCAGTCTCCGCCAATCGAAGCTCTCAAGTAAACCGGATCGTCGGCAGCCCTCATGCCCATCCCTATACATGGCCTTCAACTTCTGGCGCTGTGTTTCTGAAATGTTTTTTCGTACACTAAACCCCTTCGTCGGTTTTGATAAAACGCACGCGGCCAGTTCTGAAGCTAGCAAATGACACTTTGACAAGCGGTTTTGTCATGCTGCCTATTTATATTAAGTCTTAGGTCATCCCGGTTTCGGGTCGGATTCGCCATTAAATTTCAAACTAGGAGGCGAACTTTTTCGTGGTTGCGTTCTCAATAATTTATCCCACTTTTTCACTTCATCCATCAATTTCCCTCCAGGGTACCATCGCTGGACTGTCGATGCTTCTACGCCCATAGTTTTTGCAACTTTGTGAAGTGACAGGATTTCTCCTTCTCGAAATAATGACAAGCCAATCCACAGCGCCTGTTTCTTACGGTTATTAGTTATAAATGACTTTTGGTGCTTGTTATTAACCCCCCCCAACTGCTCTCGGATTAAAACAAATAGGGATGCCGGCAAGCAAGGTGCGCCACGACCAATCATAGCTTCAAATATTATCAGTATTAAGTAATTCAATAATGAGTCCGAAATTGCTAAATTATTAGACTGAACATGGGCATTACCAGCAGCTTCCATATCGCGACGCATTTTTAACGCACTTAACAGCTGATGACACACAACTTCCACACACTCGGTATCGCCATCCAGCGCACCCATAAATTCATACATACTGATGTCAAAATTCTTAAACTGTGGCTTTAGCTGTAAAACTACCTCAAACAGTTCGCCGTAGAATGATTGGCGCTCTAATGTTTCTTCTTTACCATATGATGCAAGATACTCATCAAGCGTGGGTTCAACCCGTATTGTTGGAAAATCGAAAAGATCTCTATCTATAGGCAATCGCGTGACTGTCCTCTGATCGTCGATTGAATCACTGAGTGTATTTTTTTCCTCTGACAAAATAATTCTCCTGTAGGGGCAGCCTAGTATTCTCTCGCCTTATCAGTGATAAAATTAGTCCAATCATTATTATCACACAAAACTCCGCTCACTAGGGACCGCCGAACTACTCCTCATTTCGATCATTCAAAAGATTTGTGCGGTCGGCAATTCATCGCCAAAAGCGGTCGTACTCGATCTCTGCAGCAGAATTACGTTTTGTGTTCACTTTGCTTCACACAATCTAGAGAGTACAACTACGCACTGATTTCAATTCTGCAGGTGCACCTTGTTTCTTGATCTGATTTCATCACCGTTCTTCTTGCTAGCAATAACGGGAGGGGTTCTTTTAATCGGAGGGATTCACCGGAAAAGCCTCATTAAATTTGGCCTAATACTTATTTCGGCTGCAATAGGTGGTGTAATTTTGGAATCAATTGGGGCGTTTGTTGGCATCCCCTCATTTGCTTTGCTACCTATCTTGCTCATGCTTTGGGTTGCTGCCATTGCAATTTTTGCGATATTCAAGGGAATTAAGTGATATCGTTTGTAACTTTTTGATCTGTCCGCATCGGGCCAATAATGTCCGGTCGAGGCATCAATTTCTAATGTCGGTTTTTTCCCGCATTGCCGCCATAGATTCCGCGGCTGCGGTATGGCTAAAAATCGCCAAAAGCGGGCCTTCGGCTCTGAAGTTTCTATGTCCGCTTTCGGCGTCAAAGCGGATATACCAAATCTAAGATTCAACTCGTTTTTGACGCGGCAAAAGCACTCTATTCGCTTTTCCAAATTTTGAATTGCGGACTTTCCTCCAGCTCTTCACGAGTCGCGCTGTAAGGTCTCATTGCTTCAACAAAGGTTCCAAAATCGCTATTTTGTGCTCTAAGCGTCGCAACGCGGTGACGCAGTACTGAGGCAACGGTTGGGTGCTGGCGCAACGCTTGTGCCGCTTCCTGCATCCGCTCCGGGGCAAGATCGAGAGCACAGTCATATCCGATCTGGCCTTCTACATTCATTGTCTGATCAACTGTTAGGATCCGATCTCCACATGTGCTGCTAGCAGCCAATTGCACATCGATTGGCATGATACTGCGGTATAAGTGACGGTATTCTGACGCCTGGCCGTATTTTTCGTAGTCGGACAACATTGTCGTCTCGTAAAAAATGGATGCAACGGCGCCTACATCTGTGGCCATCACTAATTCCAGCCCACCTGTTGAGAGTAACTCTTCGTAAATTGAAGTCCGATTGAATCTATTGAACTGAGTTGCTCGATAGGCAGAGATTAAAAGTTCCTCGTCGGATATTGGCTCTCGTCCAGTGATATCATTCAGCACTAGAAGCGCATTCTCGTAAACCTGCTGGTGATACCGATGTAGGTTTAGGACCACCCAAACATCGATTCCGAAGCTCGTTTCCAGCCGTTCGACAACCTTGATTGTTCGGTCTTTCAGTAACCTCGCGTCATTCCAATTTGAAACTTGCAAACCGACAAAGACGCCAATAACGACGATCAGAAAATCCAGCCCGACCGCAAACCAGTTCTGGGCTTTGACGTGTTCGGTGATGCGGCGAAGAAGCATGAGAGACCCCCTTGTTTTGGACGACAGTAACATGAATCGCAAATGACCGTTAAGGGCCAATTCCCGCCGGTCGCGGAACGGGCCTCAGTTGTGACTGGCAGAAAATCGCCAAAAGCGGACGTTAATCGCTTCGCGAGTTATTCTCCCAAGGATCGACCTTAAGACCAGACTCATTTCTTTTTCGATCATTTACCACATCGACGCATCCAAGGTACGAAACACGCAGTGCAGATCCGTCTGTTTTCGCCAAGCGTTTGTCTACACGATGCAACATTCGCCGTTCGCCGTCCGTCAAGGCTAGGCCCAAGACATCGGTAACAACGGCTCGTATCGCATTAATCTGTGACTGAGAAAGCGAGTATGGGCAGTATTCCGGCCAATCAAGATACTCGCCGTTTTCACCTTTTACTGAATTTGGTTTCCAAGAAGAATAGCCCATAAACAACAACTGATCTGAGAATGAAGTATAGTCTACGCCTAACTTGTCTTGAAAGAATTCCCAGTCGCGTTCGCCATCACATTTTTCATCAACAAATACATACACGACTGCATAGGATTCCTTTGCAACCCACGCGATACACCCGCGCTCCACATTCTGGTTCCACTTCCAGTTAAAGCTTCCCTTCAATGACCAACTTCGCTCGGCATCACGCGGAATGCCCGAAGGCGTGGGAGTGCACCCGGATATGCCTGCGCACAATGCAAGCAAAAATAATGTGAATATTTTTTTAATCATATCGGGTGTTTCTAGCATGCGCGCTTTTTCTTGGAAACGTCTGTTATGGGCCAATAATTGCCGTTGGTTGAAACTCGTGAACGACCATTATTGTCCCAAATGCCGACGCTCACGTCCTACCAGCTTGCCAATTGATCGAAAATAGCTAGAAAGCTGGAGTTTTATTAATTCCTATACTGATTTATTTGAGACAATCTTAATTGTAATCTTTATCATTTTGATAATTGACAACACTTGCTAAACTGCCATGTGTCACGAAATCCACAATCGAACTAATTGCCTTTTTCTTTCGGTAAATGAACCACGTCTGCCGTGTGTTCCGAAAGGCTCGCCTCAATCTTCGCCGCAATAGAGTTTGCAGCTGATTTCGCTGGGTCGTCACTCAGATGCGCATAACGAGAGGTTGCCGCCGTAGTCGCATGACCCAGAATTTTACCGATCACGAGCAAGCTCTCACCCGAACGAGCGCCTACACTAGCAAATGTGTGTCGAAGATCGTGCAAACGCACATCGGACAGTTCAGCTGTATCTCGGATTGCTTTCCACACTTTCTGTAGGCCGATAAAGTGGCCCGTCGCCCCATCGCCTGGTATGACATGTGGATTGCCCTGCATGCGTGATAAAAACGCCAGTATTTCTCGAGCGGGCGCAGTCAGGTGAACGTCTTTCGCACCGGTTTTGGAATCACCAAGCCGCAAAAAACCAGCATCGAAGTCAACCTCGTCCCATTTCAGGGTGAGGATTTCATTTTTGCGACATCCAGTCAGCATCAACAAACGAATTGCAACAATAGCGTATCTATTCACACCACTTGACTCCGCTGAGCGTAAAGCATCACCCAAGCGGGCCATTTCGTTATTTGACAAAAACCGTGCACATTTACGCTCTTTGTATTTTTTAACGCCACGGGCCGGATTGTCAGAACGCAGCCCCTTTTCCACGGCAAACTCTAATATGGAACCGAGCATGCCAAGATTACGGTTCGCTGCACCTTCACCGCCTCGAACGATGGCCCTTCCGTACTTTTTAGTTTTTTCGGTCTTGGCGGATTTACCGGCGGCAAGATCGGCCATAAACTGTTCAATATGAGCTCTCGTAAGTGTCTTTAAGCGCTTACTTCCGAGGAGGGGCTTTACATGGCGTTCAATGCGCGAACGATCCATCGTTACCGTACTGGCCTTTTTTGTACGTACACCTTCAATAAGATAGTGATCGCATAGTTGAGCTACTGAAATATCTGAGCGAGCCGCGCGTTTGGCGGCCATCGGATCTATACCTTTAGCAATGTCGCCGAGAACAGAGATTGCTCGTGTGCGGGCCGTCTCTGGCGTCCAGGGCGCACCGTGAACACCAATGGTATATCTGCGAGTTGAACCTCCATTGAGCCGATATTGAAGCACATAGACCTTTCGGCCCTTCGGTGTGATCTTCACACCAAACCCTTTAACCTCAGAATCCCACAAGATTACATCTTTTTGAGCGGGTTTGAGTGCATCAACATTTCGCTTGCCAATTTTTGAGCGCATTTGACACCATTTCTACCCTCAGCAATCAAATAGCAATCGCCAGCAATCAATCAAGAGGAAACTTGAGAATTAGTAGGGAACATATTATTGCATTAAATAAGGCTTTTCGGGCTCATATGTTGTCAAATCATATCCGATGAAAGCCGGAACGTAACTTTGACATGGTAGAGGTCCCAGGTTCGAAACCCGGTGCGCCCACCACTTTTTCCTGAATTGATCAGTCGTTGAGAGATAAGCCTTCATGCGGTTTAAAAAACACTGCCGCAACAATGATTGGCATTCTAACTTAGCCCTGGCTGACTATTCCTTCGCATTACCCCATAGCTGAATGGGTCGACTCAGCTATGACGTGAATGGGCAATCAAGAACACAAGTTCAATCCATGCTACAGACCTTAAAACTACTTTTACCCGCACTAATTCCTTCATGGCGCTTCTTCGATACAATTGCCCCATCACCACGCATTGAATTTGCATTGCTTAAAACCGCGCAAAGCGCAGGAAACAGTTGGCAGGAATTTCGCCCTAGACCGGCACATCTGCCCATTCACAGCATGCTAAAACGCATGTTGTGGAATCCACGCTGGAATGAGACACTTTTTCTCGTCAGCTGTGCCGAACGCCTCATGGCAAACCCTACAGAACACAGCCAGCAGGAAATTCTGAACCGTATCAAAGCCGACCTTGCGAACAATTCCATTGATGTTCTGGATACACCCTATTTGCAATTCAGGTTGGTGTTTGTGCACAGGAGCGGCACACGGCTCGAAAAACAGATTACCTTTATTTCTCCGGTGCATAAAATTGCTGGAGATGCACCTTCATGAGCCTGGATGCAGCCATTCGCATAACTGAAATATTGCTGGCGTTGGCGTTTCTTCAGCAAAGCATCGAACACTTTCATGCGCCAAGGAATGAGCAATGTTTATTCGTCCCGCGTTTTATTCTGAGTATCTTACTTTTGTTAGGTTTCCAGACGCAGTGGGTTTGCCTCGCGCTGGTTATATTGGGGCTGTTCATTCTCAAAAGATTCCAAGGCCCTTATAATGGGGGCAGTGATCGCATGAGTCTCCTTATCCTATGTTGTTTGAGCCTTGTTCTTTTCATGCCTACAACGCAATGGAAGGAATATGTTTTCGGATATCTGGCTCTGCAATTAGTGCTGTCATATTTTATTGCTGGCTGGGTGAAAATCATTAATCCAGAATGGCGTAATGGCCGAGCGCTTCAGGATGTATTCCGTTTTTCTGCCTACCCAGTCAGTGAGGCTTTGAGAAAATGGGCTGATTGGCCACGATTATTATGCCTGATGTCTTGGGGGGTTATGCTGTTTGAGTTGCTTTTTCCGCTTACATTGCTTACCCAAACCACGCTCGTCATTGGCTTGATAATCGCCGCTACGTTTCACTTTACGAATGCTTGCCTATTTGGTTTGAATCGATTTTTCTGGATTTGGCTGGCAGCCTACCCAGCTATTCTCTGGCTGCAACAACGCATTTTTATTGCAGGCTAACTTAGACAATTATGAACTCACAAACATAGTTTGCGGTCGCACGCGCAAAGCCAACCGCCGCCTGGTCAAACCATCAACGCGTCCTGCCCAGTCTCTTATGTTATACTATCAGGCTGGCCCCTTGAGCTGTCCGATGTTAATTGAATAACCAGGCCGCTCTAGGCTATTGTTTGTTGCTTTTTCTTAAACGCGAACAGATTCGCACGACACATCTAAAATGCTCTGGAAAGGCTGCCCGCGTGAAAAAAATCGCCTTCATTGATCTAGAGGCTTCCGGTCTTGGGGCTGCGTCCTGGCCGATCGAGGTTGGTTGGTGTTTTCTTGAAGGCGAGCCGGAAACCTTTTTGATCGCGCCCGCCAAGGATTGGTCACAAGATGCATGGAACAGTGAGGCCGAGGCGCTGCATGGCGTTTCGATTGAAGCGCTTCGTAGGAAGGGCCACCCGATCAGCCATGTTTGTCAGCGATTAAATGAAGCCCTTGCCGAAAGGCTAGTCTATTCCGACGCCCCCGATTGGGATGGGTTTTGGCTCTACCGTCTATTTTCAGCATGCGATGAAAAACAGCAATTTTCCATGCACGATTTCGGTGATCTTCTGGGTGATTTATCGCCCACAGAAATCAGCATGATTACCGAGCGGGCAAGCAAGAGCGCCCCCCACCGCCATCGCGCGCACGATGACGTATTACATATGAGGGTGATCCATAAGCTCAGCAATAGCGCTGCTTCGCAGCGTTGATTTACCGGGCGCCAGAGCCAATGGTGCGCCCATGAAAAGTGATATAGTCAAAATTCAACCGGCACGATTTTCTGTTTCACTTCTCGGTGGAGAAATGGCCGGCTGGCGTTGGGTAAACAAACAAGCGCCGCCTTTGCTGTTTTGTCATGCGACCGGCTTTTGCGCCTCCGCATACAAACAAATGCTGCAGCACCTGGCCGGAACATTTGATATTTATGCACTGGATATGCGCGGCCATGGAAAAACAAGCCTGCCAGCTGACCCCGCGCGCCTTCGGTCCTGGAATGTTTACGCCGATGACATAGCGGCTTTTCTTGATATGCAACATCGTGACGGATGGACCATAGCCGGGCATTCTATGGGCGGGGTGACGGCGGCCATAGCGGCAAGAGGCCGCTCTGACATCGCATCGCTGCGGCTTATTGAACCGGTGATGATGCCAACCTTGATCACCCTTGCTGCACATATGCCGTTTTGGAACCGCTTCAGCCGACATATTCCGATCGTCAAGGGGGCGGTAAAAAGACGATCCACCTGGGAGAACCGCGATCAAGTCCTCAAGTCCTATGGGCGCAAAGCCTTATTTTCCCCCTGGACTGACGGCATCCTTGGCGATTATCTGGAAGATGGGCTCAAGCCCGCAGAAAACACCCCCAAGAATGACAAAGGAGCGGTATTGCTCGCCTGCGATCCCCAATGGGAAGCTGCGACATTTGCAGCTCATGCCAATGACTTTTGGGGCGCCCTCAAGGGGGCATGTGTCCCAATTGCGCTGCTTGCAGCCAACCCTTCCGCTTCCACCATTTCAAAGCGCGCACGCCTGCGTTGTAAAAGGCTAGGTGTAGGGGTGCGGGAATTGGCCGGATTGACCCATCTTGCGCCGATGATAGACCCAGCTCAATGCGCTGAATTTATCGCAAGAGACACTTAAGGCGAGGAAATTCGATAAAGCGCGATTGAAGGCTTGGAGCATCGACAGCTTTTTGTTAAGCGTTGCGCCGAAATCACGGCCATAGAGGCCCCCGTCGGTTCCCTAACCGGCTGAAGTAAACAATAGAAAGGTCGACCATGAGTGATACACAAGGGACCCCGGCGCTTACTGGGGATATGTTCCTGTTTAAAACTCCCGAGTTGATGAACAAAGAGCAGCACAGCAACTTTGGCTTCAACCCGCCCAA
>JAADIH010000140.1 GCA_013151435.1 Alphaproteobacteria bacterium
TTCGCGCCCGACCGCGAAGGCGGTCAATTGATAGACTGCGCGCCTTTGCGCGCGGGGCGACGCGACTAGGAAAGAAATAGAGTAAATTATGCGTTCCTATTAATCGCATTTTGCTCTGGGTGGTGGTGACAAAAAATGCGAGGGGACTGGCAGATGAGAAGAAGACTGTACCCCCTGCGTCAGCTTCGCTGACACTTCCCCCGTATACGGGGGAAGAATAGGAAAGCGTTTTATGTCTAAGATTTATTTCTGCCTTTTCCTCCCCCATTTACGGGGGAGGTGGTCCGTAGGACCGGAGGGGGTGCTGATTATATCAGTGTGCTGTGCAATTTGTGTGAATTTGATGAGATCGCTACACAATCCAGTTATCCCGGCGAAGGCCGGGGTCCAGAAATGGCTCTGCCGTCCATTGACGTCGCCTTTTTTTGACAGGTAACTGTTTGCTCCCAATATGTGTTGGTATTGTGTAAGAAAATCTACGCTTTCTAAAACAAGCGAATTTTAAATTCATCTGTAATCTCATGAAAATAGGACCCAGTGACTTTCATGGGACCAATTTTTTTCCCGTACAAAGAGCTTTCAAGATTTTTGGGTACTACCCAACAATTGACATCTAAATCTGAAAAACAACAAACTCGTGTAACGTTTATAATAAAATTACCATCTTGATCTGAAAATTTCATGCTTGCTTGAACTTGGACACGATCAAGGTTGTCGGGGTTTTTGTAAGGACCGCAATTGTTGCTGGGGTGTACGTAAAGCCTATATTCGCAACGGTACCCCCAGAGGTCGTCGCCAGGAAAATCAAAGCGCAAATTGTTTAGGCTACACATGTATAAAAGAAACAGTTTGTCGAGGAGGTTTTCTTTTAATAGTTCATGTTCGTGACTGAAAACGGCGTCACTTTTTAGGAGGGTGCTATAAAAATCATTGAATAATGTTTCTTTGGTTATCATACATGAAAGTCGATCTACGGAGTAAAGCTGCGCTATAATAATTTCTTCGTTTGAAGATGTTGGGGCGCTATAGGTGACGGTAGCGTTTTTTTCATCACCTTTATATGCTTTTTTGATTGCCCGTTGAATTTGGGGAGGGCTTAAGCTAATGCTTCCACGCATAAATTCATTATAATATAAGTCCAACCGAGCACGGCAAACATCTTTTGACCAGCCTGGAAATGGTCCCGCCATACTCGGGTGGGCGTTTGGTTGAACATGTTGCTCTGGCTTTAGCAAATAGTGTAATTGACTTTTTGCTGCTTTGAGTGACCATTCTTGAATGAAGCCATACTTATAATTGTCTGGATGGGCTAAAAGCGTTGCTAGTGCATGGAGCGCCTTGCATCCACCTACTTTTGGTCTAAAGATTTGGATAAGTTTAATAAGCCCATGTGTGCCAAAGTCACCTTGTAATATGGCTTTGACGATACGCCTAGCATCGTCATTTTCATTAATGCTGTTCATAGTTTAAGTGGTTTCTGCCTCCTCTTACTCTTCGGCTTGCTCCTTACATTGCTCACCGTTCCTTCGCTTTTTTTGATCCGTCCACAGCTAGCAGCTTCTACCCTTGCTTCAATCGTGGACTGACGCGCTAATGGATCATCGGCGATGGCGAGTTCAACCTCCTGCAGGCGTTTGATTTCGCGGATGCGGCCAGCATCTTCGAATTCGAGATTGCCGGCGGCCTCGCGCATTTGTTTGTCGAGGGAGGCGAGGTGGGTTTTTAGATTATGACCGGGCCCTTCAAAATCCTGTTGATCTTCGGAAAAGCCTGAGGCGCCTGCGGCTCTAAAGCTCTTATGTCCCACGAAAGTCTGGCCCATGGCGGCTTTTTTACCCTCATCGTCGGAACTGGCGATGTCGGCGATGGCGGCCTTGGTTGATTCCGGCGTAATCCCGTGGGTTTTATTGTGGGCGAGCTGTTTTTCGCGGCGGCGGTTGGTCTCGTCAATGGCGCGTTCCATAGATCCGGTAATCCGATCCGCATAGAGAATAACCCGGCCGTCGACATTACGCGCCGCGCGGCCAATGGTCTGGATCAGCGAGGTTTCCGAGCGCAAAAACCCTTCCTTATCCGCGTCAAGGATCGCAACCAGACGGCATTCGGGAATATCGAGGCCTTCACGCAGCAGATTGATGCCGATCAACACGTCGAATGCCCCAAGGCGCAGATCGCGAATGATCTCAATGCGCTCAAGCGTTTCAATATCAGAATGCATATAGCGCACGCGCACGCCCTGTTCATGCATATATTCGGTGAGGTCTTCGGACATACGCTTGGTGAGCGTGGTCACCAGAACCCGCCCGCCAAGTTTGGCGATAGCCTTGCACTCGGCGATCACGTCATCAACCTGATTGGTTTTCTCCCCCGTCACCGGGCGGATTTCAACTTCCGGATCGACCAGACCCGTGGGGCGGATCACTTGTTCGGTGAAAACCCCACTCGTGCGATCGAGTTCCCATGAGCCCGGCGTCGCTGAGACATGAACCGTCTGTGGGCGCATCTTCTCCCATTCCTCAAATTTCAACGGGCGGTTATCCATGCAGGAGGGCAGGCGGAAGCCATATTGCGCGAGGGTTTTCTTGCGCGCGAAGTCACCGCGAAACATCGCGCCGATTTGCGGCACAGTGACGTGGCTTTCATCGCAAAAGACCAGAGCGTTTTCAGGCAGATATTCGAAGAGGGTCGGGGGCGGCGCGCCCGCGCCCCGACCTGTGAGATAGCGCGAATAGTTTTCGATCCCGGCGCAAGCCCCCGTCGCCGCCATCATTTCAAGATCGAATTGCACGCGTTGATCGAGGCGCTGCGCCTCCAGCAAGCGGCCTTCCTCACGCATGATCGGCAAGGTTTCGTTGAGCTCTTTTTTGATGCGGGTGATCGCCTGGTTGAGGGTCGGGCGCGGCGTCACATAATGCGAATTGGCGTAGAGCGTGACGGTTTCAAGCTCAGCGGTTTTTTGCCCTGTCAGAGGATCAAACTCGGTGATGGTTTCGATCTCGTCTCCGAACATGGAAATCCGCCAGGCGCGGTCTTCATAGTGCGCCGGAAAAATCTCGATCACATCGCCGCGGGCCCGGAAGCACCCGCGCGCGAATGCATTGTCATTGCGGCGATATTGCAGCGCTACGAGATCGGCGAGGAGTTTCTTACGGCTGATCTCCTGACTGAGCTTCAGCGAGAACGTCATCGCCGTATAGGTCTCAACCGACCCAATGCCGTAAATGCACGAAACGGAAGCGACGATCACCACATCATCGCGCTCCAGCAGCGCGCGGGTGGCGGCGTGGCGCATACGATCGATCTGCTCGTTGATGGAGCTTTCTTTTTCGATGAACGTGTCCGAACGCGGAATATACGCCTCCGGCTGGTAGTAGTCATAATAGGAAACGAAATACTCAACCGCATTGTCGGGAAAGAACGCCTTGAACTCCGCATAAAGCTGCGCGGCGAGGGTCTTGTTGGGGGCGAGGATCAGCGCTGGTCGCTGGCACGCCTCGATGACCTTGGCCATGGTGAAAGTCTTGCCGGTGGCGGTGGCGCCGAGCAGCACTTGGTCGCGCTCTACAGTTTTGATGCCTTCGCAAAGTTCTTTGATGGCAGTTGGCTGGTCGCCCGCCGGCTCATAATCGGAGACCACGCGGAATGGTTTCGACAGGCCCGACTTCTCCGGTCGTACTGGTCGGTGCGGGGTCCACTCCTCGAGCGGCGTCGCCATGCGATCATGGTAAGTCGCAACGCTTTCGGAAAACCCTCCCGGCGTGACGTCTTCACGCGGTGTGATCGGCTGGGTCGAGGGCCGTTTGGCCTTGGGGTCATATCCGGAGCGCGCTGGCATCAGGCGAACATAATGCGAACGCGGAAAAATGGAAGGGTTAGGAAAGGTAAAATATCGTGGCGGGGTTCATTTGCACGTATATCTACGAATGGTAAGGTGATGGAAATTTTGAGGGAGTTTTGCTTGTGTGGACAGTAACTCTGGGTGCTACTCTTGGCATTTCAAATACGCTAGTGAATCAATCTCTCGCGGTTCTTGATGATGCGCTTGCCTATTGGGCGCGCTATATAGATTTTGGGTCGGGGACACTCGACATTAATATAAGCTTTAAATCGCTAGGCGCTACAACCTTGGCGCAAGCGGGGACTGAATATGTTAGTAGCGGTGGGGCCCCGTTCCAAGCTATCACAATTCTAGAACTTCAGACGGGTGCTGATCAAAATGGTGCTGTGTCTGATATCGACATCGAAATTAATTCGGATTCTATCCTTGCGGGTGAGTTCTTTTATGGTGGGGTGGACGATACAATAGTGCCAAGTGGTAAGTTTGATCTGTTCACGGTTCTTCTTCATGAGATTGGCCATGGTCTTGGTTTCGTTTCGCTTTTTGATATATCTGAAACATCAGTATTCGACACATTCATTTCAGGGGCGCCCGGGAGCTTTGAGTTTACGGGGCCAATTGCAGTCGGTGTGGCTGGAGGGAATGTATCGCTGACGGAGGAGCCATCGCATATCAATAGCAGCGACTTGCTCGCTGAACTTTTAGCGCCGGGTAAGAGAACAATCATATCGGCAATCGATATAGCGATTCTTGAAGATATTGGTTTGCCTATCCTTCAACCAACGGAACTGTCAGATGTGATCTATGGTTTTCCAACGTCTAACACGGTGAACCTGCTAGGTGGGGATGATCTTTACATTGGGGTAGATGGGTTCCAGGGGCTGTATGAGTTCGACCGTATTTCGGGTGGCGCGGGTGCAGATACTCTTATCGGGGGCGATGGCAGTGATACACTAGAAGGCGATGAAGGTGATGACAGTCTAGACGGCGCTCTTGGAGCGGATGTGCTTCGAGGTGGCGATGGTAATGACACATTGCGCGGCTACGATGGCGCAGACGAATTAAATGGCGGTGCGGGTTTTGACATTGCAAGCTATACAGGCTCGCCTGAGGCAGTAATGGCAGATTTGCAGGCTGGGACAGAAATGTACGGAGATACATTTATCAGCATTGAAGGGCTAGTGGGGTCATCTTTTGGGGATACCCTTGTGGGTGATGCTGGCGCAAATCGAATTATTGGCGGTGTTGGCAATGACTCTCTGATTGGCGGTAACGGCCAGGATACGCTGTTGGGCGGTACAGGCGCTGACACCCTTAATGGCGACGCTGAGGCCGACACGCTTGACGGCGGAGGCGCTGCAGATGTGATCTTTGGCGGTGCCGGTGATGACTTGTTGCTTGGCGGTCTTGGTGCCGATGAGTTACGTGGCGAGGCTGGCAATGACACAATCAATGGCGGCGGCGGCAAGGATACGTTGATTGGCCGGGAAGGCGCCGACTCGCTTTTGGGCGGCAAGGGTGATGACCGTTTATTTGGCGGCGATGGCAATGACACGCTTGATGGCGGCGCGCGCAACGACTTCCGGGTGAATGGCCAAAGTGGTGATGATCTTTTGTTTGGCGGTACCGGGATCGATAATTTGTTTGGTGGTTTAGACAATGACACGCTGGATGCAGGCGGTGGTGATGACCGCGGTATTGGCGGTGCTGGCGATGA
>JAADIH010000077.1 GCA_013151435.1 Alphaproteobacteria bacterium
TAGTGCGGATCGTGCGCAATGTCGCCCAGTATTTCTACCCGCAAAAGCAAACCCAGGTGATGAATGAGGGCTGCGCAACCTTTGTGCACCATTACATCATGAATAAGCTTTATGATCGCGGTCAGATCAGTGAAGGCGCGATCCTGGAGTTTTTACACTCCCATTCATCAGTCGTTTTTCAACCCGACTTCAATGATCAACGCTATTCCGGTTTTAATCCTTACGCTCTTGGTTTTGCGATGATGCAAGATATCAAACGCATCTGTGAAGACCCAAAAGACGAAGATCGGGAATGGTTCCCCGCAATCGCCGGCACTGGTGAATGGCGTAACGTTTTAAAAGATGCATGGGCGAATTTCCGTGACGAGAGTTTCATTCTCCAATATCTATCGCCAACGGTGATGCGTGATTTTCGGATGTTCTCCATTACCGACGAAGCAAAAGCATCTCATGTAGAAATCTCGGCGATCCATAATGCGCGCGGCTTTGAACGCGTGCGCGAACAGCTCGCCACCTCCTATGACCTCGGCATGCGTGAGGCCAATATCCAGGTCATCGCGGCGGACCTCCAGGGCGACCGTACGCTGAAGTTACGCCACCACGTTCACAACGGGCGCACTCTATCTAAAAAGACCCGGGAGACCGTGGAGGCGCATATAAAAACGTTGTGGGGGCACGAGGTTACGCTGGATGAAGTCTCGGCCTAATCGGTTTCATCGCGCCCAAAATTCGGCGCCGTCGTTTCCTGACCCGCATCAACAATTGCCCGGCGTAATTCGCGACCACGCGTAAAAGCATCGTGCAGAGCCTCACCATCACCCCAGCGGATTGCCCGCTGCAATACCGCAAGTTCTTCTGAAAAGCGGCCCAGCACTTCGAGCACTGCATCTTTGTTGTGAATGAAGACATCGCGCCACATCACCGGATCCGAGGCGGCAATACGGGTGAAATCACGAAATCCACCAGCTGAATATTTGATGACTTCGGCTTGAGTCACCGATTCCAGATCATCTGCGGCGCCGACCAGTGTAAATGCAATCAAGTGCGGCAAATGACTGGTGACAGCAAGCGCTAGATCGTGGTGCGTTGGGTCCATGATCTCAATATGCGCCCCTATAGCCTCCCAGAGCGCCGTCGCCCTAGCGACCGCAGCTTTATAGGCCTCATCTTCGCGCGCCAGCGGCGTCAGAATACACCAGCGATCTTTGAAGAGGGTTTTAAAGCCGGCTTCCGGCCCCGATTGCTCCGTACCCGCAACAGGGTGACAGGGTATAAAATAAAGATTCTCGCGCACTGTCGCCGCAGCAGCCGCAATTGCGCCTTTCACCGACCCCACATCTATGATCAACGCCCCCGCCGGTGCGTGAGCATTGAGCAACTCACACAACCCGGTAATCGCCCCTACTGGCGTTGCCAGAATGATCAAGTCCGCATTCGCGACTGCGGCCGCGAAATCGGGCGCCGCCTTATCAATCACCCCGAGCTCCAAGGCACGGTTAGCAATTGCGTTGTCACGATCAAAGCCAATAATTTCTCCCGATAGCCCAGCGTCACGCATGGCGTGCGCCAATGACGATCCGATCAGTCCGGGACCAATGATTGCGACGCGCTCAAACGATTGTGTTGGGTTAGCCGTCATTACCGAACCGTTTGCTCAAAAGCTCCACGAGACGCCGATTACCGGCCTTTTCCCCGATCGAGATACGCAACCATTCGTCAAGTTTATAGGGCCCCATATCCCGCACCATCACTCCTTCAGATTTCAGGAAGTCTAAGATATCATTGGCATTTCGCCCAGGTTCATCTGGAAATTTCACCAAGATGAAATTACAATGGCTTGGCACAAATTCGAGCCCTAATCCGCCAAATTGTTGCGCAAGCCAATCCCGCTCTTCGCGATTAAAGCTGCGATTTTGATCGACAAACTCCTGATCCTCAAGCGCTGCAACACCTGCCGCTAATGCTCCAGCATTAACATTGAAAGGACCGCGAACGCGGTTGAGAACATCCGCTATGGGCGCCGGGCAATACCCCCACCCCAGACGCAAACCCCCAAGCCCATAGATTTTCGAAAATGTCCGTGTCATGACGACATTATCAAAATCATCAACCATCTGTTCGCCGCTAGCATAATCAGGGACTTCCATATATTCTGCATAAGCGGCATCAATGACCAGCAAAATATCCTCGCGCAAGGCTTCACGTAAACGACGAACCTCACTGTCAGGAATATAGGTCCCGGTGGGATTGTTTGGGTTTGCAAGAAACACAATGCGCGTGCGCTCATCAACCAGCTTCAAGATCTCATCTACATCCGCAGTAAGGTTTTTCTCCGGTGCAAATCGCGCCTCGGCGCCGCATGATTTTGCCGCCAGTGCATAGACCAGAAACCCATACTGAGTCTGAATGATATTGTCGCCGACACCCACATAGGCCTTGGTCAATAATTGCAAAATCTCATCCGATCCTGAACCGCAAACTATCTGCGCCGGATCGATGCCATATGTCTCGCCAATTTTCGCACGCAACTCATGGGCGCCGCCATCAGGATATAAATAGAGACTGTCAGAAGCCGCTTTATATGCGCCCATGGCTTTCGGGCTGGCGCCCAAGGCGGATTCGTTAGACGACATCTTGTAGGTTTTTTGCTCACTTGGCGCAGGGGCCGCCCCCCCAACATAGGGTGTAATATCCAGAATGCCGGGCTGCGGTGTAGGGTTGGTCATGACATCTCTTTCAAAATTTTAAGCGTCTCTTTCAAGCGATATAGCGGGCGCGACGATCAGTCTTCAACCCGTCGCTTAAAGTTCTCCATACCACCACCCAAACGCACTGGGTGTGGGTTGGCTATAACCGGACGCAATGAACGCTTTTGAGTGCTCCTCACCAAACCCGTCGGCGCCATCATGTCTTTAGAGGCTTCAACCATCAACACTCCACCGAGCCCCGGCCAGACACGGGCCCCGGCACGCTCCCAGGCGCGCGCCGCGCGCAATAACAACTTTGTATTCACAGGCGGAAAGTAGAGAGCGGAGCTCCACTTGGTTGCACGAAAGAGCGCACTCTCGATTAACCCATTGAGTTGCCGCTTCAAATATGGACGCCCTGCGCCAAACGGCGTTGCATCAATCATCGACCACAAGCCCCGCCGATGGGCAACAACAATGATCATCCGCCCGTCATCCACCAGCACCCGCCAGGCTTCGCGCATCAGCCGTTGCGGGTCAGGCGATTCCTCAAGCCCATGCATGATGAGCAAGCGGTCAAGACAAGCATCCGGCAAGGGCCATGAAACCTCACCGACTAAGCTGGCGTTATTTAGGCTGACACTATTTCGCTCACGCGCCGGCCAGCGAATGACCCCTTGCGCGCCCGGTGAAAATGCGAGGCGGCGCTGAGCGCCAGCAAACAGCTCAAGATAGGGATTGGCATATCCAAATCCCGCAATCGCCAAATCGGAGCCATCGCCCCACGCTTGCGTAAGCCGTGCCGATATAAAACCACGCGCCACACCGCCAAGGTGGGATCTGTAAAAATCATGAAAATCTAGAATGTCAGTGCGCATGCGCCTGGTTCCTGATCCGTGGTATTTAAGTCGTGGGCCAACGACGGCCCAAAACGATACTGACAGCAACATTGCTGCACGCTGCCGACCCGTTATGATAGAGATCATCGGCCAGCGTCAATCAACGCATAACAAAAGGGATACCCCAATTGCCCCTTGATATCCGACAATTTTCCTGCCTGAACGATAATTACGGCTATTTGATCAGAGATCGCGAGAGCGGCATGGTCGCGACCATCGACACACCTGACACCAAAGCCATCAATGATGAATTAGAGAGTGCCGGGTGGCTGCTGACGCATATTCTCAACACTCATCATCATTGGGACCATGCGGGGGGCAACCTTGACCTCAAAGAAAAATGGGATTGCCAAATCATTGGCCCACGCGCCGAAGCAGATCGCATTCCCGGCCTTGATTTCCCCGTGGGCGAGGCAACACCGTGATGCTCGGCGCTTCCAAAGCGATGGTCCATGATACGCCGGGGCATACATCTGGGCACATCATTTATCATTTCCAAGATGATGGCGCCGCTTTTGTGGGCGATACTATTTTCGCCATGGGGTGCGGACGACTATTTGAAGGAACCCCGGAACAGATGTGGGAGTCACTTTCTAAGATTGCCCAGATGCCGCCGGATACTAAACTCTATTGCGCTCATGAATATACGCAAAGCAACGCGATATTCGCGCTCACAGTTGATCCGCACAATGATGCACTAAAAGAACGCGCGCGCGAGGTTGACCGTTTGCGGACTGAAGGAAAACCCACCATAC
>JAADIH010000169.1 GCA_013151435.1 Alphaproteobacteria bacterium
CTTCCCACGGGGAGAGATAATCGAAATTACGAAACTCCTGAACCAGCTTCACGGGCTCGTAGACGACGCGCTTTTTCTCATCGTCATAGCGCACTTCAACATGGCCGGTGAGCGGGAAGTCCTTGCGTAGCGGATAGCCCTCAAACCCATAATCGGTGAGAATACGCCGCAAATCCGGATGCCCTGAAAATATGATGCCATACATATCGAACGCCTCGCGCTCGAACCAGTCGGCGCAAGGGTAAATTCCCGTCACTGTCGGAATGGTCTCATCTTCTGCAACCCGTGCTTTCACCCGAATGCGCGTATTATTGTGCATGGATAACAGGTGATAGACCACATCAAAGCGCTTGCCGCGTCCGGGATAATCAACCCCGGCCAAATCGATCAACACCAGGAATTTCGCCAGCGGATCATCGCGCAGGAATTGCAATACCTGCACAATGCGGTCCGCGCGAACGTCCACCGTCAACTCACCATGCTCCACTCGCCACTCACGGATGTCAGCATCGATGGAGGTGGCGATATGGGCGCCCAATTCTTTAAGTTCTTCGCTCATTTCACCCTATCGAACAATCGACCCTTCACGGCGGATCTTCTTTTGTAATTGCAAAATCCCATAAACCAGCGCCTCAGCGGTTGGCGGGCAGCCCGGCACATAGATATCCACCGGCACCACGCGGTCACAGCCACGCACCACCGCATAGGAGTAATGATAATATCCGCCGCCATTGGCGCAGGAGCCCATGGAGATCACATAGCGCGGGTTCGGCATCTGGTCGTAGACCTTGCGCAATGCTGGGGCCATTTTGTTGGTCAGCGTGCCCGCAACGATCATCACGTCGGACTGACGGGGGGAAGCGCGCGGGGCAAAGCCAAACCGCTCAACATCATAGCGCGGCATGGCGGCCTGCATCATTTCCACCGCACAGCAGGCAAGCCCAAAGGTCATCCACATCAGAGAGCCGGTGCGCGCCCAGGTGATCACCGCATCAGCGGGCGCCGTGAAAAAGCCGCGATCGGCCAATTGATCCGAGAGCTCATTAAAGAAGGGGTCTTTAGCGGTCGGGTTATATCCTGGCGCGCCAACACGCGCAGCCGTTCCATAAGGAAGCACCGACAGGGTCTTGTTTTCTAACGCCACTCAAGCGCTCCCTTCTTCCACTCATAAAGAAAGCCAATCGCGAAAACTCCAATAAAGACGAACATCGACCAAAATGCATAAATCTGGAAACTACGGTCCACCCCAAGCTCCGGGTTGAACAGGACCACCGCCCAGGGGAACAAAAACGCTACATCGAGATCAACGATAATGAACAAAATCGCCACGATATAGAACTGCACGTCGAACTTCATCCGAGAATCATCAAAGGCGTTAAAGCCACATTCATAGGTGGAGACCTTTTCCGGATCCGGGTCCGATGGTGCTATCAGCGTTGGCGCGATCAGAAATCCAGCCGCCAGAACCAGGGCGATCCCTAGAAAAACGATGATTGGCAAATAATTGAGCAAAAATTCTGAGGTCGCCACAGGCAGTCTCCTTTAGAGGGCTGAAACGCCCAAGCCCTAGCAGGCACGCGCTAGCGTCTCTGGGCCAAATCCTGCCGGAACCTAGAAAGGTGCGACGCTAAAGGCAACGGCCTAGAGCGTTTTCAGCGAAAGTGGATCCGGTTTCGCGATCCGAAAACGCGACATAAGAAAAACTTAGAGCACTTTGCCTGACTCAACTCAAAAGCAAAGTGCTCAAAGGCCCACTCTAGGGCTTAAAACATCAGCGACTGTGTGTCCCAGCAGTCAAGTATTCGCAACGACCGTCCTATTGGGGCTTATCTTCTCCAGAACCATCCTCGGGAGGGAACTCAGCCTCTTGGCCCGAGCGCAGGAAATCATCCCAGTCTTCCATTTCCCAGAACCGCTCATCAAGCAGACCATCCCGGATGTTTTCCGGCAGCCCCTCAAGGCTCACCTTCTTTTGAGTGTCGCGGTCTGCTGAAAAGGCCGCCAAATCGCCAATATCATCGGCGGTCAAATAGATCGTGTAGCCAAGTTCAATAGACTGGAGTTCTATCATCGCCGGGGCGCCGCGCCACATGCGGGCGGCAAATTCGAGAGGATCAATGGCTGGGGCGCCAATCGGGGCATCTAGCGCTGGCGCCGCTTTGCCGCCAACACCATTGACAGAATGACAGATGACACAGCCCTTATCTACAAACAGCGTTCGACCGCTTTCAGGGTCAGAGCTGTGAGTAGCCGACCCCGCCCCATCGACGATGTTTGCGCGCTCGGTCTCCTGGCTGCACGCCGCCAATAAAACTACCGCACTCAATCCAACCATCACTAATTTTAAATACGCCATGGAAGTCCTCCAACGTGGTTTGGCCAGAACTCGAATATATAACAGCTTAGGGGCCCGCGCGCGTGGCGTGAAGACGCGGGCACTCGCAAATCGTGTGAAGCAAACAAACGCCATTGCAGGGCATATTTACTATAAAGCGATTCGACCAAAACAAGATGAAGCGAACCCCATGATCGATAAGCTGAAATATCGTTAGGACGCTGAAAACACCCAGAAAATCGGATGTTAACGCGCCCTCGATAAATAACTCCAACGCCGATTAGACGGGGCGTGCGAAAGCGGCGACGGATCGCCCAAATCCAGCCTCCTCCCCCCTAGTAAAACGCATAAAAAATATCAAAATTGATAACAGTAAACAGACGAAATAAGGCGAGCGGAAGATCGCTGAGACGGCGTGAGATACGGGAAATATTTATCACGCTGGGACAGTCGGAAAGTCTGTCTGTTTTCGAACAGGCAAGTGCAAATCGGCAGGCGCGCAAGGGAGTAATAAGAGTGATAGAGCGTATCAAAAGGATCAGAAAACCAAAAAACCTGGACCTCGCTATTAAGAGGTTTGTTGTCTTTGCCCTACCGGCTTTGATCCTCGTCGGCGCGGTCGTAGGGAATATGGCGATGAGCGCATTCAAGCCCAAGCCGGAAGAAAAAGAAGAAGTCATCAAGGCAACCCCGGTTGTTGTCGCGGATGCAATTGCCGAGACCATTAGGCTCTCCGTGCGCACCCAGGGCGAAGCCACGCCCCGCACCGAAATCAACCTGACATCGCAAGTCAATGGCGTGATCATTGATGTCTCCCCAGATTTTATCGAAGGCGGCGCCTTTGAAAAAGGCGACGTCCTGATCCGTATTGAACCAACTGAATATGAATTCCGTGTCGTGCAAGCCCGCGCTAATGTCGCACAGGCGCGCAGCCGTTTTGCAAGCGAAGAAGCCGAAACACAGATCGCCCGCAAGGACTGGCAGGAACTTGGCAGCGGTGAGGGCGTCGCCCTCGCCCTGCGCAAGCCTCAAATGGCCGAAGCCGCCGCGGCGTTGGCCTCTGCGATTGCTGTCCTTAAAGAGGCCGAACTACAGCTTGCCCGTACAGCTATTCGAGCTCCATTTAAGGGGCGTATACAAACTAAACTCGCTGATATCGGCCAATATGTGACACCAGGAATTAGTCTCGGTGATATTTTCTCCACCGATATTATGGAAGTCGCTCTTCCCTTGACCGATTCAGAAATCGGCCAGTTGGGGTTAACGATCGGCTTTCGCGAAACTGAAGAGAATGTCGGCCCAAGAACCACTCTCAACGCAATTGTTGCAGGCAAGCCGCGAGTCTGGGAAGGGCGTATCGTGCGCACCGATAGCCGATATGACCGGCAAACGCGAGTACTGTTCGCCTATGTAGAGGTTAATGACCCTTATGGCGCAGGCGCCGATAACGGCGCACCACTGGCCGCTGGATTATTCGTCACCGCAAATATCGAGGGCCGCAAAATTGAAAACAGCGTTGTGGTGCCGCGAACTGCTTTGCGCGGTAATGATGAAGTCTACATCGCGCGCGATGACAACACCTTGGAAATTCGCAAGGTTACGGTGGCAAGCTCAAGCCCCTCTCGCGCCGTATTAATTGGCGGCATTCAAGAAGGTGAAGTGTGATCACCTCGCCGGTGCGCGGCGTTGCTAATGGCATCTCCATTGCTGTTGCTGGCGACCCCGAAGTCGAGAACGCCACCGTCGCAGATTTAACGAACTAGGAGATAAGTATGAACGGCGTAATCTCCTGGTGGGCAAATAACAAAGTTGCCGCGAATCTTCTTATGTTCGGCATTCTGATTGCCGGTGTTATCAGCTTTATGCGTATCGAGCGCGAACTCGATCCCTTTGTTGAATTTCCCGGCGCTCAAATTACAGTCCAATGGCTTGGCGCATCCCCACAAGATATAGAAGAACAAATTGTCGTGCGCCTCGAAGAGGCAGTCAGCCGCGTTAACGGGATCGATAGATTATGGTCAGAATCCAGCGAAGGGCTTGGCCAGCTTTGGGTCATCGGTGATGATGACCTCGACAAGTCGAAATTTCTTCAGGATTTAAAACGCGAAATTGACGCTATCAGCACGTTTCCGAGTGCGGCTGAACCTGCACAGTTAAGGCTTTTCCGGAGCCAGGATGAGATAGTACGCATTGCTGTGCGCGGTGAGGTCGATGAGCGCATTTTAAAGCGATATGCGGAAAAAATCCGCAGAGAGATTGCACTACTACCGAGCGTACCATCCGTCGATCTTTTTGGCGTGCGCGAAGAGGAAGTTTCAATTGAAATCTCCGAAGATGCTTTGCGCCGCTTTGGGCTGACATTTTCCGATATTGCCGATGCCGTACGCGGCACATCGGTTAACATTTCGGCCGGTAACATCCGCACCCAGCTCGGCGACATGCAGCTTCGAACCCGCAAGCTCGCCGACACCCGGAGTGAATTTGAACAAATCGTCGTCCGCCAACTCAGCAATGGCGCAGTCATCACTATTGGTGACGTGGCGACTGTCATTGATGGCTTTGAGCAGGTTAACCTCATGGCCACCGTCAATGGCGAGCGCACGATTCTTGTCCAGGTGATGAGCGGCCCGCAGATGGATATCGTCAACATTTCCCGCGAGGTTTCCGAATATCTGGAGGAAGAACGCCCCTCATCGCCTGAAGGGATTACGCTGACTGTGTGGGAAGATCAGGAAGCCGCATATACCGGCCGAATTGATACAATCTCATCGAGCTTTTTTTCTGGGCTTATTCTTGTCCTGATTACCCTGATGCTGTTCTTGCGGCCGATCATTGCGCTTTGGGTTGCTATAGGGATTGGCGTTGCATTTGCAGGTGGCATCGCCTTCCTTCCTTTGTTCGATGTCTCCTTCAACATGATCTCAAGCTTTGCCTTTCTCTTGGTGATTGGAGTGATCGTCGATGACGCTATCATTGTAGGGGAAGCAATCCACTCCAAGATCGAAGATGGCGAGACCGGCGTCACAGCTGCGATTAGCGGCACCAAGATGGTCATCATGCCAGTCGTATTTGCCGTTCTGACGACGATGATATTCTTTGCGCCCTGGATGATGGTTGGTGGCGGCACAGCGGAATTCACCCGTGCGATCTCATTAGTGGTTATTCTGGCCCTAACATTCTCGCTGGTGGAATCATTACTTATCCTCCCGGCGCATCTCTCGCACTTAAAACCCGTTAGCCCGAAAAACCGCCTCATCCGCATGCAAAATAAAATTGCCGATAGCGTTGTCTGGTTTGCCCGCAATGTTTATCGCCCGGCAATCACGGCGGCAGTGAAACGTCGATACTTGACAGCCATGAGTTTCATTGCCGCGATGATCTTGTCGATCGGGCTCCTCACCAATGGCATTGTGCGCACTTCTTTCATGCCGGAAATCGAATCCGATCAGATCGAAATTACAGTCAACTTACCCCAGGGAACGCCCTATGCGCGCACGCTAGAGGTTCTGAAACAAATTCAGATCGCAGAGCAGGCGCTTGTGGATGAAGTCAATGCCTCTACGGATGGCCAAGGCGCACTTATAGAAAACTGGTACACACGCTCCAGGGACAATCAGGTGCTGGCGCTTGTAAAGCTCGTGCCGCCTGAAACCCGCTCTTTAACAGCGAAAGAAACTGCTGAGCGCTTGCGTGAATTGATTGGCGCTGTGCCAGACGCAGAAACAATTTCTGTTGC
>JAADIH010000294.1 GCA_013151435.1 Alphaproteobacteria bacterium
CATGCTCATTTCAAGATAGGAAGGGACGAAGCTCTGCAGGCTGTCGCCATAGAATTTGATCAATTGGCGAAGGAACTGAATGGGTAGCAGATTTTGCCCCTTGCTCTCTTCTTCAAAGATAATCTGTGTCAAGACGGAATGGGTGATGTCTTCGCCGGACTTGGCGTCATAGACAACAAAATCCTCGCCATTTTTCACCATTTCTGCAAGATAGTCGAGCGTCACATAAGAACTCGTCGCCGTGTTATAGAGGCGCCGGTTTGCATATTTCTTGATGATTGTCGGCTCACCGTCAGCGCCGTTTTTTCGCCCGCTTTGTTTTTTGTCGGCCATAAGGCGGTTTCTCCCAGTCGATTACTTTTTGGTGTTCCCCGACGCTCAAAATGGCGTCTCAGTGATTTTCTTGCTGCGCATTGTTTTCGTACGCTTGATAATCCTGCTATAGCATGAAAATAGGGCTTGCCTACGGTGTCGAAGCGCGTTTCCTACACGCTTAAGTGATTGAGATACTTAGCCCTTCACGTAAAATGGCGCGACAATTTGCGCCAGATAAGCGTTTGGCGGCATAAAATTGGAACTGGAGGATTTATGAGCGGTGTGGTGATAGTTTCTGCGGTGCGGACCGGGGTTGGCTCTTTTGGTGGCGGATTAAGCACCGTACCGGCGGCAAAACTGGGGGAAGTCGCCATTTCCGCCGCGATTGAGCGGGCTGGCATCACAGGTGGGGATGTCAGTGAAGCGATAATGGGCCACGTATTACAGGCCGGTCAGGGGCAAAATACTGCCCGTCAAGCGAGTATGAATTCAGGCATTCCACAAGAACGCCCGGCAATCACCATCAACCAGGTTTGCGGTTCTGGCCTTCGCGCCGTTGCCATGGCCTCGCAGCAGGTGCTCCTTGGAGACGCCGATATTGTTGTGGCTGGCGGACACGAAAACATGTCTCTGGCGCCCCATGTGGCGCATCTGCGCAAAGGGGTGAAGATGGGGCCGGCCACGTTTGCTGACACCATGATCACTGAAGGGCTCTGGGACGCGTTTAACAACTACCACATGGGTCAAACAGCAGAAAATCTTGCGAAAAAATACGAAATCACGCGTGAAGAACAAGATGCCTTTGCGGTGGCCAGTCAGAACAAAGCTGAGCTTGCAAAAAATGACGGCAAGTTTCGTGACGAGATCGCGCCAGTGGTGATCGAGAGCCGAAAAGGAATGGTGATTTTCGACAGCGATGAATATATTCGCGAAGGCGCGACGGTGGATAAGATCTCCGGATTGCGTCCGGCTTTCGTTCGGGATGGCGGAACCGTGACGGCCGCCAATGCATCTGGCCTTAATGATGGCGCTGCGGCGTTGATTGTCATGTCAGAAAAGGAAGCCGCTAAGCGAAATCTTGAGCCTCTCGCGCGGATTGCATCTTGGGGTCATTGTGGTGTTGACCCATCGATCATGGGGATCGGTCCTGCGCCCGCTTCACGTATGGCGCTTGAAAAAGCTGGTTGGTCGCTTGACGACGTCGATCTGATTGAGGCCAATGAAGCCTTTGCAGCACAAGCCTTAGCTGTTGGCAAAGAGCTTGGCTGGGACCCTGAAAAGGTCAATGTCAATGGCGGCGCGATTGCTATCGGGCACCCTATTGGCGCCTCGGGCGCACGAATTTTGACGACGCTGCTTCATGAATTAAAGCGGTCGGGGAAAAGCAAAGGGCTCGCGACGCTTTGTATTGGCGGCGGCATGGGGATTGCGATGTGTGTTGAGCGGTAATTTATTTGGTATGGGTACAGATAGTTAAGTCAGGCGTATCTCTGGCTCTGCAAGGGAGAAGTTGTGATGGGTAGAAATGCAATTGTTACTGGCGGCAGTCGCGGCATAGGCCGTGCGATCGCAGAGGCATTAAAAGCAAGCGGCTGCACTGTTGCGGCGACTTATGCTGGCAATGATGCGGCGGCGGCGAAATTCAAAGACGAGACTGGCATCAATGTTTATAAATGGGATGCCAGCGATTATGAGGCCTGTGCTGCTGGAGTTGCAGAAATTGAAGCGTCGCAAGGACCAACGGATATTCTGGTCAACAATGCCGGGATTACTCGGGACAGCTTTTTCCATAAAATGACACCGGCTCAATGGTCGGAGGTTATGCATGCTGATCTCGATTCCGTTTTCAACATGTCGCATCAGGTGTTTCCGGGTATGCGCAATCGCGGCTTTGGCCGGATTATCAATATTTCTTCCATCAATGGTCAGAAGGGCCAGATGGGCCAAACGAATTACTCGGCGGCTAAGGCTGGTATGATTGGCTTCACTCGGGCGCTGGCCCAGGAAGGCGCCCGCAAAGGCGTCACCGTCAATGCAATTGCTCCGGGCTATATCGCAACGGAAATGGTCGCTGCGCTGGATGAAAAAGTCCTGCAAAGCATCGTCTCGCAGATCCCCGTAGGGCGGCTTGGAACCCCCGAAGAAATCGCCAATTGCGTCGCATTTCTGGCGGACGACAAGGCCGGCTTCCTTACGGGCTCGGTGATTACGGCCAATGGTGGGCAATATATTGCCGCCTAACCGCCATTTGAGATGAAAACTGGCAAAGCTTGGGCTCTCATGGCGTATTTTACGCTCCGGGGGCCCTTTTTTCACCAAAATGACGGCTTAGGGTGAATGCTTGATGAGACGCCAGAGCTGTTCCAATTATACTGAATCATCAAAACGGCTCTAGAGTTTAGGTTGATCGCATTTTCTGAAACGCGACCTGGTGCGCGCTTGCTTGGAGATGCTTTGGAGGAGGGGTCATTCATTTGGCTTTTGGAGTGCGCATATTGGCGATGCCCGTCGCTCTGGCGGTAGTCTTGGTGCTTGGCGGTGGCTCGGTCAGCGCTGCGCGCGCCGAGCCCCCGGTGGCCTATCCGATTGCAGCAGCACAGTCCTCTAATCCATTTTCAGCGCTGGTTGGTAAGCGCCGCGAGCGCCGCCCCACTCGCGGTGGTCGGATAAAAATCGAACGCTATGTACTGGCATCTGATGATCGGGCGTTTTTGTTTGAGCAGAGGCAGAATGAAGCGCGGGTGAAATTTTTGTGCAGCCCCAGCGATCAGCGCATTGATTGCCTTCTCGATGAGGCCGGGCCGGCGCCGGAAATCTATCTGTTGCGCCAGACGCGTGGTCCCCGCGGTGATCTGATCTACAAAAATGCACAAGGAGATACATTGTTGCGGATTGCTTCTTATGGCGGCGCCACAGTTTTCTGGCCTGGCGAAGCACAAGGTCTGGCCGCATCAAAATCCTTTGGCGACGATAGCGCACTAAGGTTGATACCGGTGGGACGCGAGACAGCTCTTCGCCGCGCCCGGGCGGCGACCGCAACGATCAGCGCCATTACCGGCGCGCCAATCATTTTTGACCTTGGTGTCACGCCACCTGATGATACTGATGCAACAGTTCTTGCTGACGCGGTTATGCGTGCGGCGAAGGGGCTAAGGAATGTGGCGGATGACCCGACGGGCGCTCGCATTATTGCTGGCCGAATAGAACGGGTCACATTTTTGCCTGGTGAGGCCCCTGGTGTCCGCCTCAATGAGGCTGTCCTTGAAATTCACTATGTGCCAAATCTGGACATTGCCGGACGGCCCTCATCGGTTGCGATATCGCGATTATTGGAAGAGGCGTTATAAAGTCTTTTAGAGTAAGGAAAACACCGTCTTTTTGACGTAAAAGGGCCGTATTGGTGAAAGAGACTAGCTAGGATGCCCCACCGTACCAGCATAACCAAATTTGCCTTAGCGCTTTGCACTGTGATGCTTGGCTGCGGCATTATTGCGAGTGTTGCATCGGCGCAATCCCTGAAAGAACTTCGCGGGCAAGAGTCAGAAAATGCAGCACTCAACCGCGAAGCAGCTTATACACAATCAGTATGCGGAAATTCTATCAGCGCATCCATAGACTGGCGGTCCGCCGCCGACTGGCCAGAAGACGTCAGCATCGCCGCATCTTGCGTGCGACGGCGCGCTCGGGGCGCTGGAAGCCATGTGCAGAAACGACGCGTCAAGACCTAAAGCCCAGCGGGTAACACGGTTTATCTGCGCCGGGGATGGTTCGGGAGCATCGTTGCGTGGTGGGACGCTGCGCTATGGCGCCAGCCCGGGCGGGGATGGTTATTCAGATACTAAGGTGCTGCTGGAGAGCACGTTTTGATTTAGTGCTGCTGGTGCACGCTGCGCCTTAAGCAGGAATAGCGATTTTCTCGAGGATCCCGACGCGGATACCATCAAAAATATACTGAGTGGATAGCGCCATCAGCAACATGCCCAATAGTCGGGAGATTACATTCATCCCCGTGCGGCCTAAAGCATCTGCAATTTTTCCTGCGAACGCCATGATGATAACGCCGGACAAGAGGACTGCATAAGTCGCTGTCAAAGCGGCGCCACGGGCGACCAAACTGGTTGCGGGTGATCCCATTAACAGCATAACGGTTGCGATGGCGCCGGGGCCGGCCATTAAGGGGATCGCCAATGGGAAAAATGCGATATTTTCTCTGGCGGAGGCTTTGGGGCCGGGTTTTTTCGCTTCCAACTCACCGTCAGGCTCGAAGAACATCCGAAACCCCATCAGGAAAAGGAGAATTCCCCCTGCGGTGCGAAACGCCTCTATGGATATGCCAAGGTGGTGCAGCATGAAGGTGCCAGCCAGGCCAAAAAAGGTAAGAAGGCCCGCGATAAAGGCGGCTTCCAATGCAATACGGCGTTGGCGTTGAGGCGTCTCATGCCGCGCCAGGGTCGCAAATATCGGTGTCACCATGATCGGATCGATCACAATGAACAACGTCACAAAAGCGGCGATAAACGCCGAGCCAAATTCTGCTAACATGGGGTGCTCTTAAACTTACGGGCGTAATTGCCGGGTTTCACCGCCATTAGCAAATCAAGTAATGTTCCGCAATCGGTTTTTAAATTTAAAATTCGAGCGTCAAAATGGCGCGAATCCCCAACGGATGAGCCATGCCGCATAGGCGATTCCTGACATGCCGGTGAGTAATAGCCCAGAGATGACGCCAATGGGAAGCGCTATACGCGCGCGCGCGATTACACTGCGCCATAGCAAGAGAGCGCCTAATGCGCCGCAGGCTAGTCCCGCTAGCGCAAACCATCGGGCCCAGCCGAGCATACCGACAAGGAGGATAAACTGGTTAGCTTCAAAGCTTGCATAGCCCGCATAGGCTAGGCCGCCCGCAGATGTAACGCCCATCAGGGAGGTGAGCCAGGCAAGCACCCTTGCTCCGCCCGTTGGGTGGCCGCCGATGCCGTTTATCAGCCGCGCCATAGGGGCAAGCGTATAAATCAGCGATCCTATGGTCATGATGATGACCGGGA
>JAADIH010000082.1 GCA_013151435.1 Alphaproteobacteria bacterium
AAACCGCGACCCGCAATGGCACATTGCAAGGGGCCTATTTTATGATCGCGGCGCGCGCCCTTGGCCTTGATTGCGGTCCCATGTCCGGTTTCGATCATGATGGTCTCAACAATGAATTCTTTGCAGGGACAACGTTTAAGGCGAATTTCCTTTGCAATATTGGCTATGGGACGGATGAAAACATGTTTCCACGAAGCCCACGTCTCACCTTTGATGAGGCGGCGGAGATAGTTTAGTTGGAGCGCATTCACAAAAAGTGTATGCGGGTTTTGGGTTCGAATGCGCGACCGCTAAGAAATCTAGACGACGTGTTGCGATTCAATGTTTTGTTTATGTGGTCTAGAAGCTCGTGAAATCAACGACAAAACAACGTCTGGTCGCGACTGCGCGCATGGTTCACCTTTTACCGCTGCTCGACGCGGCGCGGTTTATGCGCACAAAATGGCAAAGCGCAGAAGAAAACCGGCGGTTTATGGAAGCCCATCCGGATTTTACGCCGCCGCCTTTGTGGTGGATGCATGATATGTATCGCCACACATCATTTGACCAATATTGGCGGACGGGAAAAAACACCGCTGAAGCGATCGCCGGCAAAATAAATGCGTATAGCAGCATCGACCGCCCGCGCGTTGCGGATTGGGGTTGTGGCCTGGCGCGCATCATCCGTCATTTACCAGAGAAATATCAACGTACTGGCTTTGACTATAATGCTGCGGCAATTGGTTGGAATGCAGAGCATATTGCGGGCGTAAAATTTCGAAAAAATACTTTGATGCCGCCATTGTCGGCGCCGAATGAGGCCTTTGATGCGCTTTACGCGCTCTCGGTGTTCACACATCTCTCAGCAGAGGCGCATGTGGCGTGGATTGCTGAGATCGAGCGGGTACTCGCGCCCGGCGGAATTTTTCTTGGCGCTTTTCATATGCATCCAGAACCCGGTCAGCTCTTGCCGGGAGAACAAGCCCGCTTTGATGCGGGCGAGCTTGTGGTGCGGGGCGGTGTGAAGGAAGGCTCGCGCACCTATACGGCTCACCACCCGGAAAGCTATTTGCGTGATAAATTGTTGCGTAATTTCGAACTGCTCGAAGAGCCGTCAGCGTTGTTTGGTCAAACTCTATTGGTGGCGCGCAAGCGAGTATCCGGTTAGAGCGGTTCCCACTTCGCTCGGAAATACTAGGACAATCTGATGCTGGTTATGGGCCTCGATACTGCACTTCAACGCTGCTCGGTCGCTATCCTTCAGGATGGTGCTGTCCTGGCGGAGCAATCTGTCAGCATGGAACGCGGTCATGCGGAGCATCTGGCGCCGATGACCCTCGAGACACTCCAACAAGCGAGCAAGGCAATTGCTGATTTTGACCGAATTGGCGTTGTGGTCGGGCCTGGCGGATTTACCGGGGTGCGCGTTGGGCTTTCCTTCGCAAGAGGACTGGTGATCGGAACGCGCGTTCAGGCCGTGGGCGTTACCAGCCTTGCGGCGCTTGCTGGCAATGTAGCCGTCAATGCCCTGGTGGCGCCGGTGATTGATGCAAGACGGGGCCAAGTCTATGCCGGGCTTTATGATTCTGCCGGAAAAGCACTGATTGAGCCATTCGTTGCCGAACCGGAACAAGCATTGAAAAAACTGCAAGAAAAGACTGGTGCCCGCGCGGTAATGACTGTTGGGTCGGGCGCCGCTCTGTTGCCGAGGGCGCCATCAAATTGGAGCCCATCGGGGGCTTGCAATCAGATCGATGCAGAAGTGGTTGCGAGACTTGCGGAAGCGGCGGCGGTTGAGCTGACTTCGGTCCCACCGTCACCTTTGTATCTAAGGCCGCCGGACGCCAAACTACCAAAACCGGGCCGATTTGCCAATCTTTCAAAAACATGACCCGTTGGCGCGTCTGGCTGGCGCAGCGCAACGAAGAAGCGGCCCTGATCCAGCTCGAAGCGCAATCTTTCGGGGCGCGAAGCTGGGGTGAAAACAGCCTAAAGGAAAGCTTTTCCACCCCTGGAGTTGCGATATTGATGGCCGGATCGGATGAGAAACCCCCTGTGGGGTTTGCCATCTGGCGTGACCTTGGCGGAGAGGCCGAACTCCTCACCCTCGGTGTCGCCACCGATCATTTACGCGCAGGGGTCGGGCAAGCCTTGTTGGAGGCGGTCATGGATGGCGCCAGATCAGCAAAAGCTGAGCGTCTATTTTTGGAAGTTGATGATGGAAACGAGGCGGCACGGGGACTTTATACTTCTGCCGGGTTTGAGCTCGCGGGCGTGCGTCGCGCCTACTACCGTGATGGCGCGGATGCTTTGGTGATGCAATTGCTGTTATAAATATCAGCCCTTGTTCGCTTTTGAGTTGCATCGGACAAGGGGGTAAGTAAATAAGGGCGCATTCATCACCTTTGAGCATCGGGCGCTTAACAGGAATTGTCCGCTCCTCAAGATTTTACAGCGCGCCGGTTAGTTCGAAAAATCGGATTCCACTTTTTCGCCCGACGCCCTTGGGGAGCAGCTTATGGATCGACTTGAAAAAATCTGCATCGAGAAGGGTATGCGCATGACAGAGCAGCGCCGGGTGATTGCGCGCGTGCTGTCAGTTTCAACTGATCATCCCGATGTTGAAGAAATCCACCGCCGCTCGGCAGAAATTGACGCCAATATCTCCATAGCCACGGTCTATCGGACCATGCGCTTGTTCGAAGAATCCGGTGTTGTAGAGCGCCATGAGTTTCAAGATGGCCGGTCGCGCTATGAAGAGGCCACTGATGACCATCATGACCATCTGATCGATCTGCGGTCCGGGAAGGTCATTGAGTTCATGAATGAAGAGATTGAAGCGCTGCAACGGCGCATTGCTGAACAGCATGGCTACAAGCTCATCGATCACCGCCTGGAGCTTTACGGCATACCCCTGGACAAGTCTGACGACTGACAAGCTGTTAGCATAAACGGTCAAAATGCGGCTGCAATTCTTGACCTATATCAGGTAAACTGAGTAGTGTACTTCTTGGATATTATGAAACCTTGCCATCTGCGGCTGCGCGCTGCGGGGTTATTCCGGAGGAACTTGCGATGCCGTCCTTGAGAGAGCTTTACCCGATTCCTGATATTGACCCCTGCTGGACTGTGCCTCAGGGTTTTGAGGCAGCCTTTGACTGGGAATATGACGACGGTCGCAAGCAAATGATGCACCTCTATCAAAAGGGTAAAGATATGCAGTGGGATGCGCTTAATCGCATCGACTGGACGCTTGATCTTGACCCTGACAATCCCATGGAAATTCCAGACGAGATGGGCGGTATCTATCACACGCCGGTCTGGGGGAAGATGGACAAAAAAGAACAGGCGAACACGCGCCGTCACATGCAGGCATGGACAACGTCGCAATTCATGCAAGGCGAACAGGCAGCGCTGATTTGTGCAGCCAAGATCGTTCAGCAGGTGCCGGATTTGGATGCGAAATTTTATGCCTCGACACAGGTTATGGACGAAGCGCGCCATGTGGAAGCCTATAAAAAGCTGATCGCAAGATTTGGCGTTGCCTATCCGATGACCAAGCCTTTGCAGACGCTGGTCGACCAGGCCCTGCGCGACTCCCGTTGGGATATGACGTATCTCGCAATGCAGGTCGTCATCGAGGGGTTGGCGCTTGCCGCATTCAACAATATTCGCGAAATCTCAAAAAATACGCTCTCCCAGCAAGTCAACGCCTATGTGATGGAAGATGAATCGCGCCACGTCGCCTTTGGGCGCCTTACATTAAGCGAATATTATCCGCAATTGACCCAAGCCGAACGCAATGAACGCGAAGAGTTTCTGGTGGAGGCTTGCTATCATATGCGCGACCGTTTCGAGGCGCGCGAGCTTTATGAAAACCTTGGGCTGCCGGTGGAAGAGATCATCGCCGCACAAAAGGAATCCGGTTTCCAACAACTCTTCCGGACAACTTTGTTCCAGCGGATTGTGCCGATCGTACGCGATATTGGTCTGTGGTCTGATACAAAGCGCCTATAATGAAATGGGCGTTCTTGGATTTGCCGACACCAACTATGAGGAACTCAGCGCCAATGATCACGTGCGGGCTGCAGAATTCGACGAGATGAACAAGCTCGCCCGTCAGTCCTATGTGGAAAGCGTTGCAGAGCTTGGCGCTACAGCAGCGGAGTAAGAGACTTCGAGAAATCGAGCGATAACCATGTCCTTCATCCTGAGGAGCGAAGCGTCACGAAGGACGAAAGGACATGGCCCCT
>JAADIH010000260.1 GCA_013151435.1 Alphaproteobacteria bacterium
TCCGTTGCCGCTGGTAGCGCCGTCAGGTTGAAGAAATGCTCCGAGCGGTATTGAAAGTCGCCCTGCAAGGCGAGATTGCCATTCCATGCAGAAATCGGAATTGCATAGCGTAGCAAACCATTGAGATTCCATTTCGGCGTCTGCACGGGGCGAATATCACCGCTTCTAAAGGCGGGAATGATTAGATTGCCGCCGGAATCAAACGCATCAGCGTTAACGCCGGGCACGCCGCTGACATTGGCGTCAATATAACCGACGCCAAACAGCATATCGAGGCCATCCACCGGTGAGGCTTGGAACTCAAGCTCAAATCCATAGTTTTCTGAATTGGCGTTGAGTGTAAAAGTATCAAGGCCGATAATCGAAAATGCCTGGTAATTATTATAGTCATAATAATATCCAGAGCCGTTGATTCGAGCGCGGCCATCTGCGAAATCGGCCTTGAAACCGACCTCATACGAGTTGAGCGTTTCCGGCGCATAACTGAAAAATGTAACATCAGTAATGCCCGGCAATATCGGCGCATTGAACCCGCCGCCGCGCACGCCGCGATTCCATCCACCGTAGATCAACAAATTATCCGTCGCATGATAATTAAGTACAGCGCGCGCGGACCACATATTGTTGGACTGGTCGCCCCGCACGCCCGGAACCAGGTCAGGCACGATAAGTTGCGTGCGCGGGTCTAGGCCGCTTACGGCTGCGTCATCAAACAGAACGCCATTGTTGTTATAAACGAAGTCTTTGCTTTCAAAGATGTATCGCCCGCCTAAGGTTATAGATAGTTTATCGCTCAGCTCGTAATCCAGCTGACCGAAGCCTGAAAAGCTGGTTGTGCTTTGCGAGTACGGGTTGTCCACGCCGTTAAAGGCGCCGACCGATGCCGGGTCCACCAGCCCAAGAAACTCATCAATGAAACCCTGAGCTATCGCGCCATTAGAGTCATCAATCTGGATATCTATAAAATAGATTCCGGCCAGCCAGTTCAACTTATCTTTTTCGCCCGCTATACGAAACTCTTGCGAAAATTGCTCCGCATCCGTGGTCAGGAAAAAGTTGAAATAATTGACAGGCGATGCATCGGAATCTTCAATGTAGTCGCGTTCGACCGAACGATAGTCGGTGATACTCGTCAGCTTGGCGCCGCCAAGGTCCAAATTGGCGGTGATCGTGCCACTCCAGGTCTCTAGAAAATTGCGCCCCGGAAAATCATAGGAGCCTGCAAAAACATCGCCATCAAGGTCTACATATCCGCCCAAAGAAGGGTTCGGCGATGTTGGTTGCGGCACGCCAGTCGGCAACGGGGCGCTGACATATTCAAAAAAGCCCGTGCGGATATCCTGCTTGCCATAGCTCGCAGCAAACAAGACATCAAACGTATCCGAGGGCTCATATAAAACCTGTACACGGCCGGCAAAGTCATTTGCGTTGTTCAGATCACGGTCGGGCCGGTTTCTGTTTGTGACATAGCCGTCGCCCTGATTTGTCGTGAAGGATACCCGCGCTGCCAGATTTTCATTAAGCGGCACATTGAGCGCGCCTTGGGTGCGAACACGGTTAAAACGGCCATAAGAAACCGATCCATAACCGCCAAATTCATCTTGCGGTTTTACGGAAATATAGTGGACCAGCCCGCCGGTAGCGTTTCGGCCGAATAGCGTGCCTTGCGGGCCGCGCAACACCTCAACACGTTCGGTGTCGAATAGCTGAAAGCCGCTGCCTGACGATTGGCTGATGTAAACCTCATCGACATACAGAGCGACCGGGCTTTCGACATTGGTTGTAAAGTCACTATTGGCGGCGCCGCGAATGGCTACCGCGTAATTGGACTCGCCATTCGGCTGAATGGTGCTGACGCCCGGCGCCATAGCAGTAACCTGTTGCGCATTCGTGTAACCAAGCGCTCTTATCTGCTCCCCGCTCAACGCCGTCACGGCGATACCGATATCCTGCGCCGACTCCTCACGCTTTGTCGCCGTAACGATAATCTCGTCCTTAAACACCTGGGCGTTCGCCGTAGGCATAGCGATCACCAATGCACATGGCGCCGCTGCGATTGTCAGCATTGCCTTTCTGCTCATTCTTTTCTTATCCAAATCAAGCATATCCCCTGCTCCTTTCACGTTTCAACATTTCTTTGTCAAAGCGACGTAGCTCCCTAAGCTGTCGCCAAAACCCCTTTTGAATTCATTCGTTCAATGATTATCCTTCGGCGTAGCGGCTGTGTTTTGCCAGTACGCATTCATGACCCATGTGCGCCCCCACAATTTTGCACGGGCGTTTTGTTGTTAGTGTTCTTGACTAACGCTTCGCGTTTAGCGTCAGGCGTGCTCAATATCGCCAGCAAGCGTGCTCTTTCGCTCGCTGCCTGCGTAATTAAGACATCAGAGCGTAAGGCTGAGATTTCTGCCGTGCCATAGGATTTGAAGTCCGCAGGCAAGTCATCACAAGCGAACCGCAACAGCATCCAGTTCAACAGATCCGCCAATTCATCGTCCGGAATTGGCGAAATCGCGACGCCAGGCACGCGCGCAAGATATTCTCGACCGCCATCTACCTGTAGAAATTTGCCAACAACGCCTGGCATCGGCGGCGCGCCATTTGGGCTGCCTTCTGCGTCAACGCCATGACAGCCCTGGCAATTCATCATCCAGTTGAGCGCCGCCTTTTGAGGATTGTTCACCAGCTCGGCGGTATTTACCTCTTCTGTATACGCCCTAGCTGTGAGGCTAAAGACCACCACAATAGCGACCGAAATTACGGCGATATTGCGTGTGCTTGACATGACCTACTCGTCCTCACTCGGTTTTATCAGGCTTGTCACCGTCGTAAGCGCTTTTTCACGCAATGTTAGTATTGTCTTTTGCGTATACTCCGCCTGAATGGTCCCACGACGTTTTTTGATTTCCTCTTCAGTAAATAACGCTGGTTGCGCAACCGGCGCATCAGTTCCATCTGATGGACCTTGTATTGCTTTTGCTGCCGCGTTTTTGATGACGAAATTTAAGAGATTGGCGATTTGCGCATCGCTCAAGCCGGCCCCAACCGCCGGCATGACGCCGCGGTAGGTTTGATCGGCGACACTCAACTCTCCTGACAAACCCTTTAGAACAACATAGGTGAGATAGTCACGCCCCTGTTCTGACGCGCCAAATGTTGTGACATTTGCCGCCAGCGGCGGAAAGGCGCCAGGCACGCCAGCGCCGTCCGGTAAATGACACGCAGCACAACGTTGATAGGTCGCCTTGCCCGGATGCGCCGGTTCGGCTGCCAATGCAGGGCCCCATAACGCTGCAGCAAGCAGCCCGGCATGCGCCCACAAATGGTGTGTTCCATTCATGATGCGCTAACTTTCATCAAGGGCGATGATGACCGCCGTTGAGCAATTATAGGCAACACTATCTGAACCAAGACACCAATTAATATCATTATTGGCCTGCGGACGGACCATTGGTTTGTCGCTTTCATTTCGATTGCAAAGACAGCGCCCGCAGGAATTGGTGCCGCAACAATCATTGTATGAAATGACGTAGCGCTTACCGTCGCCGGGATTGAGACAAGTGCCAACCCATGTAATCGGCGACATATGCGTACCCGGAGGACAGCTATGGGATGTGCCGCCGCAGCATGCGCATATAAATCCGTCAATGCCGCAATACCGCCAGTAATCGCAACTCGTTGGGTCGCCAGGGTCCAGTGGATTATCGTTGGGTTGTTCGGCCACGCCGTCAAAACCATTGCCTTGACCGGCGCTCGCCCCATCGCCTGAAGCACGCGCAATCGGCAATAGCGGAAACATTGTCTGCCCAACGAGCATACCGCCAAAGATGCCAAATACTCCGCGCCGAGACGTTTTTCTCGCCATCATCCGCGCAATGCGCTCAGTCGCTTTATCTATACGCTTCATTGTACAGCTTTCTCTTATGCCGTTCGCTTCATATAATCCTGAAGAGAAGCGACCTTTTCATGTTC
>JAADIH010000079.1 GCA_013151435.1 Alphaproteobacteria bacterium
CACCGGGAGAAGACCATGCATCCAATGCCGCTGGCTCATCAACGTCGATAAGGCCGTCATGGACCGCGGCGCCAATCACCGTCGCGGCGATGGATTTGGCGACCGACCATGTGCGCTGCGGCGTCGTCGCATCAAAACCTTCGCGGTATTGTTCGGCGATTAATGCATCATCCTGCATAATCAGAACGGCAGTGGTCTCCGTACCTTCGCCATAGGTTTCACCATCAAATGCATCGCTAACGATTTTCTCTAACTGAGCATTTTCAATATCAAGGCCAATCCAAGCCTGGACATTACGGTCGTAGGGGCGAACATATGGCGGCTTGCCTGCTATATTTCGAAAGTCTATTTCAGGTAGCTTATCGAAGCTGGTTTCATCGCCAAATGTCGGTGCTTGCACACACCCTAGGAACGGCCTCCATTGTGCGATGCGCGGCGGAAAGCCTTCTGCATATGTCACTGAAACGCGCTTATTCTCCTCGTCGATCACCGCATCAGGCATAAACGGCATCGCCTCACCAAAGGTTGGCAGAATGCGATGCAACTCATCGCCAGTGATCTCTTCAACTGAACGCCCGGCATTAAAATGCGCCGAGCACGTAAACGCTGCTTTATACCCGGCAACGAGAGAGAGATTAGCGGGATCTGCGGGTTGCGCATTTACAGCAGACATTACCGCTGTACCAACCCACATCGTACCTAAAATTATTCGAGTAAATTTCTGTTGCATCAACCATTCCCTTCAGTACCAAGCCTTTATCCGCTCATCCCGGCGCAGGCCGATCCAGTAGTTGTTATTTTCTATATCCCGGCCGGAGTTTATCCTCGGACCGGCCAGCGGCCGGATCCGGGGGCCGGGATGAGCGGAACCAAGATTAAAATTACATCATCAAATCTCGTCTTCATAGACGGGTTGAATATCTACCGGTAAATGCGTCAGCGATCCAAGCACCGCTTCAGCATCTGCATCGAGTTTTGCACGTGCATCTAGAAACGCAGCTGCCGCATCATAGTCGCCATCGCCCTGAAGCATCACCACATCGCGGGTCAAGTCAGAAATCGCTTGTTCCAGCGCGGCAAAATTGATCCGGTGTATTTTCCATCTTCAACGGTAAAGGCGCCTGCTTGTTTAAAGTAAGTATATTGGAAGGCTGAACCGCGTCCATGCGCCTCGTTGATGCCAAAGCGCATGGCGCGGAAAAGACCGGTGAAATAAGTTGCAAGAAAGCTCTCCTTTTCGGCGAGGGGCAACTCGCCCCGCTCCATCATATAAAGAATGTTATAGGCGCCCATCACATCGGCCTTACCCTCTTCAATTGCCGAATAAAGCTCTTTGAACTGAGCATTCACGGTGGTCTCGACACCATCGACAGTAATCGTGCCAGGCCCGAGCGAGTGGGAGAGCTCATGGAACAGCGTCTCCATGGACATATATTTCTTGACCAACAGGCTCGCCTGATCTTCGACCAGCACGACATCAGCCATAGGGGCAAGGATGCGGTCAAATTTTGCCCCAAGAACATTGTTCAAGAGCACTTTTTTGGCGCCCTTTGCCTCACGCACGCGCTCATCATTCGGCAGGTTAAAAGCAATGGTCTGAACGCCCGGAACATTATCCCCACCGCCGTGGACCTGATAGGTCACGGCAATCGGCGATTCAAAACCACGTTTGAAATTCTTGTAGCTTTCTTCGACTGGCAGGTTTGCCTCCATATCCCGGAGATAGTCTTTGTACTTGGCGAGCGCCGCGCTCTCTTCGGGGTTTTTGATGGTGACGAAAGCTTCATAGGCGGTTTTGTAACCAAACAGCCCATCCGTATAAACTTCATAGGGACCGATGGCCGCCTCGATGGGGCCGTCGAGATCCATCCACGCCATCTCGGATTCATAATAATCGTCACTGGCGAATGCGTCTGCGCGCAATGTAAGAAACCGCTTCAGATTTTCATTCTTGGTAATCGCTGCTGCTTCGCGCATTAATGCGGCCGCTGGCTCCAGCCATTCACGATAATGATCTCTATAAGGAATAGCGGCAAGGCGACCTCCATCGCGGCGAATAACCGTATAGCCACTGATGAAAGAATCTTTATCTTCTGGATGCTCCGCGATCCAATCTTCAAATTCTTCACGGGTTATGTCAGCGGGATAGAATCCGGCGCCTTCCGGCATTTCTACATCGCCATAGAAAGGTTTATTTTCATCAAGCGTATCCCATGGGCCAAAATGCAGATAGAAGAGATTAAGCAGCAGATCACGGTCAGGACCATCGGTGGCGGCGATTTCGGCGCGCCAATCCGGGTTCATCTCACTGCGCTGGCGAAGATATATCTCCGACATCAAATTTCCGACCTGGTTCAGCTTGTTAACGACGGCACGCTCTTCCTCAGTCAGAAAAGACGTGTCATCGCTCATCTCAACCACGGCGAATTGCGCGCGCATCGCCTCTAGCGCCCCCCCTGTTTCCTCAAGAACCGATTCCTGATGGGCTTGATTGTCACTCGGCAACCCAGCCTGAGAAGACGAGGCCTCAGAGGAGGAATTGTTATTGCCACCAGAACAGGCGGCAGCGAGTGCAAATAACGACAATATGGCAATTTTTTTCATGAAGATTTCCTGATCTAGATACTTGATCCCAGCAACCTGCGATCTCACCATTGAGTAACGAGCGCGAACACCCCTATTGAACTCTCGATAATAGCTGCACTTTGGCTGCACATAAAGCCCGCCATAATGTAGCCTTGCCGGGATGCTAAGGTTCGAATATTGCTGATGGTGGCCTGTTCTGAGCTTAGCTTAAGGGGCTTGTAGTGTTGAGGGAGCTGTCATGAGAAAATCGGGCATGAGAATATCGGGCATGAGAATATTGCTCGCAATGATTGCGGCCGTGGGATCGATCAACGCGGCATTAGCGCAAGAACCAGATTTCGACACATGGCTGAACGGCTTTCGCGCTGAGGCTGCGGCGGCGGGCATTCGCAGCGACATCATCGATGAGGCCTTTGAAGGGGTCACCATCAATAAACGCGTTTATGAGTTGAATGATAACCAACCAGAATTTTCCCGCGCGATTTGGAATTATCTCGACAGCGCGATATCGAAAACGCGGGTTACCAATGCGCGTGTAAAAAGCGCCGAGCATAAATCTCTTCTCTCCTTGATCGAGCAAGCCTATGGCGTCGATGCAGAAATCATTGTCGCCATCTGGGGGTTAGAGACATCTTACGGTGCAATCATGGGCAATTATGACGCCATCCAAGCCCTGGCAACGCTCGCCTACCAAGGTCGCCGCACGGGCTATGGACGAAGCCAATTGATTGGCGCCCTGAAGATCCTTCAGCACGGCTATGCAACACGTGACGATTTAAAAGGCTCATGGGCCGGCGCCATGGGGCACACGCAATTTATTCCAACCACTTACCTTGCTTACGCCATTGACCATGACGGCGATGGCAAACGCGATATCTGGAACAATCTGGGTGACGTTTTTGCTTCCACCGCGAATTATTTAAGCGTTTCCGGCTACACGCAAAATGAAGCCTGGGGCACGGAAGTAAAACTGCCTGATGGCTTCGACTATGCGTTATCAGACAATGGCATTCGCAAACCCCTGGTGGAATGGGCGGCGCTTGGCGCCCAAGCGACAGGAAGCGAGAGCCTGCTCAGCCAGTTCGACCCAAATATTCGTGGGAAGTTAATCCTGCCCGCTGGGGCCAATGGCCCGGCATTTCTGACCTTTGGAAATTTTGATGCGATTATGAAATATAATCGCTCTACCGCTTATGCCCTTGCGGTCTCGTTCCTCAGCGAGGAAGCCGCCGGAAGATCGGGCATCGTCGCCACATCATGGCCCCGTGATGATCGTCCACTCACCCAAGAAGAGCGCAAAGCCTTGCAACAGGCGCTCCTCGATAAAGGGTTTAATCCGGGCCCCATCGATGGCATTATCGGGGCGGGCACAAAAGCTGCTTTGCGCGCCTGGCAGAAAGAAACCGGCAGACAGGTTGATGGCTATGCTTCCAGCACCGTACTTGAAGCGCTAACATTGTAGCGCCACACGCATAAATCGGAAAAACCAGTTCGAGCATTATGGTGAGCGATAAGCGACTACGCACAGCGAACTTAGACTGGGGCGATGATAGCGCTGCACCCGGCGCACCACGATCAGTTGTCTTTGACGATATTTATTTCTCTGGCGACGGCCCCGCCGAAACCGAACATGTGTTTTTGCACGGCAATGATTTACCGGCGCGGTTTCAATCCGCACAACTATTTTCTATAGGCGAGCTTGGTTTTGGCGCGGGATTAAACTTCCTCAGCGCTTGGGACTGTTGGCGCAATACGAATAAACCACCCCATGCAAAACTGAGTTTCTTCTCCGTTGAAGCCTTCCCACTGACGCCAGCAGATCTCTGCCGCGCCCATGCGCGCTGGCCGCAATTCGCAGAGCTTTCACGCAAACTGATTGATGTTTACCCGCCAGCCCATCCCGGCTTTCATCATTTACATCTCGATGATGATGTCTCCCTGACCCTGTTTTTTGGCGATGCCCTTGCCGGCCTCTCAAGCGCTGAAGCCGCAATCGACGCCTGGTTCCTCGATGGATTTTCCCCCGCTAAAAACCCGGAGATGTGGCGCGCGGAAGTGATGGAAGAGGTCGCGCGACTTTCAAAACCCCATACAACTTTTGCGACCTTTACGGTTGCAGGTGGCGTGCGCCGGAGGCTTCAATCCGCAGGTTTTGAAATAGAAAAACGCCCGGGCTATGGCCGCAAACGTGAAATGCTGGTAGGGAGGCTTAGGGAGGACAGAAGTCTCACCCGTCGCAAACCCTGGTATGCAACGCATCATAGCTCCCCGGCCAGGCCGGGTGCGCGGATCGCCATCATTGGCGCCGGGATTGCTGGCGCATCCATGGCACATGCTCTGCGCCAAGTCGGAATGACTCCAATTGTTCTGGAGGCCAGGACACCCGCCA
>JAADIH010000187.1 GCA_013151435.1 Alphaproteobacteria bacterium
CGCGGCAAAGATGTTTGCGAGGGCGCAGGCTCGACGCGCTCATTGGATCTCAGCTGTGCCTGACTGGATTGTTCAGACGTGACACCAAAAGCTTCATCAAAAGCTGGTCTAAAAACGGCGGACAGCGCTGCGTTTCGAATATCCCTTGAGGAAGCTGCCGCCGCAGAGCGCGCCGGACAGCAACATGGCGCCATTGGCGCCTTGCTTCGGGGGTATTTGCCAGCCTTGCGAGAAGAGGCGCTGCAACACGATGTGCGCGGAGAGCGGTTTGCGCGGCGTCTTTCCGATACGATGGATCTTTGTATCCAGACGCTTTTTTCACAGACGCCAGACTCGATCGCGAGCCAGACAGGCGGCCAATATGCAATTTGTGCGGTCGGCGGCTATGGCCGACATATGCTGGCGCCGTTTTCCGATATCGATTTATTGTTCCTGCATCTCCCGGGAGAGGAGACGCAGCTGCGCCGGTTAGTAGATTTTGTGCTCTATCCTCTATGGGATGGTGGGATGAAAGTGGGACAAGGCGTTCACACGCCAAAAGACGCCGTTCAATTCGCCAAAGAAGATATGATAGCGCGCACAGCCTTTCTTGATGCTCGTTTGTTATGCGGTTCCGGGTCGCTTTTTGAGGACTTTCAAACTCACTACACGAAGCTGCGACGGCGTACGAAAAATCAGTTTGCCGCCGCAAAACTGAAGGAGCAGGCGCTGCGGCAAACCAAAGCCGGTGAGACGCGCTATCTTATCGAGCCGGACGTTAAGGACGGCAAGGGGGGCTTGCGTGATCTTCAAACTATTCAGTGGCTTTATAAATATGTTTTCGGCGGCGCCATCGGCGCCAGTTCCGCTATCGATAAAGTTATGGATCCGGCGGAGCGGCGCGCTTTAATCAAAGCGGAGCGTTTTTTCTGGTCAATTCGCGTTCATCTTCATGATTTGCGCGGCCATGCCGACGAAAAACTCGCCTTCGATATTCAGCCACAGATAGCTGAGCGCCTTGGCTATGCTGACCGTCCCGATATGACAGCGGCAGAGCGGTTGATGAAGCATTATTTTGTCAACACAGTCGAAGTTGGCCGCCTGACGCGGATTTTGTGCGCGCGCCTGGAAGAAGAACGGACAAAAAGATTACCGCATCTCCCGAAATTTCTCCCCAAAGTTTTGCAAAAAGACGAGACCCCGGGAAAGCCAAACTTGCGCATACGCAATGGCCGTCTTGATTTTGAAAGCGCCGCCAAGGCGCGCCGTCAGCCCCGGGACTTGTTTAGATTGTTTCGCGCCTTTTCAAAAAAGCCGCAGATCGATTTTCATCCGGAAGCATTAGCCATTGTTTCCGAGCAAGCGTCCAAAGTTACGTCAGAGGTTCGTAAAGACAAAGTCATTGCAAAACTGTTCGAGGCGATGTTGACGGAGCCACCAGTTCTGGTGTCTGGTTCGGCTTCAGAGCAAGTTGCCAGTCCTGTTCGGGTGCTGCGCATCATGATCGAAACTGGCCTGCTTGGAAAATATATCCCCGCTTTTGGGGCTATCGTCGGGCGCATTGATTACGGGTTGTATCGGCGCTTTACCCTTGATGAGCACGTTCTAAGATGTCTCGGCTTATCACACGCGGCGACCATAAAAATATTCATCCGCTTACCACGCGAATTATGAAAAATGCAGAGCACCCATTCGTTTATTATCTGGCCGTCCTTCTTCATGAATCTATATGGGCTGTGAAAAAAAGATCGCAAGCCGATTGCGAAAAACTGGTCACACGCGTGTCGCAACGTTTAGGGCTGGCAGAAGAGGAGGCCAGTCTTGTTGGTTGGGCCGCAGCCCGGCATTCACTGTTAGCGCGAACGGCGGAACGGCGCGATCTTACCGAAGCCCATGCGATTTCCACATTTGCCAAAGAGGTTGGCGATCAACGAAAGCTTGACCTCATTCTGGTGCTTTCGGTTTGCCATTTGCGTATTGTTGGCGTTCATTCCTGGGACGAGGTTACCCGCCGACAAATCTCCGAGCTTTATGAAGCCACGACGGCCTGGTTTGCAGGCGGAGAAACGGCCATGAGCGAAAGGCTGGCCCAGCGCGCAGCCTTGGCGAGGGCAGAGACGAAATCACGACTTTCAGACTGGCGTGAGGACGAGAAAGAGAAATTTCTTAGTCACCTTACAGAACATATGTTGCGCTGTGTCGATCCTGAAGTTCTGGTGCGCTTTGCGCATTTGGCGCACGCCGCCGAGCAAGATAAGGCTGCGGCCGCGGTGACGGTGACCCTCCGGGATGGAAATCTCGAAGCGATTGTCTATGCCGATGACCGCTCGGGATTGCTGGCTGATATTGCCGGCGCTGTTTCCAATCTTGGCTTAAGTGTCCGGTCAGTACAGGCATTAACGACGCAAGATGGTAAAGTGCTTGATATTTTTGTTATTCATGCGGGCGACGGGGCTCCCCTAGTCGATCCCGATCAATCGCGCCGCCTTCACAATGTATTATTGGATGTAGCGCGCGAGGCACCCAAAAAGCCACCCAGCCTCAAGCGCCCATTTGGAGATCGCCGGGGTATCTTTTCCGTCGAGCCGGAAGTCAGGATTGAGCTTCAAGCGTCCGAAGACGCCACAGTTGTTGAAACCGAGGGTCTTGATCGGCCAGGATTGCTTTATGCTTTGGCCGCGGCGGTTGCCGGCCTGGATCTGATGATCGCGTCAGCTCATATCGCCACCTATGGTGAGCGAGCGGTAGATACATTTTATCTGCGTGATCGGCAAAACCACAAAATCACCGATCCAAAGCTCTTAAATCGCCTTGAGAAGAGATTATTAAAGGTTCTTTCCGCTGGTTCCCAAACGTGAACCGCATTATCGCAATCTGAGAATGGATGCGACGAATAAAAGGTCCTGATGAGCGGCAAGGTGTTCAAATCTCTAGTGACCGTAAGCGGCATGACGATGTTCAGCCGTGTGTTAGGATTTATCCGTCAGATTCTGATTGCCGGGGTCATTGGCGCCGGCGGCAATCCCGTTGCTGATGCATTCTGGGCAGCCTTTCGTCTTCCCAATATGTTTCGGCGTCTATTTGCCGAGGGCGCCTTTCACGCTGCCTTCATTCCTCTTTTCCAAGGCAAGCTCGTAGGTGAAGGTGAGGCGGCTGCGAAGAAATTTGCTGAAGAAGTTCTGGTGGCGCTGATCTTTATTTTGACGCTGCTGACTGCGCTAGTTGAGCTCGCGGCGCCGCTTTTCGTGCATCTCATCGCCTCGGGATTCAAAACTGATCCGGATAAATTTGCGCTGGCGACGCTCTATACACGGATCATGTTTCCCTATCTGATGATGATGTCGATCGTCGGTCTTCTCAGCGGGATTTTAAACTCGCTCGGGAAATTTGCAGCGGCGGCGGGCGCCCCGCTTGCCTTAAACATCTGCTTGATCACAGCGATGCTGCTTTATTCAAATACGGAGACAGAAATCACCGGTCAGGCGGCGTCCTGGGCCGTGTTCGTGGGCGGGCTTATGCAATTGGCGATACTTATCTACGCCGCCGCACGGCAGGGATATCTGTTGAAGTTGCGCCGGCCGAGGCTGACGCCAGGAGTGAAGCGGTTATTTATGCTGGGTATGCCGGGTTTCATTAGTGCTGGCGCCGTGCAGATCAATCTCATCATCGGCACCAATATAGCCAGCCAACAGCCTGGCGCGGTTTCCTGGTTGATGAATGCGGATCAGCTTTATCAGTTGCCGCTTGCGGTGATCGGGATTGCACTCGCGGTTGTTCTCCTGCCGATGTTGTCACGGCGTGTGAAAGAAGGCGATGAAGAGGGCGCAGCCCGCGCGATCAATCGATCCCTGGAGCTCTCGGCGCTGCTTTGTTTTCCTGCCGCGGTGGCGTTTATTGTGATGGGCGCCCCAATATGCGATGCGTTGTTTCGCGGTCTTGCCAGTGATGCCTTGTCGATATTCGGAGGGAGGCAATCGGCTTTTACCGAGCATGATGTAGCGATGACTGGCGCGGCGCTGGCGATTTTTGGCTGGGGATTGCCCGCCTTTGTCTGGCAAAAAATATTCTTGCCGGCGTTTTTTGCGCGAGAAGACACCAAGACGCCAATGAATTACGCGCTCATTGCGATTGCCGTGAACACAGTGCTGGCGCTTGCTCTTTTTCCGTTCATTGGTTTTATAGCGGTGGTGATCGGGACGTCGCTTGCCGCCTGGGTGAATGTGGTGTTGCTGGCGCAACAGCTCTATCGCCGGGGTCAGTTTCAACCTGGCGGGCGCCTGGCGTCGCGGCTCTTTAGGATTTTGATCGCTACATTTGGGCTTGGGGTCCTATTAACTCTTGCTATGCCGTATACAGATAGTTTTGCGGAAGTTTTATGGGGGCGGGAGTGGGTCGTGATCGTTGTGATTTCAGCTCTCGGGGCGGGGGTCTATGGTGGGCTCGCATTGCTGCTTGGCGCCGCGCGCCCTTCTGACTACAAGTCCATCACCGGCAAGGTATAAAGCCTTGTTTGCGAGAAGATAGAGAATAGAAAGACCAGTTCATGAGCGGTTATCAGGGGCCACAGCGCGTATTATCCGGCATTCAGCCCTCGGGCGGGATGCATCTTGGGAATTACCTTGGCGCCATCCGGAAATTTGTCGATCTGCAACACCAGTATGAGTGTTATTTCTGCGTCGTTGATATGCATGCCATCACCACATGGCAGGATCCCGAGCGCTTGCGCGCGCAAACTGTTCACATCGCCGCCTCTTATCTTGCAGCGGGCGTTGACCCAGAAAAAGCCGTGATTTTTCATCAGTCCGGCGTGCGCGCCCATGCGGAACTTGCGTGGATTTTTAATTGTGTCGCGAGGCTCGGTTGGCTCGACCGCATGACCCAGTTCAAAGACAAAGCTGGTAAGGATAAACAACGCGCTTCCGTTGGCCTCTATACGTATCCGGTTCTTCAGGCCGCAGATATTCTCGTCTATAAGGCGACGCACGTACCGGTCGGGGAAGATCAAAAGCAGCACTTAGAATTATCCCGCGACATTGCCGGGAAATTTAATCATGATTTTAAGGCTGCTGATTTTTTCCCGCTGCCGGAACCATTGATTAAGGGCCAGTTTGGAAATGCGGGCGCCCGGATCATGTCTTTGCGCGATGGCGGTGCGAAGATGTCGAAATCTGATCCTTCGGCAAATGCCTGCATTTTTCTCACAGATGATGCGGACACGATCACCAAGAAAATCAAGAAGGCAAAATCTGATCAAGACGCCTTGCCATCAGAACTTGCTGGGCTGGAAGGCCGTCCGGAAGCTGCCAATCTCGTGGGCATTTATGCGGCGCTTTCAGGCAAGTCCGATGCGGATGTGCTGAAGGAATTTGGCGGGCAGGGTTTTGGCGTCTTCAAGCCGGCGCTAGCCGAGATTGTCGTGGAAAAAATTGCGCCTATTGGCGCAGAGCTCCGGCGGCTGGAAGGCGATCCAGCCTATGTGCAGGGTATTCTC
>JAADIH010000200.1 GCA_013151435.1 Alphaproteobacteria bacterium
CCGATGCCAATGGTTGGTATGGTAATTTGTTCGGTTATTTCTGCGGCTAAGGATTCAATTACGCCCTCCAGGACAACCGCGAAGGCGCCGGCTTTGCTGACAGCATTGGCGTCTTCTTTGAGGCTCTTACATTCTTCGTCAGTTTTACCGACAATACGATAACCACCGGTGGCCCTGACCGCCTGGGGGCGAAGCCCGATATGCGCCATGACGGGGACGCCACGCTTGACCAGAAATTCAATCGTTGGCGCTTGCGTCACGCCGCCTTCAATCTTCACAGCGTCGGCGCCGGTTTCTTTTAAGATTCGCGAGGTTGTTAAATAGGCCTGTTCCGGACTTGCCTCATAACTGCCGAAAGGAACATCAATCACGAGAAGTGCTTTTTTGTTTGCACGGCGCACCGAACGACCGTGATAAATCATCTCGTCTACGGTTACGGGGATGGTGGTGTCATGGCCGTTAAGAACAGTGCCAACGGAATCGCCCACCAGTAAGACATCCACTAGCGGGTCCAGGATTTCCGCCATCATCGCCGTGTAGGCAGTGAGACAAATGATCGGTTCGCCGCCTTTACGGGCGCGAATACTGGCGACAGTAAGTTTTCGAATGGGACGAAAGGCTGACATATTCAATCCTCCATATGGCCTCTGGCTGGCCAATTGTGAACTTTCTTTTTCCTACAAGCTAAAGCAGGAAAAGCGCATAGCTTTCAGTTCTAGTTTTGAACTTTCACAAAAACGAAGCGCAAAGCCCTCATTTTTCTCGAGGCCAGTACCCTTCAAAAGATTGCGTCAGACCGACCTATAACGGCGTTTTACTCGCCATCAGGACGTTCCCCGGATTTGCAACTCTGCTTCATAATAGAAGCAGTTTTTCTCGATTTAGCGCCATCCGGTTCGCCTCTGGCAAAATATAACAAAAACTGCGGTTTTTCAATCAATAATCAGGCGAGCATGTCTCTGCTCGCACCTTCTACGCTAGGCCCGGCATAATATTGCCGCTTCGCATATATCCTGGCAGTTTGACGACCATAATGCTGATATAACGTAACAAATTTACTGGCTCGCCACGTAAATATGGCGGCATTTGTTCTTTATTTACCACTTTAGCATGTATTTGATGTGTGAATAATTCTGCTTCAATTCAACCGGGAGGGACCAGCTTTGGCGACTTATGAGCAAATAGAAATTGCGATCGGTACACATCATAAATGGAAAATCCGATTGGCAGACGCCATCAAAACTGGCCGCAGCAACATAACCGTTGAAAAAATTCGTTGTGATGACCTCTGCGCGCTAGGCATGTGGTTAAATGGCCCTGCTTTTTCAGAACTCAAAGATGATGATTCATATCATCGCGTAAAAGAGTTGCACCGGGTATTTCATCAAACGGCGGCGGATGTTCTGGAATTAGCTTTGGCGGGTGAAAAAATGGCGGCTGAAAAGATGATGATTGGTCGTTATGCGGAACTCTCCGCGAATTTAGTCGCAAAGCTAAAAGACTGGCAGGCCCATCTGGAAGCAGCAGCCTGACAAACTTTGCAAGTCGAGCCAGCTAGAGACTGGGCAGATTAAGGCCGTTTTCCCGGGCGCATTCTTTCGCGATTTCATAACCCGCATCGGCATGGCGCATCACGCCGGTGGCGGGGTCGTTCCACAAGACGCGCTCAATTCTGCGTGCCGCCTCGTCAGTACCATCTGCGCAAATCACCATGCCTGCATGCTGGGAAAAGCCCATGCCGACGCCGCCGCCATGATGCAGCGAGACCCAGGTGGCCCCAGACGCTGTATTCAACAGCGCATTCAATAACGGCCAGTCGGATACCGCATCAGAGCCATCCATCATGCTCTCGGTTTCGCGGTTGGGGGAGGCGACAGAGCCGGAATCGAGATGGTCGCGCCCGATCACCACGGGGGCGGAGAGTTCTCCCGATTTCACCATCTCGTTGAAGGCGAGGCCAAGCCGGTGGCGCTGACCAAGGCCAACCCAACAGATGCGTGCGGGCAATCCTTGAAAGGCGATGCGCTCGCGGGCCATATCGAGCCAATTGTGGAGATGCGGATCATCGGGGATCAGCTCTTTTACCTTGGCGTCGGTCTTATAGATGTCTTCCGGGTCGCCCGACAGCGCCACCCAGCGAAACGGGCCAACGCCACGACAAAAAAGCGGGCGCACATAAGCCGGCACGAAGCCGGGAAAATCGAATGCGTTCTCAAGGCCTTCTTCTTTTGCGACCTGACGAATATTGTTGCCGTAATCCAGCGTTGGAATTCCCGCATGCCAGAAATCCAGCATCGCTTGAACGTGGGTTTTGATGGAAGCGCGCGCCGCGCGCTCAACTTCCTTCGGCGCCGTTTCGCGTTTGTCGATCCACTCAGCCATGGTCCAGTTCTGGGGGAGATAACCATTGATCACATCGTGTGCGGATGTTTGGTCGGTGACGAGATCCGGTCGGGCCTTTGGGTCGTCTTTGGCGCGCCGGACAAGTTCCGGGAAAATGTCTGCGGCATTGCCCAAAAGGCCAACTGATTTTGCTTCCCCCGCTTTGGTCCAGCGGTTGATCATATCGATGGCCTCATCAAGCGAGGTAGCTTTTTCGTCAACATATTTGGTGCGCATGCGGAAATCGATATGATCTTCGTCGCATTCTACGGCAAGGCAGGATGCGCCAGCCATGGCTGCGGCGAGAGGCTGCGCGCCGCCCATGCCGCCAAGCCCAGCGGTTAAAAACCACTTGCCGGTCAAGTCACCGTTGAAATGCTGGCGGCCAGCCTCTTTGAAGGTTTCATAGGTGCCCTGAACAATTCCCTGACTGCCAATATAGATCCATGACCCTGCGGTCATTTGGCCGTACATCATCAGGCCTTTTTTATCGAGTTCGTGAAAATGGTCCCATGTTGCCCAATGGGGCACCAGATTAGAGTTAGCGATGAGCACGCGCGGCGCGTCTTTATGGGTTTTGAAAACGCCCACGGGTTTGCCCGACTGCACGCACAGAGTTTCGTCTTCTTCAAGAGTTTTCAGCGTTTCGACAATGCAGTCGAAATCCTTCCATGTGCGTGCGGCGCGCCCAATCCCGCCATAGACCACCAACTCGTGAGGGTTCTCCGCCACCTCTGGGTCGAGGTTGTTCATCAGCATGCGCATGGGGGCTTCGGTCGCCCATGATTTTGCGGTGAGCGTAGAGCCGCGTGGAGCACGAACGGTGCGGGAATTTTTACGGGGGTTATTCATTTCGAATTCCTAAGTATTTTTATCTGTCTATGCCGTGATGCTTATTGAAAAAGGAGAGTTGTCGGAGCCGTTTCGCATATGGCGCCAGACTTCACCAACTCACCAGCCTTTGCCATGTCATTGGCCATGAACCGGTCTGGCCCGAGCGCTGGAACTTCTTCGCGTAATTTTGCCAGAACCTTTTGTAAAACCGGGCTGGTGGTCAGGGGCTGTCGGAACTCTACGCCTTGCGCGGCGGTGAGAAGTTCTATGCCGATGATCTGCGCCAGGTTTTTGTTCATATCACCAAGGCGGCGAGCGCCGTGACACGCCATAGAGACGTGATCTTCCTGATTGCATGAGGTTGGGGTGGAATCGATGGAGCATGGCGCAGCGCGTTGTTTGTTTTCTGACATCAACGCTGCTGACGTCACCTCGGCGATCATAAAGCCGGAATTCAGCCCCGGCTCGGGGGTTAAAAATGTCGGCAGACCATAGGAAAGCGTTGGGTCGACCATCAGCGCGATCCGGCGCTGGGTGATGGAGCCGATTTCAGCAATCGCCAGGGCAATCTGGTCAGCGGCAAAGGCCACGGGCTCAGCGTGGAAGTTGCCCCCGGAAACAATAGAGCCATCCTCAAAGACCAGCGGGTTATCTGTCGCCGCATTGGCCTCAATCTCAAGGGTTTTGGCGGCATGACGCAATAGATCCATACAGGCGCCCATCACCTGGGGCTGACAGCGTATGCAATAGG
>JAADIH010000224.1:0-3963 GCA_013151435.1 Alphaproteobacteria bacterium
TCCGGCTCTCATACAAATATGAATCAGTGTCAGAACCGAAAATGTTCTGGCAAATGAACGTCTGTCCTTCACGGCTTTTAGTCTTTTGCTGCTTTATGAACCAGACACTGAGGAGCGATCATTTGATCGCGTCTCGAAGCATGGGCAGCAAAGTGCTGAGAAATTCAGCCCTTGCTGTTGCTTTTGTGTTTGGTAAGGGCGCTCAGCGCTAATGTGGGAACAAGCCCAAGCGCGATCAGCAACAATGCCGCTGGCGCCGCATCAGCAAGGCGCTCGTCTGACGCCAGGCGATAGATCCGCGTCGACAGGGTTTCAAAATTAAACGGCCGTAGCAACAATGTTGCGGGGAGTTCCTTGGCGATGTCGATGGCGATGATCGCGGCGCCAGCGAGGATTGCCCCCCGGGTTTGCGGCCAATGTATTTGCGTCCATATACGTGTCGGTCCGGCGCCAAGACTGCGTGCTATCGCATCCATCTGAGGACTAACTTGGGTAAGGCCGCCAGAGACCGCGTTATATCCGGCGGTTAAAAATCGCGCCACATAAGCATAAAGCAGCACCGCCACTCCGCCCGCAATGGCCGTCCCTGTCGCTCGCGAGAGACCGGCCGTCAGGGTGAGGATGCCAATGGCGATGACGGCCCCGGGGATCGCATATCCGAGTGTTGAGATACGCAATAATATTTTACCCATGGGTGATTTCATCTGCCGCGCTGCGTAAGCCAGCATCAGCGCAATCAGGATCGCGATTCCCGCGCCCGCGCTCGCGATCAGCGCCGTGTTGGAGAGCGATTGCGCGAGTCCGTGCGCTGCGCCAACAGAAAGTTCGGGGTCGAGTTTGGCCAAAAGAATACCGGCGGGAATAAGAAAGCCAAGTATGACGGGCGTCGCACAAGCCATGATCGCAAGGCGCGCATGAGGGGCCGAAAGTTTTATTCTTTTAGTGCCGCGTTGCACCCGCGCATTTTCTGCGCTTTGCCCGCGCCGTCCGGCTTCCTCGAGCAGTACGAGGAGCAGCACCATTAGAAATAATCCTGCAGCCAGTTGGGTCGCCGCGCCCAGATCGCCAAGTCCATACCAGGTGCGAAAAATCCCGACGCTCAAGGTTTTGGCGCCAAAATAATCCGCAACCCCATAATCGGCAGCGGTTTCCATGAGGGCGAGGGCAAGGCCGCCGGCAAGGGCCGGGCGCCCCGCGCCGAGCAGTATTTTCCGGGCGGCTTTTACCGGGCTCGCCCCAAGGGCGCGCGCGGTTTCCATCAACGCGCCAGAGCGTCCGGCAAGCGATGCTGACATAGCGAGATAGACGTAAGGATATGTCATCAGGGTAAGGATAAAGGCGACTCCCGGCAGGGACCGGATTTCCGGCAGACGCGTCGGGCCAATGAGCGATGCGACAGCGCCAAACGGCCCCAGTAAATCTGCATAAGTATATGCTGCCACGTAAGCTGGAATGGCGAAGGGCAGCACCAATGCGATGACAAAAAACCGCCGTCCGGGGAAATCTGTGAGTGAGACAATCATCGCGGTCCCGGCCCCGATGATTAGCGCGCCAGCTCCCACAAGCGCGCAAAGAACCAGCGTTCCGGATAAATATTGAACGCCGATGGTGGAGATCAGATAGGCGCCAGCGCCATTCGCAGCCAAGCCGCCCATAAATGTGGCGCCGATAGGTGCGGCAAGACAAAGCGCCACGGCTGCAAGCGTCAATGTTTTCCAAAGTGGCGACTTCCAGAATGAAGACTTCCAGATCGGTGTTCTCTCATGGGTCATTTTATCGGCAGAACCTTGCAGGTCGGGAAGCGAAACAAACATAACATCACAATAGCGTCACTTTAGATGCGTGACATCTGGGTAAAAGTGCGGCATTGCCAAAGCGGTACAGTATCGAGGAGCTGAGCCTAGTCTCATGAGTTTAATCCTTAAAGGCATATCTCACCAGTTCGATGATGTGGCGGCAGTATACGATGCTCATCTTGAAGTCGCTGCTGGCGAAATCATGTGTCTCTTTGGGCCATCTGGCTGTGGCAAAACCACACTGCTGCGCATTGCAGCTGGGCTTGAGAACATCCAGGCGGGCGCCATCGAGCTTGGCGGCAAAGAGATCGCGCGCCCGGGGCGTGAGGCGCCGCCCGAAGACCGCGCCATAGGATTTGTTTTTCAAGATTTCGTTTTGTTCCCCCATATGACGGTGGAACAAAATATTGCCTTCGGCATCGCTGGTATGAAGGGTGCGAAGGCGATTATCGCTGCACAGCTTGATGCCATGCAGCTCAGCGAAAAGGCGGCGCGCTATCCTCATGAGCTTTCTGGCGGCGAGCAACAGCGGGTGGCGCTGGCGCGTGCTTTGGTCAGGAACCCTGAAGCTTTGCTGCTCGATGAACCTTTCGCAGCCATTGATGCAACACTGCGCCGACGTTTGCGCGAAGATTTGCACCGTGTGCTGAAGGAGCAAAATGTTGCAGTTGTCCTGGTCACTCATGACCCAGAAGAAGCCCTGGCGCTCGGCGATCGCATTGCACTGATGCGTCATGGCCACATCGTTGAAACCGCTGCCCCGGAAGAACTTTTTAGCGCCCCCCAAAGCTTCGATGGCGCCAAGATATTTCCCGGCAGTCAGACGGTTTCGGGCGCCATTAAAAACGGACAGATTGAAACTGCGCTCGGGACATTCGCGGCGCCCGGCTTGGGCGATGGGCCAGGAATAGCGATCATGCGCGAGGGTGCGCTGAGTATAGAGAGCGGTGGTAACGCAGAAGGTTTTGTGGTGACGGATTGCCGGTTCACGGGCCCGGGCTGGACGGCTTATCTGCGAGTATCCGCTAGTCGCGATCTTATTCGGGTTCGAATGGCCGCGCCGCTGCAAATTGGGGCCCGGGTTTCCCTCTCTATTGATCCAGGTCAGATATTTATCTTTGTAAATCAATAGACTGCTGAATATTGCCATTTCCGCCATCTGTGTTATTAAGAATTATTCGCATAAAGGAAGCGCCAAGCCAATGCCTGAACTTCTAAGATCCTCCCTATTCACGTTTTTTCGCGGCACTGCCTTAAAGGCCGCCCCCTTAAAGGCGGCATGTGTTGCGCTGATCGTGATGATTGCTGCTTGCACGCAAGAAACTGCCGAGGCGCCCAGTGAGACACAAGTCGCACCAGCCAATGCGGGCGAGGTGAACGTCTATTCCGGTCGGCATTATGATTCCGATATTGCGATCTATGATGCGTTTACGGAGGAAACAGGCATTCGCGTCAATATCATCGAAGCTGGCGGCGATGCATTGATCGAACGTATTGCACAAGAAGGAGAAGCGTCGCCTGCGGATCTTTTTATTACGGCGGATGCGGGAATTTTGTGGCGAGCCGACCAGCGCGGAATATTTAGAGCCATCGACAATGATACGCTTGAAGCCCGCGTACCCTCGCAATTCCGCCACCCGGAAGGAAAATGGTTTGGCCTCTCAAAGCGTGCGCGGATTGTCATATACAATAAGGAGCAGGGGCTGCCGGATGGCCTTGAGACCTATGCCGATCTAGCAAACCCAGCCTATACGGGTACGATCTGTGTGCGGTCTTCCTCAAATATTTATAATCAGTCGCTACTGGCGTCGCGTATCGCCCATGTAGGCGAAGATGCGGCGGAAAGCTGGGCGCGCGGGATTGTCGCCAATTTCGCGCGTAAACCCCAAGGCAATGACACATCGCAAATTGAAGCCGTGGCTGCGGGGCTCTGCCGGGTCGGTATCGTCAATAGTTATTACGTGGCGCGCTTCATTGGATCCGATGAGACCGAAAAGGCGGCGATCGGTGAGAAGCTTGGCGTCCTTTTCCCGGATCAAAATGGCAATGGAACTCATGTCAATATTTCGGGAGCGGGAGTTACGACTTATGCGCCGAATGCGGCCAACGCAGAAATCTTGCTCGAATATTTGCTGCGTGATGAGGCGCAAAGCGCGTTTGCTCTCGG
>JAADIH010000224.1:4048-5076 GCA_013151435.1 Alphaproteobacteria bacterium
GCAGCATTTGGTGAAAACCAGCCCACTGCTGTGCGGATATTTGATAGCGTCGGTTGGCCTTAACTGGTGCGACCCATGGCGGACTGGCCTACCGCCTCACTGAGGTGATAGCGTAGACTTAATGGTCGGATCGCCGAACACAAATATTGATACACTTCGAAAAGCCGCCGAGGCGGGGGATGCAGCTGCGCAATATGCGCTCGCTGGCGCCCTTAGCAGTACGGGCGCGCGCGCGGAGATGGATCGCTGGCTTAACGCGGCAGCGGCGCAAGAAAACAGCGATGCCCTCTACACATTAGCCACCCGTTGTTTTGACGAGAGATCAGGCGTTGAAGAGGCGGCCAGTTTGCTGGCGCGTGCAGCAGCAGCGGGCTCTATGGATGCAAAGCGCTTGCTTGGTGTCCTTTATGCAGAGGGACTTGGTGTAGATCCAGATTGGGAGGAGGCGATCTCCTCGGTGATAGAGGCTGGTCGCGCGGGCTCACCAGCGGCCATGCGCGAGCTGGCGATGTTGCTCTTTGCCCATGATCCTGATGATGCAGACGGCGCCGCGTTGATAGCCAATGCTGCGCCTCGTGATGCGGTTGCGGCAATCATTACGGTGCGACGGGCCGCGAGCGGCCGGGCCTTTTGTGATGCGGCAAAAGCAGCGCAAGTGATGCAGAAATTAAAGACGGCCAATTATCCAAATGCAGCAGCTCTCAATGCGGCCTTAGAGGCGCAGCGTCAGGAAACACCACGACCGACAAGCGCACCCCCCAAAGATCCGAACTGGGATCGCATCTCAGAATTGTTAAGCGACGCGCCAAGGTCTCAGGCCATCGCGGCTCGGGACGTTTGCGCGTCACCTTCCGCGCGGGTTTTCCATAATGCGTACACATTAGAAGAGTGCGAATATGTGATTGCCTGCTCGGCGCGATTATTAGCGCCATCGCTCATTGTCGATCCGCAGACCGGTATTTCGCGGCAAGATGACTATCGCACTTCGCTGACGGCGGTGATGGCGCCCGTGGACCTCGATCTTGCCC
>JAADIH010000002.1 GCA_013151435.1 Alphaproteobacteria bacterium
ATGAATGAGGCTGATGGCGGCGTGGTGCAGGATTTAGCAGGCAATAATGATCTGCAATTGCAAAACGGAGCAGAGATCGTCGGCGGTGAGGGTGTAGAGACACCCACTGTTGCAGAAAATAACGTGGGTACCGTGGTTGCGACTTTGACGGCGAGTGACCCGGATGTGGGTGACAATGCTACGTTCTCACTTAGCGAAGACGCATCGGGGTTGTTTGAGGTTGTCGGCAATGAGTTGAAGTTGAAAGACGGCGTATCGCTCGATCATGAAACACAAGACAGCTATGAAGTAGCTGTCCAGGTCGAAGATTCTTCTGGCGCTACCTACACTGAAACCGTGACCATCAATGTTGTCGATGTCAATGAAGGTCCAGTCGTCATCGATGTTGATCTCGGTGCAACGAACGAAGACACTGACATTGTCATCACCGAAGCACAACTTCTTGCCCAATCTATGGACCCGGAAGGGGCAACGCTTTCCATCCAGGATGTATCTGTTGATCCAGCTTTCGGCGCATTAGTCGATAATGGTGATGGAACCTGGGCATTCTCGCCGACGGACGACCTCTCAATTCAAAATGTAGAGTTCAGCTTTTCAGCTACGGATGGGACGAATGTTGAATCGGGAACCGCAACGTTAGATATCAATGCGGTTGCCGATGCGCCAACCGTAACCATCGGCGCGGTCGAACAGGTTGTCCTGGGTGGCGAAAATACGGTTAGTAGTGGTTTTGAAGGCGGCAATATAGACACCAGCCAGTCAGGATCAGCCTGGCTTGGTTCAATTGGCGATTGGCAAACGAGTTCTGAAAAGATTGAAGTCAAACAAGAAGCGCTCTCTGATGGGACAACTAATCAGTTCGTTGAGCTAAATGATGACGCAGTTAATTATTATGACGATGCAACGAATATCCATCGCACAATCGACACTCAGGACGGCGCCACATATACTGTTGATTTCGAATATGCGCCACGACCAGGCTATGGCGACAACGTCAATGAGATTGAAGTAGTCGTCAATGGACAGGTTGTTGATACGATTAGCGCGGATGGGACTGGCGACAGCAGCATAAATTGGCAAACAGGAAGCTACACCTTCACGGGTGATGGTTCCGAGATGACACTTGAGTTTCGCACCAGTGGCGAGGCGCAAGCCTATGGCCGCGGCATGTACATGGATGATATATCAATTACGGAAGAAATGCCATCCGGGGTTGTCTCCGGCAGTAATGGTGGCCCGATCGTACTGCCTGACATAAGTGTCAGCTCTGCTGATGCAGATGGTTCGGAAGCTATTACAACGACAATTTCTGAAATTCCGGATGGATTCATCATCACCGATGGCGATAATACATTTACTGCGATCGAGACGTCTGATGGAGTTGATGTATCTAACTGGAATTTGCACCAGCTCACGATCACCCCATCAGATGGTTATACCGGCGAAGTCAATCTGACAGTTACTGCAACGTCAACGGATGGTTCAAGTCAGGCGCAGTCAAGTGATACGGTCACCATCAACGTTCAATCAAATGATGATGTATTATACGGTACAAACAGCGCTGATATTATTGATGGCGGCGACGGCAACGATACGATCATTGGGGGGGCAGGCAATGACTATCTCTATGGCGGAGATGGCGCTGACATTTTCGTTTATGATATGGGAGATGGCTCCGATATGATCGACGGCGGCGTCGGCGGTTGGACGGATTCCATCCAAATCGAGGGCGGCATTTCGGCCTTGGGTGAATTGGGTGTCGATTGGACTGTTGAGTTGACGCAAGGAACAATCGTTTCTTCAGACTCCGAGAGTGTCGTCTTCAGCGATGATGCGGATGGCGTAGTCACCTTTAGTGACGGAGCAACGCTGGAATTTGAAAATCTTGAGCAGATTATCTGATTACGATAAAAAATTTGATTATTGGAAGGTTGAACTAGTTTTAGCTTCCACGTGGCGGAGGTAAAATCGGGAAGGAAAACAGCCATAGGCATTGGCAGTCTGTACCCAAATGATAAATGTGAGCGGGTAGTTTTGTAATGAATTTAGTGCGCTTTGCGCTTTTTTTGTGGTGTGATTCACTCGGCCCATGGTGCGACGGAGGGAATGTAAATGTGCTGTCAGCTTCTTTAAATACGCAGCGCACCTGAAGGAACAGGCTTGTGAAAATGTCTTCTTTGATTCTGTATCGTGTCTTGCTCCCCTATAATTGTGCCTGATAGCGTGAATCATGATTTGTAACTATAATTCAAGAGACTGATTGAGTTCGGAGTCTAGTTTCGTTGGCGCATTTATATCCACCAATGATGCTGTATGCTCAGCTATGTGGTGCCCAGGGGCGGATTTGAACCACCGACACGCGGATTTTCAGTCCGCTGCTCTACCAACTGAGCTACCTGGGCATGCCGCCTTGCCCAAGTGTCAGGGCTGACGGAGCGCGGCTTATAGGCTAGGTGAGGTGGCTTTGTCTATGGTTCGAGAGCGCCGCGCAGCGGAGATTTTGCCGTATTGCTCGGCCTCGGCTAAAGAGGTGGATTTTGAGGGTTTATGATGGTGTCGGTAACCAAGAAAAAGACCAAAAGGCGAAGGGCAGTCAAGGCGGCGAGCAGAGCGAAAGTGCTGGGTAAGACGGTGCGTGCGCCGCAATCCCCTGAGGAAGCTATTCTCGAAACCGTGTCTAATCCCCACCAGGGGCTGCTCTATCTGGCGCGTTTTACCGCACCGGAATTTACGTCGCTTTGCCCAGTGACTGGCCAGCCTGATTTTGCTCATCTGGTCATTGATTATGTGCCGGGAAAACTGATCATAGAATCTAAGTCACTTAAGTTGTTTCTTACATCGTTCCGCAATCACGGCGCATTTCATGAGGATTGCACTATCCAAATTGCGAAGCGCCTGATCGAGGCAATGACGCCAAAATGGTTGCGGATCGCGGGCTACTGGTTTCCGCGTGGCGGTATTCCGATTGATGTATTCTATCAAACGGGGGTGCCGCCGAAGGGTTTATGGCTACCAGAGCCCGGTGTCGCCCCCTATCGCGGTAGAGGTTGAGGAGAGAGTAGAGAGTAGAGATGATGAAAACTACTGTTGCCCCGTCTGTGATTTTGTTGGTCCTCTCAACGATTTTTTGCTCGAGCCCAGCATTGGCTGATGCCTTGGAGGGCGTGCTGTCACCCGGAGAAATTCTGGAAGCGTCCAGCCCCTCGGATTGGCGAAAACTCAACCCCGAAAATACGCTCTATATTGATCTTGAGCGCGGACGCATCGTGGTCGCATTATCCACTCAGCTGGCGCAACGCCATGTAACCCAAGTCAAAGCGCTTGCCCGAGAGGGATATTATGATGGGCTTTCCTTTTACCGTGTGATCGACGGTTTTGTCGCCCAGGGCGGCGATGCCTTCGGCAAGCGGCCGTTCAAAGAAGCACAAAAGAATATGCCGCCGGAATTTGAACAACCTCTATCAGATCATATTTCAGTAACGTTGCAAGACGATGCGGATGGATATGCATCTAAAATTGGTTGGGTTGATAGTCTGCCGGTTGGCATTGATGATAAGGCCAACACAGTGTGGCATTTGCATTGTACGGGCGCGTTTGCGTTTGGCCGAAACAATGAAACAGATTCAGCCAGCACGGAGTTCTACATAACGCTTCAACCGCAACGTTATCTGGATCGCAACCTCACCGTCTTTGGCCGAGTTGTAGAGGGCATGGAGCATTTTCAGATGATGCGCCGCGCCGCGCCGCCGGAGTCCGAAGACGATGATCTTGGTGAAACCATTCTTTCCATGCGTGTGGCGGCAGATGTGCCAGATGACCAGCGTGTTAATTTAGAAATACTGGACTCTTCTACTGAAACTTTTGCAGCTTATCTGGAGGCGCGGCGAAACCGACCGAGTGCGTTCTTTTATTATCGTCCGGACTATGTCGATATCTGTCAGTTTCCTGTACCTGTTCGCGCCGCTTCACAGGAATGACCAGCCTTAAAAAAATTGTTGGTCCATGGCGGGTTCAACGAGAAGTGAAGCGGTTTGAAAATCCGTGGATAAAAATTGTCGACCATGACATTATTCACCCGGATGGATCGCCCGGTGAATATGGTGTTGTCCGGTTTAAAAATCTCGCCATCGGAATATTACCCATCGATGAAGATGGATCGGTATGGCTTGTGGGCCAGCACCGTTTCCCGCAAGATCGCTACAGCTGGGAGTTGCCAGAGGGGGGCGGTGCGCTTGATGTTCCACCGGTGGAATCCGCAAGGCGCGAATTATCCGAAGAGACGGGTTTGACCGCGCGTGATTGGGCGCCTTTATCCGCTTTTGATATTTCGAACTCGGTTACTGATGAACGGGCTCTTTGCTATTTCGCCTGGAATCTGGAGCGCGGTGAGGCGACACCTGACCCATCTGAGGCGTTAACCATAAAGAGAGTAGCGTTTTGCAAACTGTATGAGATGGTCATGACGGGTGAGATTACTGATAGTCTCACAATTGTGATGGTGTTGACGGCTTTCACTAAAGCCTTGCGGGGAGAGGCACCAATGCCTATTTCCCACCACATACTTGCAGCCCATCGTCAAACGTAGGAAACTGCCCCTATGGCCCATGCATCACGCGAACAAGCGACAATTATAGCTATTTCCAGCGATCAGACGTGGTCACGCATGCGCGTTGAGGCGGCGAGCGCGGCGGCGTCTGAGCCAGCGCTTGCGAGCTTTCTTCATGCAACGATCCTCAATCATGAAAGTTTCCAGGCGGCGCTTTCTTACCGTCTTGCGCAGAAATTTTCAGATACGGAAATGAATGCCATGCTCTGGCGGGAGGTTTGCGACGAAGCCTATCAAAATGAACCGAGCATCGTTGATGCGGCGCTTCACGACATGCGTGCCGTTTTTAATCGCGACCCGGCTTGCAATGAATATGTACAGCCATTTTTGTATTTTAAGGGCTATCTTTCCCTACAGGCGCAGCGTGTCGCCAACTGGCTTTGGGGCCATGACCGCAAAGCTTTGGCGCTTTATCTGCAAAGCCGAATGTCTGAACTTTTTGCAGTGGATATTCATCCTGCGACGCGTATCGGCAAGGGTGTATTTTTCGACCACGCCACCGGAATTGTTATTGGCGAAACGGCTGTGATTGAAGACGATGTTTCGATATTGCAAAATGTAACACTTGGCGGCACTGGAAAAAACGAAGGTGACCGCCATCCGAAAATTCGTCGCGGTGCGTTGATCAGCGTCGGCGCCAAAGTCCTTGGCAATATTATCGTGGGCGAGGGCGCAAAAGTTGCGGCGGGCAGCGTTGTTCTAAATGACGTACAAGCCCATTGCACAGTGGCGGGTGTTCCAGCCAAACCAGTTGGCGCCTGCAAAGAAAGCACGCCATCGGAGACCATGGATCAGCGGTTTAACTGCGACACGTATTCGATATAATTTCAATGTTGTCGCTTCATGATGGGACGCGGCATGCGTGTTGATCTTTTCGATTTTGATTTGCCGCAAGAATGCATTGCGCTTACACCAGCCTCGCCGCGTGACAGCGCACGCATGTTGGCAGTTGAGGGGCAAGGGCTTGGTGATCGCAAGATCACTGATCTGCCGGGCTTATTGCGCGAGGGTGATCTGCTCGTCACCAACAACACGCGTGTTATGCCAGCGCAACTCTTTGGATCGCGGGCAGCGCGCGATGAGGGCGATGCAATCTCCATTGAGGCCACTCTTCATAAAGAAATCGAAGAGAATTGTTGGCGGGCTTTCGTGCGCCCGGCAAAGCGATTGCGGGCGGGCGATGTCGTCCAATTTGGAGAGAATTTTGACGCGCGTGTTGTGAGTAGGGATGGGGCCGAAGCAGTGCTTCAGTTCGAGAGCAGGGACGAGCCTTTTCAAAAGCGATTGTTGCGCGCAGGTGTGATGCCGCTGCCGCCCTATATTGCGCGTCGCCGCCCTGCGGATGTTGGTGACGAACTGAATTATCAAACGATCTTTGCGCGAGAAACCGGGTCTGTCGCTGCGCCAACCGCAGGATTGCATTTTACTGATGACTTGCTGGAAAAGATTAGCCGGTGCGGTGTGGGGCATCTCTCTATCACCTTGCATGTGGGGGCCGGGACCTTTTTACCTGTAACAGTCGATGACACCAGCGACCACAAAATGCACAGCGAATGGGGAGAGATTACCCCTGATCAGGCGCAACAAATAAATGATTGCAGAGCGTCGGGCGGGCGCGTAATTGCGGTGGGGACAACCTCTCTCCGGCTTATGGAAAGTGCGGCGAATGAAGCGGGTGTCGTTCACCCCTTTTCCGGTGAAACTGATATTTTTATTACACCGGGTTATCAATTTAAGGCCGCTCAAATGTTGTTGACGAATTTTCACCTACCGCGCTCAACATTGTTTATGCTGGTTTGCGCCTTTGCAGGAGCTGAACAGATGAAAGCTGCCTATGCTCATGCCATTGAAAAGGAATACAGATTTTATTCCTATGGCGATGCGTGTTTTCTTGAGTTGAATGATGGTCGCTGAATTTTCCTTCTCCCTTAACGCCACTGATGGCGCAGCGCGCACTGGCGTCATTTCTACGCCGCGCGGCGAGATTAGTACGCCTGCTTTTATGCCTGTGGGTACTGCCGGCACGGTGAAAGCGATGTTGCCCGAGCATGTGCGCGCAACCGGCGCAGATATTGTTCTCGGTAATACATATCATTTGATGTTGCGGCCAACAGCGGAGCGTGTAGCGAAGCTCGGGGGCTTGCACAAATTTATGAATTGGCCGCACCCGATCCTCACAGATTCTGGTGGGTTTCAGGTCATGTCCCTTTCAAAGCTTCGAAAGCTGACGGAGGAGGGTGTTTCCTTTCAATCACATATTGACGGGTCGCGTCATATGCTGACCCCGGAGCGCTCGATAGAGATACAATGTCTGTTGGGCTCGGATATACAAATGCAGCTTGATGAGTGCCCGGCGATCCCGATCACTCATGAAGATTCGCGGACATCAATGCTGTTGTCGATCAGATGGGCGCAGCGTTCCAAAGACGCCTTTGAAAAGCTCTCTAATCCAGGTCAAGCGCTATTCGGTATTGTGCAAGGGGCCAATTACGAAGACCTTCGGCGCGAAAGCCTTGAGCGCTTAATGGAAATAGACTTTTCCGGCTATGCAGTTGGCGGTCTCGCGGTGGGTGAGGGACGTGAGGAGATGTTTCGCGTGCTGGAGTTTACCGCGCCCCATATGCCCGCATTGAAACCGCGTTATCTGATGGGTGTGGGCAAGCCCGCCGATCTTGTGGGCGCAGTCGCGCGGGGGATCGATATGTTCGATTGTGTTGCGCCGACCCGGTCTGGGCGCCATGGTCAGGCTTGGACCAAAACCGGCGCCATCAACATCAAGAACGCACAATTTGCTGAGGATCCAGAGCCGCTAGACCCAGACAGCAAATGCCCGGCGAGTCGGGATTACTCCAAAGCCTATCTGCACCACCTTTTCCGGTCGGGTGAATATCTCGGACCGATGCTGCTGAGCTGGCATAACCTCCAATATTATCAGGATCTTATGTCTGAAATGCGCGAGGCCATCGTGGGCGGTCAGTTTGATCAATTCAAGGCCCGGTTTCAGGCGGCTACCGGTGAAACGCTTGTGTAGAATTCGCGCCCATTTCAGCATCAGAATCGGTTGACCCGGCGCATAGCCGCCCCTATGTTCCGCGCCTTCCAAGGTGATTGCCACTGATCAAGATCGTGAGCGGCTTTTGTTTGTTGGAATATTTTGGTTCTCCAGAACCATCCCCTTTGTTGTGGGCCCATAGCTCAGCTGGTAGAGCAACTGACTTTTAATCAGTAGGTCGATGGTTCGAGCCCATCTGGGCTCACCAATCCAGATAAAACAATATGTTATAGATTGCTCCGGCGTAAGCTTATTGATGGCTTTTGTTAAAGCTACCACTGAGCTACCACTCGAATTCATTTCAAATTATTTCTCGATCACATTTCCAACACTCTAAGGTTCAAGATTTCTCGCCCTGTGAAACTATCAGGAACTGAAGCGCTCTCCATGTATTGGCCACCCAGCTGGAGGATCTCCAGGTTTCAGTTTTACGGCGGATGATTATCCATCGTGGGGTTTATCAACGTGATCGGTGTCTTGTATCCGTTGCGCTACGAGGACGTACTTCATTTAAAGCTTGGTCAAGGCGGTCATTGTCGGTGACATTGCCGCGAATGTCATGCGTATAATTGCGCCAGACGAAGCCGTCATTACTGTCCCGGGCGCGGTCAATGCGATTATTGGCGAGATACTCGATATCCACAACCCGGGCGCCCAGGATTTTCTTGCGTATGTCTCAGTGGTGCCAATATTGCACCATAAAAACAGTGTGCAGACAATGCGTTAGATAAGAACAGGCGTCAAAGCGCAAGTTCGCTTTATCTTGCCGTGAGCCTCTATCAGTTCTTATTCCTTATTTTTATAAAAAGACGCCATAGCGCGGACAAAACTGACCAAAACGAAGGCAGTCAAGAATGTTAAATACCCCTTTTTTAAGGCCATCAAAAAATTTGCCTCTTCGGATATTACTTCTATAATCGCAGACCCAGCAGCAATCCCTAATGATGCAAGACCAATTACTACGAATTCTCTAATGGTCATTTCCAAATCCACTTACCTATACAATTAATCGATCTACTCTTGTTCGATTGGCTCAATTTCTGCGGCTTGCGCCTCTTCTACAATTCCAGCTACCGTTTCAACATAGACTGCAGCGGCGGTAATCATCTGATCAACTTGCGAAATGCCAGTTGGCGTTACTTTTGCGAGAAATCCTCCACCAACAGCTCCCATGACTGTAGAATCGGCGATGCTTTCAATCGCTCCACCAATAGTTTGTTCTCCTGCCATAATTTGAGCTGTCTGAGTTCCGCCATCTGCGATAGCCGAGCCAACTGCTCCCCCAACGGCTCCAGCAACCAAGCGGCTGCCGCCAGCTGCGGCAACGGTCGTCAGTATTCGAGCCCCTACACCTACGCCAAGAGCTCCAGTTCCCGCAGCCAACGCAACTCGCCCGCCGGCAGCCAAGTCCGACGCTTGAATTCCATCGCTTAAGTCAATGTTGCCGTTTTTTACCTCTCTAGCTAATTGCAGCCCGCCGCTAATAACCGCGCCAATCACGCACCACGGACATTTCCCACTCGGATCCGTCGCATTTACCGGATCGTTGAACGTATAGCTATACCGGTTAAACATTTGCGGCTGGGCGGGGCTGAACCCCACCGGATCACCCGACAAAAACCTCCCGATGACGGGGTCAAAATACCGCGCCTGCATGTAGGTGAGGCCGGTGGCGTCGTCCTTGATATGGCCGGTGAAGCTCTCGTCATTGTCGTTGGCCGCAGGGTCCTGGCGCTCTTCGCCATAGGGCGTGTAGTCCTCCCGCCACTGCACCGAACCGCCGGTCGTCGTCGCTGCAACCGGCGAGCCCAGATGATCGGCATGCAGATAGCTTGTGGCAGAGCCCTTGATCCGGGCGATGGTCATGCCGCCCGCGCGGATATAATCCGTCGCGACGCCGGTCGTCGCATTGTCGCGATAGAGCACCGCCCCCGACAGACCGTAGACGGAATATACTGTCTCCCCGCCCAGCACCTGTTTGACGCGTTTCAAATTCCCGTCATAGGTAAAGGTTCCCGTCGCCGCGCCCGAAATCGCGGTCGGCTGTTCCGCCCTGTCATAGGTAAAGCCCAGCCGGTCATTATCACTGACATTGCCGCGCGCATCATGCGTATAGTTGCGCCAGACGAAACCGTCATTGGTGTCACGCGCGCGATTGATGCGATTGTTGGTCAGATACTGGATATCCACAACCCGGCTGCCCAGTATTTTTTTACGCAAATTTCCGAGACTGTCATAGGTGAACGCTCCTGTTCCCCAAGGCCCCGTGGCCGAGGTATTGAGTAATTATTTTGTGAAGCATTGGAAGCAAAGAAAGAATTAATTCAACAATACGAAATGAATTACATAATGCAGAAGGATTCAACGCTATTAAACCAACCAAGACATTATTTTACCTGGCACCACTTACTATTCAGCCCTAGCTAGCCCTATGGACCCGCTGGTACCTGAATTTCTATTGAAAACAGGCCAGTAAATATGGTGCATTTCGATTGCGATAGTCAGTTAATGCCGCTACCAATACTCGCTAACTCAATTTACTTACCAAAGGAATCCGGGAGAATAGTCTGATTGTAGCGGATGTCAGTTGTGCGAAGTTGCTGACATTTAGCATAATTGCCGCTTCGCTTGGGAAATGAGGGGATAAGTCACTGACCTCTGGAGATGAAGGCTCAAGCAACGGTTTAAAATCCGTTAGCGTTGCTTTTAGTATATTGGAGATTGTCGCGCGCAATCGCGCTCCAATTTCACTGAAGCTAATTGCTGAACGCGCGAATGTCGCGCCGAGCAAAGCACATCGTTATGTTCAGAGCTTATGTGTATGTGAATTTTTGAAGCAAGCGCATAAATCCGGCAGTTATGATCTTGGTATTGGGGCCCTCAGAATTGGCATGGCGGCAGTAAATCGCATCGATGTTGTTAATCGTGCAGGCGATGAGCTATCAAATCTGGGGGAGCAGCTTAACGCTGATGTTTTTCTGAGTGTTTGGAGTGCTCTTGGGCCTACTGTGGTGCGTTGTGAGCGCTCCCGAAATCCATCACTTTCTATGATTGGCCCGGGTGTTGCCTTTCCTCTGTTCACATCTGCAACAGGCTTGATCTTTGCAGCCTATTCGGCGCCAGAGCTTCTCCATGATGCTGTACAGCATGAGATAGAAGAAAACTCCGAATTACACGAACGTCGTGCAAGTGAAGTGGCTTCGAAATATCAGCATGCAAAAGAAAAAGGTTATGTCTACACATCCGGAACATTATTGCAGGGGCGCGAGTGTGTGGCGGCGCCGATCTTTTCGATTGACGACAGAATTATTGCTGCGGTGACTTATGTTGCGAAATGTACGGATGCTGATCTCCCGGATGAGAAGAGAGTTAAGCTTTTGCTTGATTTTTGTCGGAGCTTTTCACTGTCAAAGAGTGGCTATTGCGAGCAGCCGCAATCCATTAGCCCCATAGCCAGTTGAGCTATAAGCCGTGACGGCTAGGTATCTATGCAAGACTAGATATGTCATTAATTAGGCAAAATAGATTTATAGCTAGCGCCGGATCAGTTTCCCTAAGGCTTCTGCGCCAGGAGATTTTTGCTCAAGACAAACCGGAAGCATGTTTCGCATTTTTTGCGTGAAGTCGCGCAGGCAGATTTCATCTCGGGAAATAGGCCCCGGCTGGAAGTCCCCGGCATAAAGGCCCGCTTGAACCCGCTCGATAACGTCCTTGTCCTCGACATTGACTTCGCGATTGATGCGCCAGTTGAGATACCTTGCGGCGCGCATTTCCCGTCTTTCGTCCGGCAAGGCATATGATATTTCTCGCAACATAGTTCGTCCCGGTGCTATCGGAATGAATTGCATGAAATCGATCTGGTCAGGATACATATCAAATGCAAGATTTGGCCAAAGCATCTTGTATACCCAGGCGCGGCGGCGTTCGGGCGGAAGGTGAGGCGTATCGGGAAGAAACTTTAGATAGCTCATAGCGGAGAGTGTTAGATTTGGCGCGGGCCCAACCGTAGAATTAATGTGATAGGCGCCTTCCTCGACACTTAAAGTGTAAGTATCGCTAACCAGGCTATTCAATCCGTGATGTGCGACGGGCAAGTGCATTGCGTCAACATAATTCTCAACGGCGATCTTCCAATTTATCTCACGCTCACGCAGGCTGATACGTCCTAGAGCACGCATCTCAGATGTTTTATAGGTCTCAAACTCACCTATTAGAGGCGCGATAAACTCATCGAATGACTGACTGCTGGTGTCGGAGTTAATACACACAAACAAGAAGCCACCGCATGATCGAAGGTCCAGCGGTATGAGGCCGTATTCACCATTCTTAAAATCATCATAGCTATCACGGTGAGGCACACCCACCAGGCGACCTTTCAAATCATATGTCCAGGCGTGGTAGGGACAAACAATCCGTGACTTGCACTTGCCGAAGGGTTCATCAAGCAGTCGCGCTGCGCGGTGACGGCAGAGATTTTTAAAGGCTCTAGGAGTTCCATCATCACCACGTATGACGAGAACCAGCGCGCCCATAAAATTTAAAGTCGCATAGGATCCAGGGCCAGCAATATCACTGTCATGGCAAACGATCTGCCAACTGGGTTGGAAAAGTGTATCGCGTTCCAGGGTGAAAAAATCTTCATCTACATATACCCAAGGAGGCAGTCCGGTTTCTAATTTTTGAGGTGCCATGATAAATCAGTTTTCATTTCGATGTTGCATCTTTGACCAGTAAAATACTGGAAGTCCGGCGGCGATCAAGACCAGCCCCCACAGAAGAGTTTTTGGACCCGCGCCTGCCATGGCGATGACGGCGTATATAAGGGCGACGATTGCCAGAATTACCCAGGCACGCGCATTTGTGATGGAATATTTTATCTCCGCCAATGCTGAGATTGCATAGGGCAAGAGTGTCGCTAGGGTCGATATGGATATCAAAAATGTAAATGCGGATAATAAGCCAGAATTATAATTTAAGAACAGTAAGAGCATGGCCAGAACTGATGATGTTATTATGGCTATAGTGGGCGCGTGGCCTTTATTGGTTCGCGCCAGTTGGCTTGGCGCGCATCCGTCACGGGCTGCCGCCGCTGGCATTTGCCCCCCTAAAAGAATATTACCGTTCAACGAGCCCGCCGTAGACACAAGGGCGCCGATGGCGATCAGCGGACCGCCAATAGGGCCGAGTATGGCGGCGGCATCGGCAAAAGGGGATTGAGACTGTGCTAGAATTTCAGCCGGGACCAGCATCATGACCGCCGCCGTTGAGGCAATGTAGATTGCGGCCACCATCAGCGTTGCAGCGATAACCGCGCGTGGGACGGTGCGCTTGGCATCTTTAATTTCACCGGCCGGAACAACACCGGCTTCAATACCGAGGAAGGCCCACATAGTAAGGAGTGCGGTAGTGGCGAGCGCCTCAGTGAGAGGTAGAGACTGCGGGTTAAAGGGCGGGATATTTTTTACGTCACCGGCATAGATTCCAAGCGCAATGATAATCAGCAGAGGTGTGATTTTTAACAGAGTCATCACGAGTTGCAGAGATGCAGCACCAGAAACGCTTTTTAAGTTCACTCCGGTCAGCACCAAGATGATCGACGCGGCAATTGCGGCTTGTCCCAGAACAGTATCATTCAAGGCAGGAATGAGTACTCCGGCATAGCCGGCAAAGGCCACGCTGACCGCCGTAATAGCGAAGACAATACTGACCCAATAACTCCAAGCTACGATAAATCCAGGTAGCGCGCCAAAGGCCTCGCGTGTGTAAATGTAGAACCCGCCACTTCGATCTGTGCGACCGGCAAGCCGACCCAATACAAGCGCGATGACGATAGCGCCGGCGCTGGTAAAAAGCCAGCCGAGAAAGCTGATAGATCCATAGGGCGCGAGCACTGCGGGCAGTAAGAATACGCCCGATCCTATCATCACGCCGACACTCATAGACCAACATTGCCAAAAGCCTAGTGGGCGATCCGGGCTTTTGTGACTAGGCATATCTGCTTGTTCGTCCATCACGTCAGCATCGGGTGCCTTCACAATCTATGCAAGCAAAATATCTTTATCAATTGGCAGCGCTTTGCCACCGCAACGACATGCAAGACAAACCAGCGTCAATTATTGCAATCTGATCAGTTTTTATCGGTTCAATTTTATATTGTCGCTGATCAAGAAGATCTATTGTGCGCGGGTGACGATTATTCACCATGACAATGTCATTGATGCGCAACGCGTTTGCTGCGGCCTCTTCGCCAGAGGGTACTTTGATGACATCAAACCCGTGAAAAACACCGGATTGTGCAAGGCGCTCCGTAGCGAGAATAGTTTCCTCATCGAGCAGCGAGCAATCTGATTTGAAATGCAGTACATCTTCGGGCGTTGTTACGATTTCACTTTTTCGCCCCAGTTCGGTGAGGAGGCGTTGCAGCGCTTTGGCTCCCGCTTGGTTGGTTCGTGCGGAATGGCCGATCATAACTTTATCAGGTGTTGTCAATATATCGCCGCCTTCAACAGTGCCACCCTCAGGTAATGAAAGCACGGTGTCAAAATTTTCATACAGGACTGGTGCAATCTCGTCTGCTTCGCCACGACGGCTCGGCGCACCGGGGCGCAACAAGATAGCCCCCTCCGGGAAGACAAGTGCAGGGTCTTCCACGAAGATAGAATCTGGAAAGTCTTCTAATGCGGGTAGTACAATTGGCTCGACGCCAGCAGTTCGCAGGGCCGCCACATAGGATTGGTGTTCCGAAGCAATGCTGTCGAAATTGGGATCTTCGCCGCCGACTGCACGCAAGCCGCGCGCTACAGACTTGGCAGGAGCACGAAGAAGGGCGGTGTTAAAATTATATACGGCCATGATAGCCATGCCTACGACGCTGGGTAAAACGGGTCAAGCAGGCGAGCGGCCAATGCTTGGCATCATACAAGAGGTAATGTTCAGTAAGAGGCGTATTGGTGTAGCCTAATGCGCTTCCACCATTATCCTGTGCGTCAACTTTATGAATGCAAATGCGAGACTGGAATATATATAATAAAGCCAATGTAAAATGACGCCAGCAATGAGTAATCTACTACCACCACGTCGTGCTAGCAGGATGAAGAACTTCCGATTTGCTGCCAGAAAAAACATAACAGCACCAAAAAATGCGATGCTTATAAGAGGGGCAAAAAATGATAACGCACCAAAGAGCCAAATACAGTGAGCGGTGATAGCGATTACTTTTTCCCGTGAGGATGTATTGAGATCGGCGCCATCTGTTACTCGCGACACGATCAGACGAGACCATGGGAGGGCTCGATTAAAGACGTCAGTCCGCCATAGTTGGACCAGCCCCCAATCCTTGCAGTGCTTGGCCATTGCCTCTGGGACAAGGAGAATTCTACGATCTGCATTGCGTAGTCTTGTGCCAAGATCGATATCTTCGATGCTTGGTTCTGCATAGGCGGCATCGAATCCATTGATATTGACGAAGTCACTTCGCCGTATTGCTCCAAAGCCAGACCAGAATGTAGATGCATCCCTGGCGCTGGTCTGGTGATGAAAATGATGTCGAAGATTCGCGTATAAAGCCGCAATTCTGTTTGATAGGGGAGCGTCATCATAAGACCCAAATGCGGCAGCTACATCTGATTCAGTGAGGATCGATTCTTCGAGCAACCCTATTGAATTCGGGTGCACGTCTACGTCTGCATCGATAAAGACGAGTATATCTGCATCAGTTTCCTGTGTGGCAAGATTGCGGCCGATGGCTGGGCCTTGGGCGCGCTTATCATTGGTGACAATCTTGACGCCGTGACGCTCTGCAATCTCTACCGTCGTGTCGGTGGAGCCGTCATTGAACATGATCACTTCGGTTGGTTTACGCTTGGACGCGGCAATTGCGACCAAGCATGATTCCAAAGTGGCCTCAGCGTTATAGGCGGGTATTATGACCGCTAATGTTGAAGGGCTCGTCATTTGATACGAGACCATTCATCATGCCGCTTCAATGGAATTCTTTTCGGACTTTTTTTCAGTTACGAATTCCTCGTGATATGACCTTTCGACATTAACATTCCAAAGATCATGTTTTTCACCAAGGATGTTTCGTACTGCAAGCATAGCCGTTAGCATAGAATGATCTTGATTGTTATACCGGTGCATTCCATTACGCCCGACTGTTTGAAAATTCTCAAGGGATGAAATCCATTCGCTAATCACATCCAGCGCTGCGCGGTATTCTGTATCGTAGACCGGGTAGGCCTTCTTTTGGCGGATGACGGCGCCATCAACCACTGTGTCAGCATTCGCGAGCCCAAGTTTTTCAAGCTCTTTAGCGGCAAGTTGTATCAACTCCTCGTCAGTTGTCTCCCAGAGACCATCACCTTCATGGCAGAAATATTCCATACCGATGCTGGCTTTATCTGCATCAGGCACCATTTCTGGTGACCACGTTCGGAAGTTTTGAATTCGGCCCACTTGTACATCCGGGCTGTGGATGTAAATCCAGTTGTCATCAAATGGATCTGCGTGATCAAGAACCAGTGTGACGATAAGGAAATCACGGTATTTGAGTTTGTCGGCCGCTTCCATGACTTCGGTCGGCGGTGAGGGCTCAATACAATTTATTAGTTCCCTTACAGGCATTGTAGAAATGAATTCGTCAGCAGCGAGGCGCTGGGTCGTTTCTTTTCCATCCGCATATTGGCGAATTTCGACGCCGGTTATGCGATTTCCATCTCTAAACACACGCTCAACGCAGCTTTCCATCTGGACGATGCCGCCTTTATCGCGGATGGCATCTCGGAATTTTTCCCACATCATTCCTGGGCCCAGTCGAGGGTATTTAAATTCTTCGATAAGGCTGCTGGTGTCGTTGGCGCCAGTCAGCGCATGCTTTTTTCAACGATAAATTCTGGATTCGTTGCGCTGCCCAATCGGCTTGAATTTCTGTACACGGGAGGCCCCAAACTTTTTCAGTGTAGGATTTGAAGAAGTGATAAAATAGCCGCCCACCAAATCGGTTCGTCACCCACTGTTCAAGGTTCTGTTCCACTTTAGAAGGGAACACCCGCCATTTAATATAACTAAGGCCGATCCGAACGGTTTCGTAGGCGCCCATATTTGTTAAAGCGTTGACGATCTTAAGCGGGTAATCGAAATATTTACCGCGATAGTAGATACGGCTTTTGCGGGGCCGCGTAATAAAATCGTCGCCAAGAACTTCATGCCATAATTCTTCTACTTCTTTGACTTTCGTGAAGAACCTGTGGCCGCCAATATCGAAGCGGAAACCGTTGTGGCTTTCCGTTCTTGATATCCCGCCGACGATCTTATCGGCTTCGATAACAAATGGCGTGTAGTCGGCGCTATGTTTTTGAATTTCATATGCGGCGGTGAGGCCAGCGGGACCACCCCCGATCACAGCGAGGCTTTTCTTACGGCCAATATTCGTAGGTTGAATATAAGGGTTATTAGCTTTGGCTTGTGTCTCAGGTGATATCGTTTCAACGGCCTTACCCAAGTGATCGGACAGATACTCAACATTGGTCGGCGGCGTGTATGGATGAGACAGATACCAGTCAATGGTGCGGTCTAGTCCGTTTAAAAGTGAAATCGTAGGGAGCCAGTTAATTTCTCTTTTTGCTTTATTGATGTCCGGTTGTCGGATCTTTGGATCGTCTTCCGGCAAGGATAGAAATTTGAGCTCAGAACAAGAGTTTGCTTTCTTTAAGATGATTTCAGCCAATTCACGGACCGAGAATTCCATCGGATTTCCCAGGTTCATTGGTCCATGACGGCCGCCGGGCTCGTTCATCAGTTTAATGAGACCATCAATCAAATCATCAATATAGCAGAACGAACGCGATTGGCTTCCATCCCCATAGATTGTGATTGGACTTCCCTGCAGGGCCTGGGTGATGAAATTTGGAATTACCCGTCCGTCATCGTGGCTCATCCTAGGGCCATATGTATTAAAAATGCGGGCAACGCGAATTTCGACTTTGTATTGTCTGTGATAATCAAAAAATAATGCTTCTGAAGCGCGTTTTCCTTCATCGTAACAAGCGCGTCGGCCCGTGCAGTTTACGGCGCCAACATATTCTTCTGCTTGTGGATGTTTATCTGGGTCACCATAAACTTCGCTAGTTGAGGCTTGTAAAATACGCGCCCCATGGGTTTTCCCATACTCAAGAACGTTCATTGCGCCAATGATGCAGGTGCGCATGGTCTCAACAGCATCAAGTTGATATTTTGGCGGTGAAGCGGGGCAAGCAAGGTTATAAATCTGGTTATAGTTCCCATCTGCAATCGGGGACTGTACGTTCTGCTCGATCAGAGAGAACCGAGGGTTTTTGAACGCTGCTTTCAGATTGGCCCGGTTGCCGGTGACAAAATTATCTAAGCACACAACATAGTGCCCGTCCTGCAGGAGGCGGTCGCAAAGATGTGAGCCGATGAAGCCGGCCCCACCTGTAACCAGAATTTTATTAACTTGTACCACAGCCCCCTCCAGCAACTAATAATTGTCCTCAAGCAAGTATGACGCCACTTTTTTTAGACAAGTTGTCATGATGCAATTGCGTGCGACCGAATCTGAACGATTCGGAGCGCTCAATCTATCATAAGCGTTAATATAGCAGATAGTAAGAATCTGCATCGTTTTTGTCATAACTATCTGATATTGTGGGCGAATATTTCTAAGATGGGATGTGGTCTAATGTTAGGAAACACGCCTAAGTAGTATGTTTCGATGAAAAAGATTTATTGGGAAGCCGCAGTCCGTTACTGCAGAAAGGTTGAGTCAAAATAGCAGTTCCAAAATGAGGCAGGAAAATACCACCATAGTTGATTTAAAAATAAGAAAAATCGCAAATTCGGGCGGCTCCTAAATGGGGCTCAAGAACGAAAATTAGCCAATTTGGTGCAACTATTGCTTTCAAGGTGGTTTGCCCTTTGGTGGCGATAGTTAACGGAGAGGCACGTGTCGCGAGCGATACGAATAGGAATTGTGGGCGCCGGGCTTATGGGCCATTGGCATGCGCATGCCGCTCGTCATGCGAATGCCAAAATCGTAGCAATTGCAGATCTTGATATTGATCGCGCCCGTCGTCTTGCCTCTAGATATAATGCCTCGGCTCATGCGACTGCAGGTGATTTGATGGACCGCGCTGATATTTCGCTGCTGCATATTTGTGCACCGACTGATGCACACCTCCCGATCGCTATGATGGCTATCGATCGTAATCTGCACCTGTTGATAGAAAAGCCACTTTCGGCGAGCCAGCCAGAAACCCTTACTATTCTCCAGAAAGCAAAGAGCGCCCAGAAATTAGTGTGCCCGTCGCATCAATATGCTTTTCAGCGCAGTGTAAACAAAACTATCAATCAACTGAAACGAGCTGGCGAGGTGATAACGGTTGATCTGAAATTTTGTACAGCCGGTGGTGCGGGTTTTGACCCCTCGTCATTTCCGCTTCTTGCCGCAGATATATTACCCCACCCACTTTCAATACTGCAGAGAATATTTCCATCCAAACAAATATCGAAAAGTGAATGGCGGCTCGCGAGCTCTAGAAATGGCGACTGGGAAATTTCAACACAGATAGATAGCACACGGATAAGGATTACTTTAAGCCTTCTAGCTCGGCCAACGGTGGCATCATTAATAGTGGCAGGCACCAAAGGCTCATTTGAGGCGGATCTCTTTCATGACTATGTGGTGTGGTCCGGTGGCGAGGTGACCCGTAGCACGAAAATCCTGCAACCCTTTACACGCTCTCTAGCGCATTTGTGGTTCGCATCGCAAAACCTTGCCTTTCGCGCGGTATCAAGCGAGCCAGCTTACCCGGGTCTCAATACTCTAACATCAAAATTTTATGAGGCCTGCAATACTGGCGCAGAGGCGCCAATTACAGAACAACAGATGATCGATATCTCAGCCATGAGAGATCGCTTTCTTCAGGCGGCTCAGTCCGGCGGAGATATTCTTGAATCCGTCAATTTTTCGCAAGGCGCTTCTTCATGACGGTCGGGGCTCTCCATCATTCAGGCAATCGAGCATCACCCACACTGACATTGGCTGTTATTGAACTGGTTGGGGGTGAAGCGCTCAAGCGTTCTGCGGCGACGCTGCAAGAATTGGCTGTACTCTATTCTGCAACTTCTATGATCATTTGCAGACCTGGTAGTGATTTTGATCTTGACCCGGCATTGTTTCCGAATGTGATGATCGTTGAGGATGGGGGTGAAACTATCCCTAAGCGAAGATTGGGTGCGCTGGAAAAATCCAAGTCTGACATTATTTGTCTCATAGAAGATACCATGACCATTCCCCATGATTGGGTTGAGGGGGTAAGGGCAGCTTTTGACGAAGAGCAGACGGGCGCCGCGTGGGGGCCCATCAATTTATCGTCTGAGTTAGGGCCGCGTTATTGGGCATTAGCCTTGTTGGAATATGGACGTTTTTTACGCCCACAAACTCAAAAAGGTTTTGCTGATAACATTCCAGGATGCTGCATGACATTTCGGCGCCAGGTGTTGAAAACGGCGCTTGGCCCAGTTGCAACAGGAATTTTTGAACAAGCCGTCGCCGAGCAATTGGTGAGAGGTGGTGGGCTCATAAACCACCAAGCTGACCTAGGCTCGATCTATTCTGTGGAAGACGAGTATAGTGCAAAACTGTCTACCCGTATGGGCCATGGTCGCCTCTATGCCGGGCAAATCGCGCAGGAGCAAACAGTAATTCAAAGAACCTATGGGGCCATGCGCAGTGTTCTAGTTCCCGGCCTATTCATATTTCGCGGCGTTCGGGATTCATTTTCCATGAACAATGATGGCTTATCGTTTATGAAGTTATTTTGGCTCGTCATGTTATCATCTGCGTGGGGCGTTGGCGAGATCAGAGGCTATTTGACGGGTGCTGGTGATAGTCTTGGGAGCTGGCGCTGATGCGAATAGGTATTGATGCATCTTGTTGGCATAACAATCGGGGTTTTGGGCGATTTACGCGCGAGCTGTTATCAGAAATGATTAAGCAGCCTCGCGATCACCAGTTCTTGGTTTTTTCCGACGATGATGATGTTGAGGACTTAGATGAGCTCGGTGCTGAAATCATAAAGATTAATGTTAGGCGACGGGTTATCGATGCGGCTATTGCTAAGGACCAACGATCCATTAGCGATATACTTTCATTCACCCGTGCGGCGCATCAGCAAAAACTCGATCTCCTGTTTTATCCAGCGGTATATTCATGGTTTCCAACGCCGTTTGGTGTGCCGTCGGTCATTACGTTTCATGACGCCATTGCCGAGCATTTTCCGGACCTCGTTTTCCCTGGCGCTCGTGAACGGGTCATGTGGAATTTGAAGTGCTGGCTTGCGAAGAAAAGCTGCGCGAAAGTTCTGACGGTATCGCGGTCTGCGAAATCCGAGATTATTGAATATCTAAAAATCCCCTCCGAGAAGATCGACGTTATTTGTGAGGGAGCAGATAGAGTATTTAAGAAAATTATAGACGCAGAAATTTTGCGTACAACGCGCGAGAAATACGAGCTGCCATTGCAATCCAGATTGCTGTGTTATGTCGGTGGTTTTGCCCCCCATAAAAATCTTTCCCGACTTATCGATGCTTTTGAAATCGCGATCGGTGATCCGGGCTGTTCTGACTTGCAACTTGTCATGATTGGTGAAGCGTGTGGCGGCGGTTACAATTCGAACTATAATGAACTTATGAACAAAGTTCTAGCGCAAGAAAAACTTGCCTCGCGTGTCCGATTCATCGGCTATGTAAGTGACGAAGACCTAGCGGCGCTTTATTCCGATGCATTAGCGCTTGCCTTACCATCTTTATCCGAAGGGTTTGGATTGCCGGCGCTTGAAGCCATGTCTTGTGGTACGCCGGTGCTGGCATCACACGGCGGCGCCGTTATGGAAGTCGCCGGTGCAGCGGGGCTATCTTTTGACCCCTTTGATGTGGCGGATATTGCAAAAGCCATTACGACGTTGGCGACAGATTCAAGCCTGTCTCAGAAATTACGCAAGCGCGCCATACCCGAAACAGAGCGCAATACTTGGCGCCAGGCAGCAGAACTTACGCTCGATTCCCTTGAAAGCTATCAGCAGGGTGGATCATGCGGTTCTTGATGGTGACAAGTTTTTTTCCGCCGCATCATTTCGGCGGAGATGCGGTTTATGTGCGCCAGCTTGTGGATGCTTTGCGGATAAGGGGGCACGACGTTGACGTTGTTTATTGCTATGATGCATATCGCATTTCAGGGGGAAAGATAGGTCGCCCGAAACACGATACCAATACCAATACCAATACCAATGGCGCAGGCGTTGTCTTGTCGCTTGAGAGCCGGTACGGTTCATTATCCCCATTGATCACACAGATGACTGGACAGCCCGGCCTGAAATGGTCTGTGCTGAAGGATATTTTCGATAAAGATTATGATGTTGTGCATTTTCACAATATGTCGCTCATCGGTGGTCCCGGCATACTCCCAATGAGTAAAGCGCCATTGACGTTATTTACAGCGCACGAGCATTGGACAGTTTGCCCGATGCATATTTTTTGGAAATATAAAACGAAAGCATGTGACAGTCGCCAGTGTTTTTTATGTCAGATTCGGTCGGGGCGCCCGCCACAATTATGGCGTTATACCAATCTCATGAACTCAGCATTTGAATCCGTCGATCATGTCTTTGCGCCAAGTAAGTTTACGAAAGGCGCGCTTCAGGATGGCGGTATCAAACGGCCAATTTCTGTTCTTCCGTTATTTGCGCCTGCGTCATTCGAAAAGCTGGCGGTGCAAATGCCGCCCGCTGCCGAGCCGACTTTTCTTTTTGTGGGCCGGGTCACCAGGTCCAAAGGTATTGTGGAACTCATCAAGCTTTTTTCCAAACGCCCATCATATAGACTTAATATAGTGGGTGAGGGCGACCTGAAGGAGGCCCTATGTAAATTAGCGAGCATGGAACGAAACATAGAGTTTCTTGGACCCCAGCCGCGCGAACAACTTCCAGAGCTTTATCGTCAGGCTACAGCCGTAATTTTGCCGTCACTAGCGCCAGAGAGTTTTGGCCTCACAACGATTGAGGGATTCACGCAAGGAACGCCGGCGATAGTAAGAGACGCTGGTGGCGCTGGTGAAATAATCGAGCAAACTGGCGCTGGTATTGTCTACAGGACGGATGCTGAAGCCCTGGATGCTATGGACAAGTTAGCTTCAAACTCGGAATATCGAGACGGGCTTGGCGAGATTGCCCGACAGTCTTTTCTTCAGAAATATACGGAGCGTCACCATGTTGATGCCTATATGAATAAAGTTGCTGAGCTATTTCCTGAAAATACTGGAACTTAAAATCTATGAAGGCGGTCATAACATTTCACAGTATAGATAGCTCAAAGTCGGTATTGGCATTTAGTCCCGCCTTATTTGAGAAGTTGCTTGATGGATTAGCCCGAAGCAACATTCCTGTAATGCCCCTCGAAGAGCTTCTCCAGAGCGCTACGACGCATGGGGTCGCATTAACGTTCGATGACGGTATGCGGAGCGTATATAGTGAGGCGTTACCAATTATTCGGGATCGAAATATCAAGGCTCACTTGTTTCTTGCGACGGATACAGTGCGTGACGGTAATCGCGGGCGGAAAAAAGCGAGTGCTTTTCCTGGCTTTGAAATGTTGAATTGGGATGAGCTAGGCAAGTTGCAAGACTGTGGCTTCCAGATTGATGCGCATACTTGCTCCCATCCTGACCTTCGGCAGCTATCAGATCAGGAAGTGGTTGGTGAATTTGAACGTTGCGATGAAATAATTACAGATCGGCTTGGTCGTACTCCGCACTATTTTGCATACCCTTTTGGTTTTGTAGATTCACGCCTGGAGATGCTTGCGGGGAGACGGTATAGGGCGTGCTTTACGACAAAGCTTACTTATTTAAACCGTTCCGAACGGCTTTCTGCTCTTCCGCGCCTCGATTCATTTTATTTACAGCACGGCAAGTTCGCCGAAGAAATATTCTCGACCGCGACGCGCAGCTATCTTCGGGCGCGAGGAATATTGCGATGGGGTAGGGGGCTGATCTGGAACAAAACCCACGCATAAGCATTATCATTGGCGTCCAGCACGCCCATAAAAATATTGCCGCGATCTTGTCGGCAATAGAGCAGGGGCCTGTGCATGATGTTGAGGTGCTGCTTTGCTATACTGCGAATGACCCTATCGACCATGCATTTTCAACTAAACCATATGTGCGCCCCATCAAAGGGGTAGATGATTTGCTCATCCCTGAGCTATGGAGAGATGGTATATACCAGGCGAAGGCTGATAAAGTTGCTATCCTGACGGCGCATTGTGTCCCCAATAGTAACTGGCTTGACCTAGCACTATCTCTCGATATGAAAAAATGCGTGGGCTATGGCGGCGCAATTGAGTTGAGTCCGGGTTCAGATGGGGTTGGCGCTGCAATTCATCTTCTCAGATACGCGACGTTCACGCCGCCGCAACAAGCGCGCGTTACGTTTGAAATTGCTGCGGATAATGCAGTCTATAGGAGGGATGATATCCTCGCCTGTGCAGATCTTTTGGCGGGTGGGTTTTGGGAGCCGTCATTTCATGAACGGTTCAAAAAGAACGGAGCAAAGATGGCGCTTCATCCAGGCCTCGTCACTACACATCGCAATCAATACAAAGCCGGTGAATTCATGAAACAGCGCCGACTTCATGGGCAAGATTTCGGTCGAGCCCGGGCAGATGGTGTATCGTTGCTAACAAACCTCGCCATGCTGGTCTTCTCACCGGCGGCTTATTTCATTTATGGCATCAAGCTGGTGGTGAGGACCGGCAAATCGAAAACACTCCGCAGGCATTTTCTCCGTGCAGCGCCATGGCTGGCTTTGTTCCTGGGAAGCTGGATTTGGGGGGAAGCAACAGGTTATGCCGAATCTTTCTTTTCCAAGATGAAAAATCAATGATTTGACCGTATGGGAAAAGCAGAAAAAATTAACAAACTCTGCCACACTGTAATTTTGAACAATGATGAGGTTGCCGAAACGTGGGAAAGTACGATTTCTCAATATTGATTGGTCGGGTCAGCACTGAAGACCATGACCGCATTCTGGAAACGTTGGCGGCGTTAAGGGCGCAAAACGGTGAGAAGACCTATGAGGTTGTCATTGTTGATCGCCTTGATGATGTAATCAGCAAGGAAATTTCGGATAATTATCCAGAAGTGCATCTCATACTATGTGCTGCGGAAGCAACATTGCCGACTATGCGTACGGACGCATTGGCGCAAGCGCAAGGCGATTATATCATTGTAACTGAAGACCATTGTGTTCCGAGTTCAGATTGGCTTGATCAGTTTTCTCAGGCGATTAAAGCGGCGCCCGACGATGCGTATGCCATAGGTGGTTGCGTAGAGAATGGCGTATCGGATACCGCCTTAGATTGGGCGACGTTTTTTTGTGAATATTCTGGATCGATTGCACCGGCGCCGGACGGTGTTGTAGAAGATGTGCCGGGAATGAATGTCGCCTATCGACGCTCTGCATTTGAAGGCGTAGATACTAACGTCTTGCGTAAAGGGTTCTGGGAAACCACATTACACCCCCTGATTCGCAATAATGGGAAAAAGTTCTTTTCATCGAATGCAATCAAGATTTATCACTGCAAAAAATTCTCTTTTGGATTATTTTGCAGGCAGCGTTTTGTCTATTCACGCTATTATGCAGGCATTCGGTTCGCGCGTGCGCAGCGCTCCCGGCGTTTCATCGCGACCCTCTTGTCGTTCGCTTTGCCGCCGCTCTTGCTATGGCGGATACAGACAAGCATCGCCCGAAAAAAGCGTTTACGAAATGAATTCTGGATAGCAGCACCATATCTTTGCGTATTTGTTGTCATCTGGGCGCTCGGTGAGATAGTGGGTTATGTCGCTGGCCCTGGGATGGCGTTAGCTGAAATAGAATAGCTTTTGTGTTGATTGTAGGAACAAAGTGGGTGCAGATGAAATTACGTGGAATATATTGAACGATGAAGCAGGACGCAAACGACGTGACCGGAATAAAGATTGGCATCATCGGATTGGGTAGTGCCGCAAAGAACATTCACATACCTGCATACCGGAAGATTGCCGGATGTGAGGTAGTTGGCGGCATAGATCCGGTTGCGAGCGCGTCAGAGTTCGATTTCGAGTTATTCCCATCAATTGAATCAATGCTTCATCAATCGAGACCAGATATCGTATCGATCGTTACGCCGCCAGATTCGCATTTTGAAATCATTTGTGAATTGCTGCGGTTCGGTGTTCATGTGTTTTGCGAAAAACCGTTTGTAACTTCTGTTGAGGAAGGAAAGACGGTTATTGAGCTAGCGCACGAGCGACAACGTCATGTTGTCGTAAACAATGAATTTCGATATATGTGCGTACATAAAAAGGCCAAGGAGCAAATTGGCGCCCCGCTTTTCGGTGAGCTGTTATTCCTGAATATAAATCAGACTTTTCATGTCACTGAACAAACTGAATTGGGGTGGCGTGGGAAAATGAAACGCCGAACCTGTTATGAGTTCGGCACCCATGCGCTCGATCTTGCCAGATACTTCTTTGATGCGGATCCCATCGCTATAACCGCGCGGATGCCTAAGCCTGGAAATCCAGATGGCCCCGATTATCTCAATTTGATTAGCCTTGAATTTCCTGATGATCGTGTTGCGCAAATCACCTTGGACCGGTTGTCAAAGGGCCCCCATCGATATCTTGATATTCGCCTGGATGGATCTCTGGGGTGCATTGAGAGCGAAATTGGCGGACGGGCAGAATTTGCCATTGGGATCAAGGGAGGGACACACCGACCGTTTGTGCGGTTTGATTTTGTCCCGAGTGCGCTCGCAACATTGTTCTCGCAAGAGGGGAAGCGAAAATTGGCGACAGATCCAATTGATCTGTTTCCCAGCGCCACAGCCTCTCTTCTTAATGAAATGTTAGGCGCCATCGCGTCGGGGCGACGGCCGCCTTGTGATGCCGCCGACAATCTCAAAACTCTTGAGTTGATGCTGGCCGCATATCGTTCAGCAGAAGACGGTGGAGCACGTATTAAATTGGATTTTCACTAGACCAGTGTAGCGGTCGTAGCATTTAGAGAGGCCAGATGTCAGAGCAAGTAGACTTTAAAACCAGTGATGCGTCGAGTTATGATCTGCTGGCTGACAGGTTCGATCACTATACGGAGCTGGTGTCCGAATACGCTGTTGACACTCTGCTTGATACTGTTTCGGATTGCGATGGAGACATTATTGATATTGGTTGCGGAACCGGGATCGTCACATTGGAAGCAGGAAGACGCTTTGGTGGTGATAAAAAAATAATCGGCGTGGATCTTTCTGATGGAATGTTAGATTTAGCGAACAGAAAAGCAGAGGCGAATGGTTTGAGCGACGCCGCTAAATTTGAAAAAGCTGATGCAGAAAATCTTCCATTTTCGGATAACAGTATTGGCGCTGCTGTCTCGCTCTACGCCATCAGGCATTTCCCACATCCGGAAAAGGCTTTTGAAGAGATGTTTCGGGTGGTAAAACCAGGTGGGAGAATAGCCGTTGCTGCCGGTAGTAGCCCTTCATTATTTTCTATCAATGGCATTGCTGCAGCTGTGAAACGTATCTCGCGTGAAATCATGCAGCGTACAGGACGCGAACTGGCTGCCTGCGATCATATTGATGGTTTGGTGCAAGAGTTTCTTTCAAGCCCGACGGCGAGTGAGGTGGCGGAATGGACAGAGCATCGTCATAGCTACAGCGGATCGTTGAAAACTCTGGCGTGTTTAGCCGGATTTCACATCGTAAAGGACCAGTGGATAGGCAAGCAGTTTGAAATTGCGAGTGTGCAAGAGTTTTGGGAGCTTCAGACCACGTTTTCAAGTGTGGCGAGAAAACGCCTGAAGAATGCACGGCCAAAGGATGTTAAAACTCTCAAGTATAAGTTTGACGAGCAATGTAATGCAGTTTTGGCGCGCGGTGGAAGGCTTGTTTATCGTGTGGGTACGGCTGTAGTCATCGCGAATAAACCGCTATGAGTATGGAGTGGGCCTGTCCATCTTGTCACGGCACCCTAGAAAAAGAAACCGACAACCTCCGTTGTATCTCATGTAACCGGGAGTATGGAGTAGTTGCTGGCATTCCTGATTTGCGGATGGCGGCGCCGACCTGGATCGATTTTGACGCTGATCGTGAACGCGCACTGCTCATTGATGAGCTCGTAAAATCGGATGGCTTAGCCTCGGCAATAGTGGATGTATTCGTAACGTCGCGCGGGAAGACCGTAGAGCAAGCAAAATATCGCTGTCAGCAGATTTTTCAGGGCATTGAAAAGAATGTATCTGAAATACATAACTGGCTTGCGCCTGCATTCGTGTCAAAAGACACGATAGAGATCGGATGTGGGGGCGGGCAACTTCTCGCAGCAGCAGCATCCGGCGGTAAGGTTATTGCTGGCTTAGACGCATCTCTTGAATGGCTAGTTATAGCTAAACATTTAGTCCGTCGTTCCGGTGGAAATCCAGTGCTCGCCGCTGGTCTTGCGGAGCATTTGCCGATTGCCGATGGCGCCATGGGTGGGGTCATATCACTCGATGTCCTCGAGCATGTGGTCGATCAAGGTGCATTTGTATCTGAGATTACGCGTGTGATGCGTACCGGAGGAAGCTTTGCGCTTGCTACGCCGAACAGATTCACACTTGGGCTGGAGCCGCATGTGAGTGTCTGGGGCGTGGGGTTTTTACCTGTACGCCTACAGAAGCCATGGGTTAAGCTGATTAGCGGAAAGTCTTATACGTATACTCGGCTTTTGAGCGTATTCGAGACACGCAATTTGTTCAGTAAGAACGGCGATCTTACGCTAACCGTGAAATTTCCTCCCATATCGAATGTTGACCTTTCATTATTTTCTCCCGGTAAGGCAATGCTGGCAAAATTATATAACGTGTTAATCCGTACAACATTAGTCCAAAGCATGGCGCCATTCTTCGGTGCCTTTTACCGCATTACCGGTGTTAAAAGTTGATATTATCAGCGACCTAACTTTATAGTAGGAATAAGCTATTTTGCGTTTTTACGAAATAGTGAATCTCTTATTTGGGGCTTAGTATGCTCACCGTAAAATATGGTTTGTTTTTTTCAGTAACACTTTTGAAGCATAGTTATCAAATTAACCACAGATCAGCTGACGGAATAGAAAAATGAAACGCTTTTCGATCATGAGCGTACTTGCAAACACGCTTCTAAAAATAGGCATATACGGAACAGCACATAAGATACGCTTCTATATTTGGGAGCCTATTTTTCAAATCAAGCGACAGTTATTTGGTCAAGAAACTTCAATCATTAGTTTTTGCGGCGTCAGCATCGCTTTTCCTCTGGAAAATTCATACTCAAAATGGTGGTTTGGAAAGAACAAAGATAATTTCAATGCGTGGCATGAGCCCTCCATAACTGGATTTATCCTGCATGCAAAACAACATCATAAAACGATGGTAGATATCGGTGCGCATCTTGGGTATTTTTCAGCGATACATGCTATCAGTTCTGGAAATACAGCACATGCAATAGAGCTAAGTCCAAGTAATTTTGATATTTTAGAGAAAACTCTACCGTATTGTGTAGGTGTTCAGGGCGATGTGGAAATATACAAACTTGGAATTTCAAATATTTCTACAAGCATTTCAGTAACGACGGATCACCGTCCGAGGCCTGGAATTAATATTCAAAGTATTTCTGCACCATCTGATGGCTCCCATCAGCAAGCTATAATCTCAATTGAAACTTTTGATCAATTTTGCACTACGCGTAATATAGAACCAGATATCTTGAAAATTGATGTGGAAGGTTCAGAGTATGATTTCTTCACAGGTGCAAAGGATACCCTCAACGTGAATCCACCCATAATTGTAATGGAAGTTCATCCCGATAAGATGATGTCGATAAGTGGAAAGAGTGTCGAGGAACTTTTTGAACTTGGGCGATCTCATGGCTATGAAATTTATCAATTTTTAGACCATCGGGACTCTAAACCCTCTACCCTGAATGCATTGAAAATAAACTCATCATGGCCAGAAAATTTTGATGTTGTATTTATTTCGAAATCAGACATGTCATCGATTGATGAGTATAATGGCTGGTGTGAATCAGTGCGGACACTGTAATACGTACACCATAAGGGTGATGAAATTAATTTCAGAGGTGATAATACTGATAGCTATGGCGATACATATGATGCGTTGTAATTTTTATCCAGTCTCTTAAATCTTATAACCGCACTCGGCTGCAAGATCACGTATTCCAGGTAGAAGGGGTGCTATCTCATCCTCATTCTCCAGGCGCCACTTTTCTACGCCGGGCGTAGAAGTGCTGTTCCGTGGGCTCGCGAGGATTGTCTTCCAACGCTCCAGTAATTTCGGAGTAAGCGGTATGCCAATTTTGCCACATAGCTCAGTAAGGATTTCCATGGTTGGATTGATCATATCCTCAAAATGGAGTTCAACCCAATTTGAGGCTGCGATTAATTCTCGTGCAACAAGTAAATGTTGATGGGTGCATATCCATTGCTCACGTGCAATTTGTGGTATTGTCATTGTTGTCATTTCTCGCCAACCTGGAACCAATGTAAAGCACCATTGGTGTGGGTAGTGATAATCTGGTATGCATAGTCGTTTTGGTACGAAGTAAGATCTGTACTGACCTTCAGGATGGCGCCAACCGTTGATGAGTGAGTTGAGTACGTCCCCTGGATTACGCTTGAGGACCACAAATATGGCATCTGGATATAACGCCTGTAAATATCCTACACGAAGGGAATTTTCAGGTGTTTTCTCGACGAACCGTGCGGCAAGTGGGTGATAAGTGGCTTTAGCGCGTAAGAATGCGTTGGAAAATCTTGCTTCAAAGGGAAGCGCATCAGAAGCACTTAATGCGTCAGACGACCATTTTGACCATCTCGGGTGATGGAATGTTCGCCATAAATCGTGCCCTTCTGTTTCTAAAGCTGCAAATTCTTCACTCTCACGCAACAGGTGGAAAAGGGTTGTGGTGCCAGACCGTTGTGCGCCAATGATAAATACCGGCTTTTCGTAATGTACGTTGCTAATGAATGCGCTTGTTTGCCTGACCATCTTGCGCAAACTGAAGCGCCGCATAGCATTGCCTATACGCCAGCTAACGCCCCATGGATCATCCCGCTTCATTGTGTAGAGCCGCGCTCAGAGAAAATACCTGCCATTTTTACTGCGTCGGAAATTAAAGTATTTTCAAGTCGTGGAAGATCTGAGGCCATGCAAATCAAATTTACATAAGCTGGAATAAGCAGTGACCAGTCATATTGAGCGGCCCTAACCGGGCCCTCCCTACGGATTCGTTCTTTGGCAGCCTCATCAGAGCACAAGTGTATAATTGCATCAGCAAGTGTGTCAGTTTCTGCATCTTCCAGCAGCCAGGCAATTCCATTGGAAAATTCTGGAAATGCCGTATTGTTAAGGGCAATTGCTGGCGTCCCACAAGCCATAGCCTCAAGAACAGGCATTCCAAAGCCTTCATAAGATGATGGATAGACAAGAAGATCAGCGCAGTTGTATGCTAGCGTGACATGCTCTGGCTCCGCAAATCCAATCATGATTATGTCATCCGCCACACCACTTTCTTTGATTGCGGCCTCCAATGATGTACCAGGGAGGCTCGTACCAAGCAGAACAAGTTTGTGAGGCCAGTTTCGTGACGTCTTAAGCGTGGAAAAAGCTGTAATCAAGTTTTCAAGATTTCTCCGTTTTGTGGCTTTACCGACATAAAGTATATACGGAGATTCAGATCCAACCCATTTTTTACGCCAATTCTGTTTTGTATTTTCGTTTTTAACATGTGTGAAGAGCTTTGTGTCGACGCCTTCGGGAATTACGCTCACGCTGTCTGTTGGGATGCCATAATATTTCTCAAGGTCTAGACGACTATGTGAGCTTACAGTACTGATGGCGTCAGCGCGTTGAGCGCTCAACCCATAAATGATTTGTGCTTTTTTTAACCGCCACCATGAAAATGCATCTGGGTAGCCTTCATATGATCCGTGATGCGTTAAAATCACCGGGCATTTTGCAAAAAATGGTGCAACATAGCTAGGGCAGAATAACGGACCAATCCTGCCGTGAGCATGTGGGAGGATAAATTGCTCCCAAAGCCAATTCGGCAGGACCGACTTCAGGACAATATTCCGACAATTCTTGGGCAAGTAAATTGAATCATCGATAGGTTCAGGCGTGTAGACTCTGATCTCAGAGAATGGATGATCAAGCATTTCTATTTCGCGCAAGAAAGCCTCAATCGCTCGGCCTACGCCGCTTCGTAAACCAACGAGTCGGATTCCATTGATGCCAAGTATAGGGTGAGCCTTATATTCTGAGTTGATATATCTTGCCATTTGTCGAATCCTATCTTGATAGAAGTGTTGGTGCAGATATCAATTCATCAGCCACCTGCTGAATATCGATGGTTGTAGTCTGAGTTTCCTATGGACTACCATAAGCAATGAGACTCGGGATACTAAAATTGTAATGGCGACAGATAGAGCGGCGCCAACTGGACCAAAGGCTGGGATGAGTGCAACAAGAAGAAATATGTTCAAAATCATCGATGATCCTAAAATCCGCGCACATGTTTTTTGATGCCCAGTCATGTTCATGATTGGCACTACAGGCCCAGCAGCAGCATTGACTATTGCTGAGAGACTTAAAATACAGAGCACTGGGTATCCTTCAACATAGTTTGGTCCAAACAGGTTTAGGATCCAATTTCCCGTCAGCAGAATAATCATGGAAGCGATTGCTGTCGGCCAAAAAAACAGATGCCCGATTTTATGCAGTAGTGATTCCAGGTCATTGTGCCGACCTGATGCATGTAATGCAGCTATCCGAGGTGCGGCGAAGGAGACACAAGAAGAAAAAAAGAAGCCCGTCAACAGAGCTATTCTTGCGGCCGCTTGATAAATGGCTGTCTCTTCTGAGCCAAGATACAGACCCACAAGAACAATATCGAGTTCAACAATAAATATATTGAATGCTCGAGACATTAGAAACGATGAAGATGCGCTGATCCAGTTTTTTCTGTCGGAATGATTTTTCTGCTTTGGCAGCCTCGCCGGAAGTCGGAGTTTCAGCGATCGATGTTGAACCATCAAACCGATCAAAATAGCTAAGATGAGTAATGATATTAATTCGAAACTTGTTGCCTTTACACCAGCGCATCCAAAAGCAGTTATTCCAAAGATTAGCACTAATGGCCGAATGATTCTTGTCGGGCCTTCATAGGCGAACGCCAAATGATACACTCTGGCAGATTGCGAATTAAAATAAAGTACAGAGAGCAAGGGAACAACGGCCATTGCGAGCCAATGTGTAAGTGTTGTAGCGCCATCAGGAACTAATTTTAAAAGAATCAGAATTAATCCGATAAGGATTGCAAATCCTACACCAGTGAACAATGTGAAGTGATATCCAAAGTCAAAGAATCTGCGTAGTTTATCTAGATTACCCGCCTCACGATACTCTGCAATAAAGCGCACCGCCGCAGAGGGGAGTCCAAACCCGGCACCCGCAGAAGCGAGTGCGGCAAGAGATACATAGAAAGCAAAAACACCGTACTGCTCAACGCCGAGCGAACGAGCGACCATGATAATTGCAAAGTAACTGAGGAACGCTCCTGTCACCTGCAATACGAGTACCTGTCCAGCTCCTTGAGCAACTGCTCGAAAATCGTTTTCGGAGAACCCTCTCAATATTTTAGATTTAACTTGGTCCAGTAAGCGCACCACGTGATTCCTTACGTCAATCTACCTCTTGGCCGAAGGCAATAGCTGAATTAATATAGGCGCTCGCATGATTTACCGCTTCCACTCCAATACCCTACGGCTTCCCCCAAAGACCAAGCAAAGGATATTCCAGCCAGCCACAGGAAACTTGCTACATCAAGCAACGGGTTGGCGGTGGCCCGTTGAAACGCTTTATACATCACCAGCAATGGGATGACGGGTGTCCCGATACGATACACCCAAGCCTTGATCGTAGTAGCCTGCGCACACCGCATTCCGCCAAAGCAGCGTGCATAGTGGAAGCGCGTCTTAAGAAATTCACCCGCAGAATGGTTTGTGCGCAGGTTGATCGCCATGCCCTGTGCGAAGCGGATCGGCATGCCTCCATTCTGGAGTCGCTGTTGGACAAATGGTTTGTTCAGCCCGTTTTTTTTTATGAAGTCGCCGCAGGTCGTAAACAACAACGAGCTGGGTAGCGCCATGTTATTGCCAGCCAGTTCCGGTGCTTCTCCTTCAAATCCATAGTCTCTCGCAAAGGCTCCATATTCAAATAAAAATGCTGCACGGTCGAAAGCACTGCTGCTTCCCTCGTAAAAGACTGGGCCGGTGAGGGCGGCTTCAGTGTGGTCATGTAGCTCGTGCAGTATCGTCGTGAGCCAGGTTGCCGTGGGAACACCTTTGGGCTCCAGAAATGCAATTGACCTGGCGTGGCTCTGGGCGGCGCCGAACGCTTTGAGATGGGGCATATTGAGGCCAGGCGCGCTTAGAACAGTTATGTCATCATAGGAAGGCAGTCCTTCTTTCGGTTCAGGACGGCCATCGACAATAATGATCTCGATCTCTTCTTTGTGCGCATCACCGACAAGAGACGTACACACGCCATCAATCTCATCTCCGGGATTGCGGAGAATGAGGACAATGGAAAGGATTGGTTGCGTCTTCATTGCTGCATTCTTGCCCGATATTTGCTCCGGCTCCGGCATTGCCCGTTAAATAGACTGGGTGAGTTGTACAGAGCATTTATTCTCATTGGCATGATAGATGGAATTGGAAATTTCAATCGATCTATATCCATCCTCAGCATGTGCAATCGGCCCGACTGGCTGTTGTCCGTTCGCAAGGCTGATAAAATCAGCGATCTCTTCAGATAGTGTTTTGGCGGCGGTATATTCCCAGCCATATAATTTTTCCCGGAGGATAGACGGGAGATAAAAATTTCTCTTTCGGATGGGTCGCCCGCCGGGCTTTTCCATGGTGATCAGAGAAAATTGCATTGGCGCATAATAAGCGCGCGCCATACCGCGATCGCCATAGGCCTCAACACAAAAATGATAGCCTTTCCACTCGGTCCAGCTTGAGTGGAGAGTTCCAATAACATTATTTTTTCCGGTCAGGATCGCGAATGCGTTATCTTCAACCCGATCTAGCTGCCATATGGCACTTGTGGTTTGGCCGTAAACGCTTGTGGCGCCGCCCATAATATATTGAACAAGGTCGATCAGATGAATACCATTATCAAATAAAGTTCCACCCCCCATCACGTCTTTTGAATACATCCATGGCGATTTGAATTCCGATAGACCGGTGTGTCCTGTAAAGCCGCGAACATAGCTCAAGCGGCCGATAGCGCCAGAAGCAATAGCCGCTTTCAATTCTTTGATGGCCGGAAAATACCGATGGTTGAAGCCAATCGTTAAGATGCGATTCGTTTCGCGTGATTTTTCGATCATCCGACGACATCCCTCAAGTGTGTTGGCCATAGGCTTTTCGACAATCACGTGCTTGCCGGCGTTGAGAGCAGTGATGGCGATGTCTTCGTGGCTGTCAGGAGGCGTGCAAATTGTAACTGCATCAATTTCTGGATCAGAGAGTAATGCATCCGCGCTATCGTAAACGCGCGCATCCCCTGCCAGGGCATTGGCTTTGGCTGGGTCAAGATCGAAAACGCCAGCAAAGATGGCGTCACTCGTATTATCAATCGCGCGTCTGCGAAGGTTGGCAATTGAGCCAGCGCCGATTAATCCAATACGCATATAGTCATGTCCTCTTATAGGGTTATTTATGTTTTGTTTTTTTGTTGCGCTACAACTTCAAAGGCCGGGCCCAAGAGTAGCATCAGCTCTCTTACAACAGGAATTTTGCGTAGCGCGCGATAGATTTTAATCAAAGATGACCGGATTGTTGCAAGTGAGGCCGCATTTGGAGGGATGCTTAACGGTGCGCGTGAGATGATCGTTAATCCTTCTCTTTCAACCAGGCGTGAGAGTATGGATGGTGACATCAGGGTGGCGTTGCGTAACGTATCCACCCTCTTTCGCGCTAAGACATATTGGTGGCGCAACTTATCTGGTAAAAACCCGACTCCCCACATTCCAGCGAGAGGATAGGGCGCAAGCGTGTAACGATTCGCTGCAGAAAAGTAGATTATTCCCTCTGGGGCCAGCTGCAAGTTGAGTGCGGATATCGCTTGTGCCGGATCTTCAATATGTTCGAGGAAATCGGCAGCAATAACCGTATCAAACTGGTTTGGTCGAAAGGGCAGGGCGGCGGCATCCGCGCAAACTAAATTTCCGGTTAGTCCGACCTCACTCAATCTTTTCGCACCGATGACGAGCCAGCGCAAAGCAATGTCAACACCTGTAATGTTGATGCCGCGCCGCTTGGCAGCGAGGATAGTTCCAGCGCTTGCACAGCCAATATCGAGGCAATTGCCGATGGTTGATGGCAGCGCGCCTAAGATTTCGGCGCCGCGCGCCTCGCCATTAAGAACATATGCCGCAAAGCAAACTGTTTGGCACTGTTCGGAGGGACATCATCAGTGATGCGATAATATTCCCCTACAAGCGCGTTGAGCGTGTGCTCCCTGCCAAAGTCATGGAGGTATTGGGCCTTCTTGCGCTCATCGGATAAGCTTAAATAACGGTCCGAGGAGAGGCGAAAATCCGGAATGCCGCAAAGGATAGGATAGGATTTATTGCAAGGAGAGCAATGATATCCGCTTTCAATTGATTCCAAGCCGCCCTGGCAGGCCGGGCAAACATAATCCATCAGTTGATCTGAAATTGGTTTGGAATGCGTCATGGGATAGCGTAACTGTAAACGTTATGGACAAGATGATAGCGTATAGAGTGTTTGGGCAAGCGGGAATAGACAACTGTTCCGAGCGTATCATTTGTAGCGCGCCCGTATAAAATGGTCCCCGAATGTTGGCAGAAATTGATTAACGTATGAACGTCTTTTCCTCTCCGATTGCACGGCACCTGTCGTTTTTTGCCGGGGGCAGCCTTTTTGGCGCCGTGGCCGCGGTGGCCATTCAGCCTAGCAGCATCCAGCAGTTCCTGAGTTATTTAACTGCCTATGCCGGCTTTTTATATTTGATGATAGCGTTGATATTGGCGCCGGCAAATTTGCTTAAGGGGCGGCCGTTTGGGCTATCGAATAAGCTACGTCGTAATTTTGGCATTTGGGCTAGCGTTTTTGCGATCGCGCATGTTGGCGCAGGGCTGATGGTTCATTTCGGCGGGCGCTGGTGGCTTTATTTTATCCAACCCGTGAGTGAGAATAAATTGTTACCTATCCGCTATGACTTTTTTGGGGCTGCAAATTATCTAGGGCTCATCGCCATTATAGTCTTTTGCGTGCTTCTCGCAATTTCAAATAATGCGTCGATCAAAAGGTTTGGTCCTGTGCGATGGAAGCGCATTCAACAGCTTAGTTACCCCTTGCTGGTTATAACATTTGTACACGGAATAATATATCAATTCCTGGAACAGCGACTTCTTATTTTTATACTGACATTGGCTGTTGGTTTTTGTGCCGTACTAATTTTTCAGGTGAAAGGGGCTATCACCAGATCAAAAACATCAAGTAACGGCATTGCCTCTTCTCCCCTGAAATAATTTAAAAGCACTCTTCAGAACCCTTCACAGCAGATGGACTGATCTTTCGTAGGGTTCCAGTCTGATAGCGCCACAGGCTGCGTGTGGGAAAAGCACGCCTTAGTGACTCTCCACAGTCTAGGAGATTATCTGCATACACAACTGATCGCTTGTTCAGATCCAGGCCGTTACGCGTAAGATCTCGGGGGTATAGTGTTCGGTATTTCCCTGATGGGCTGTCAAGAACGACCAGTGCATGTTCGAGATTTAATGACCGGACCAGGCGGTATGGTTCAGCAATTGAATAAATGGCGGCGCGTTCAAAAACCAGCCAACTCATCAGGCCTGAAATTTGGAGCACTAAAGCAGAAACTATGCTCGCCCGGGCAAAGCGGTTGTCTAGGCCGATTACGGAAAGCCCCGCAACAATAGATAAGATTAGGAACGGAAACGCTTCGAAAAGGTATCGCGGTCCATACGAATAAGGCGTACCGCCATCAGCGCCATAGAATAAAAAGGCCACAATGGTAGCTGGAAAAATGGCATCAGGGAAATCCAGCTGGTGCGCGCGCCATAGCGCGAATAACATCACGGCAGATCCGGCGACCAGGACTGGCGATGTTGTGATCGAGAGATAAACTAACCGTTTTATGGAAAACATAAAGCTTGATGGGGATGCAGCGGCGATAGGCTCGCTCCAGCCCATCCATTCTGGAATAGTGATAAAGGGGGAGCCGGTCACCATAGTCTGGTAGATGACAAGGCCAATGACGAATAGAAAACCCGTGAACCCAAATGCCCCTATTGAGAAAAGCCGCGCCATAGAAAAATTTTTGCGCAGCATTGGAAAAATTATTGAGGCTGCGATGGGGACTATAAAAACGGCCGCATTAAATGGGCGAATGATTCCCATGCCGCCTATCATGGCCCCGGTTATGAGCGCCCATTTGATACTGTCAGTCGCGCGCCATTTTTGGGCTGCATAAACAGACGCCAGTCCAAAAAAAGTTGCCGGGGAATGCGTGTACAGCGTGTTGGCGTTAAATACGAAAAACATCGATGTGCACAATAATATCGTTGCCAGAATGGAGAATTCTCGATCCAGCCTCAATCGGGCAATCTTCCAGAAAATTATGACGCTGCCGACCGCAAAGAAGGGAGGAACGACCCAAAGAGGAATTTTCAGCCAGGCAAAGGGCGCAAGGATCAAGGCCCACCCCGGGAGGTACTGGCTGATCCAGATATCCCCGGTTATGACAAAACGTGCGTGTTTAAATGCATCGGGAACCGGCGGCGCTGATACGTATAATTTTCCTTGTGCGAATGTTTCAGCTTGCATCATCACTGCATAAACATCGTCGGAAATCGGGATGCCCATGAGCCAAGGGCCAGCGAGGAGCCACCCTGAGAGCAGGAGAGCTAGTGGTATAGCTGCAACATTGAGGCGCTGCATTCGCAGATCAATATTGACCAGAAGCTTTTCTATATTGGGGGGAGAGCGCCAGGTAAAAATAATGACGGCGGAGACAACCAACCCAAGCACCGATAAAGCTACAGATGGTTTTCCGGTGAAAAGCGTAGAATAAGTGAGCCAGGGGCATATTATTGCAAGCGCCGCCAAAACTGCAAAACGCCACATATGGTCGATATTGGTAACTAAAGACCTCATCGCAGTTAGCTCCGGACCGCCGCTTCAACACTAGCATCGGGCGATTAACAGGAATTGCCAGATGCTATAGATTCTTTACTGGGCGCCAGCCTATGAGCGAGGGCGCGCTACCTAAAATCTCGACCGCCTTCACGGTCGGGGGTGAAAAACCGGTTTTCACACCAGCCTTTGTCGGTGCCTGCTTTTTCGCCTGACGCTCAGAGCGATCTCTATCGCATTTTACCAGAACCCCAGGCGGAAATATTTGGCCAAGCTTTTTGACCAAGATATTTCAAGCCATAGAGGAATAGTCTGGTTCAGGCGGCGTGATGTTTTTGATCTGCAACGGCAATCGCAAAGAGCGCCTCAGCGCTATTGGCGCCTCGTAACGCGGCGCGCGCACCGGGGTCCCGAAGGAGCCGGGAGACCCGCGCCAGGGCTTTTAGATGAGCAGCTGTGGCGTTTTCCGGCGCTAGCAACAAGAAAATCAGATCGACGGGTTGATCGTCAAGCGCATCAAAGCTCACCGGTGTTTCAAGTTGCGCAAGTAAGCCGGTAATCTTGTTGAGGTCTTTAATTTTACCATGGGGTATTGCGGCGCCGTCGCCAACTCCGGTGGAGCCAAGCTGCTCGCGCTCCAACAGTATCGCTAAAATATCAGAAGAGGGTTTGCCCACGATTGCGCTAGCCCGCTCTACGAGCGCTTGCAGGGCTTCACGTTTGCACCGGGCCTTCAGATTAAAGATAACGCCCTCAGGGTTCAGAAGATCATTTAGTCCCATTACACTCACATAACTCGTTCGCAGGCTAACAACGCTTCGTGAGCGTAACTCTAGGCCGCGTTGATTGCCGTACCCTTACCAAATTCAAAAAGAAGCCAGCATGTTCCAAATTGAGACACTTGAGTCACTTAGGAAGATGCTGGATCAACCCAGCCTATATGGCCGTCCCGACGGCGATACACAACATTGATTCTACCATGGCCGGCATTTTTGAACACAATCGCCGGTTGTTCGGATAGATCAAGTTGCATTACAGCGTCGCTGACCGTCATTTCCCGCAACGCCGTCTGGCTTTCGGCGATGATCACCGGATTGGCATCTTCATCTGCCGACTCTTCATCCGACTCTTCCTTGAGAGGTTCCAAGAGATAATAAGATGCGTTCTCGGCGGGAAGGGGGTCCTTACCGCTCACATGGTGATTTTTCAGCCGCCTTTTATAGCGTCGGATGCGCTTTTCCAGTTTCTCAAGGCTCGAATCAAAAGCGCCATAGGCGTCGTTACCTTCGCCATGGGCAGCCAGAAACATGCCTGATGATAAATGCGCAGTCAGATCACACCCAACCAGGTGCCGATCAGGGGAAAATGTAATCGACGCTTCTGCGCCGCGATCAAAGTATTTGCGAACACTTTCCTCCAGCCTCCCAGTAACGTGAGTCTGTAGAGCTTCGCCAAGTTCCATATTCTTGCCGCTGACCTGAATATCCATTGGGCCTCCATTTCACTAGTTTATCGCGACCCGTTGGCTGGGGGCGCTCATACCATAATATTGGCAGTAGACCGGCGGATTAAAGGGTTATATCGCGCTTTGCAACATCGCGCGGCGGCGCTGAACCGAGGATGGAATATGCAATGTTTCCCGGTACTTAGCGACTGTGCGCCGGGCGAGGTCGACACCTTCGCTTTGCAAAATTTCCACAATCTTGTCGTCTGACAGAATCGCGTCCTTGGTTTCCTCTGTAATCAACTCACGAATGCGATGACGCACGGCTTCGGCGGAGTGGGCCTCTCCGCCGCTCGATGAGGCGATGGATGCAGTGAAGAAGTATTTTAACTCAAATAGCCCACGCGGTGTCGCCATATATTTGTTCGAGGTGACGCGCGATACCGTCGATTCGTGCATTTCGATGGCGTCGGCGATCGCTTTGAGGTTGAGCGGTCGCAGGTGTTTAACTCCGTGCACGAAGAAAGCGTCCTGCTGGCGGACAATTTCGCTGGAGACTTTCAATATGGTGCGTGCGCGTTGATCGAGGCTTTTTATAAGCCAATTGGCATTTGCAAATTGTTCAGTGACGTAAGTTTTGTCCTTCTCATCTGAACTTGCCGACGACACAGTAGAATAATATGTCTGGTTAACCAAAACGCGTGGCAGCGTATCGCTGTTGAGTTCAACTTTCCAGCTGCCATCTTGCGCTGTGCGAACAAACACATCGGGCGCCACGGCTTGCACCGTTGATCCGCCGAAAGCATAGCCGGGCTTGGGCGTTAAGGCGCGCACTTCAGCAATCATTTCGCGGACATCTTCTTCGTTGGCTTGTGTCGCCTTGATCAGGCCATTCAAATCGCTTTTCGCAAGAAGCTCAATATTTTCGATAAAAGCTTGCATCGCCGGATCATACCGGTCGGCTTCAATGAGCTGTAACTTCAAGCATTCTTTTAAATCGCGAGCACCAACGCCACACGGCTCAAAAGAAATAATCAGTTGATGCGTTTCCTCCACATCGCAAAGGTCGGCGCCGAGGCGCTCGGCTGCATCGGAAAGGGATTCGCTCAAATATCCTGCTTCATCAATAAGGTCGATCAAATAGGAACCAATCAACAACTGCATCGGATCGCGGGTCGCCACCTGAAGCTGCTCTGTCAAATGGTCGGCGAGGGAGATTTCCTTACTGAGGGTTGCGCCAAATTCGCGCTCCGTCCCGTTGAAACTGCCGCCCGTATTGGCGCTTGTCCAATCATTGGTGCGGTAATCACTAGGCGCTGCGTCGCTCCCGGAATCGCCGGGGTTTACGTCCTCATAATCAACATCGAGGGATTCTCGTGCATCTTTTGTGCTGTCTGTGTCGCTGAGATCGACTTCCTTGCGCTCACCGTTCGTCGGTTCAGCGGTCGCTTCTTTTTCACCACGCCGTTCTGTGGCGCCATCCTCAGTCGCCTCACTGCGTTCCAGAAACGGGTTTTCTTCAAGCTGCTCTTCAACAAATTCGGCAAGTTCAAGGTTCGACAATTGCAACAGTTTAATTGCCTGCTGCAATTGCGGCGTCATCACCAGTTGTTGTGATTGTCTGAATTCTAGTTTTGGTGCTAACGCCACATGCCCCCCTTTGCCACCTTACATCTGAAAGCGGTCGCCGAGATAAACGCGGCGGACATCTTTGTCCCCGACAATATCTCCGGGAGCGCCCTCAAGCAGCACTTCGCCCTCATGAATAATATATGCGCGATCGATAATATCGAGCGTTTCGCGGACATTGTGATCGGTAATTAAAACGCCAAGTCCCCGTTCTTTGAGGTGGGTGACAAGCTCGCGAATATCTGAAATCGCCAACGGATCAATACCAGCAAAAGGTTCATCAAGGAGCATATAGGATGGCGCTGTCGCTAGGGCGCGCGCGATTTCCACACGTCGCCGCTCACCACCTGAAAGCGCCAGGGCTGAGGCGCCGCGCAAATGCGTAATGTGAAACTCATTCAGCAAATCGTCTATAATCGTTTGCTGCTTATCTTTATTCTTCTCAACAAGCTCGACAACGGCGCGCAAGTTCTGCTCAACAGTGAGGCCGCGAAAAATCGAGGCTTCCTGAGGAAGGTAACCGACGCCAAGGCGGGCGCGCTGATACATCGGGAGGTTCGTCACATCATGCCCGTCAATCTTGATGCTGCCGCGATCAGCCGGGATGAGGCCCGTGATCATATAAAAACAGGTGGTCTTACCAGCGCCATTCGGCCCCAACAGACCAACCACCTCGCCGCGCTTTACGCTTATGGAAACACCGCGCACGACCGGGCGCCGTTTGAATGATTTGTAGAGATTCTCGGCCACCAATGCACCGCCGCCCTCTACAACACTCGCCTTCAGGCGCGCCTTTTGGGCGGGTCTATTGGACGGTGTTGTGTTGTCGTTTGTCGTTTCCATATCACTACTCATTAAAGGGGCCTCTATTTAACTTTTTGTGAAGTTAAGACTTTAAACTTCAAGACTGATCATCTTCGGAACGGCTGTAGAAGATACCGCGCACACGCTTGCCCGGCGCCGGGTGAAATTTAACCTTACCGGTATCAACCCAATAGGTGACGGCCCCGGCGGACATGACCTGTTTGCCTTGGGTCAGGATCACATTTTCGGTGATAGTAATTGTTCGGGCGATATTGTCGAAAAGGGCCCTTTCACCGGTAATCGCTTCATTGCCATTTGAATAACGAACGGAGCCGATGGCTCTGATTTTCGTCAGATCGCCTTCTTCGGATAAATCTGCTTCAATTCTGTCGGTGGTTAAGATCGATACGCCTTGAACGACCCTGACATTGCCTGACCAGATTGCGAGGTTTTCATGAAATTCTGCTGTGTCGCCGGTGATGTCGATGGGCTCGTCGCTATCCGCCGCGAGTTGTGCATTAGCAGTCAGGGGAGCAAGGCCCATAATCAACAGCGCGAGGATTTTAATTCCAATGTTCATTATTGTTGGTTGTTCTCCTCGCCGCCTGTTTCGGGGTCTTTTGTTGTCGGTTCTGTGTGATCTTCTGCGTCGTCATTAGCGCGTTCCGAATCCGGGTAGATGCGCATACGGACATTGCCCTCGAATAGGATACGACGATCCGCATTAAAGGCTGTCATACGGTCGGCCGAAAGCGTACTGCCATCGCTGCCTATCCCATTGACGCCAGTGTCGCTGGTTACTTTTTCTTCATTGATCGCAACGGTTGCCGCCGGAACCTTTAACACATAAGTCTCAGCGCCGAGGTCATGGGAGAGCGTCACATCTTGCTCGAGCTCAAGGACATTGTCCTTTGATTGATAGAGACCTTTTTGGGCGGTGACGATAGTGAGATCGCTGCCTTCTCCTTGAACGGCGCGCGGCAATTCCAGCTCAACTGTTTCCCGATTTCCTGAAACCTGCATCGCGGCCAGAGCGGTGATTTCAAAAGGTCGGCCATTATCGTCTATGCCCGCAAATCTTGGATTGGCCATTTTTAAATCATCCGCACTGGCGGACATGTCCTTGAAATCATCCAAAAAGGCGTCATCAACGTTGTTCGATTTTGTGTTGAAAAAAAATGCCGCCGCCAAAACCAAGGCTAAAATGGGTAGCGCCATTCGCAGGCGCCGGACCAGGCGGGAGCGCGCAAGCGCCTGTTTGCCGGTTGTTCTGGCGCGCATCGGCAGACTGTCCAGGCGGCTTCGGTTTCCTCCAGACTGGCCTCCCGCCAGCCTTTCCTTACCCTGATATGTGACGCCGCCGCTCATTAAGGCTCGTTCCTCTATTCGTCTCAATGGTCGCACTCGTCCGTTGCGCCCTTCAATACATATAGTTGCGCCAGCAGGCTTGGGATTCAAGTGGTTAAGGGCGACAGAGGGGCCAATTCACCGGATCTGGCCTCATAGCGGTCAACCAAGGCGTTACGAATGAGCAAAAATATCAGTATCCGGCCAGCCTTCCAGGTCCAGCGCTGCCCGGGTGGGGAGAAAATCAAAGCACTTTTGCGCAAATTCCGCCCGGCCTTCGCGCTCCAGCATCAGATCGAGCTTTTCGCGCAAGGCGTGCAAATGGAGAACATCTGACGCCGCATAGTCAACCGCATAGTCAATCTGGGCTTTGGATAGCTTATCAGCGCCCCAATCGGAGGATTGCTGCTGCTTGGACATATCAACACTGAGGAGTTCTCGGGTGATGTCTTTGAGGCCATGGCGGTCGGTATAAGTGCGGCAAAGCTTGGAAGCGATTTTGGTGCAATAGATGGGTGTAGTCTCAACCTTCAGCCATTTCTGGAAGGCGGCCACGTCGAAGCGAGCGAAATGAAAGATTTTCAGAACTTTCGGGTCCTGCAAAAGGGCGATGAGGCGCGGCGCGGCATAAGTCTTTCGATCGAGCTGAACCACATGGGCGTTGCCATCGCCAGATGAGAGCTGGACCACGCACAAGCCGTCGCGGTGCGGGTGGAGCCCCATAGTCTCGCTGTCGATCGCCACCACGGGCCCCAGATCAAGCCCCTCTGGAAGGTCGCCTTTATGTAGATGGTTGGTCATGTCTGTATTTTATGTCCCGGCATTCTCAGGGCAGGCAATACAGCCAGTCAGCATTATTCACAAGTTCTGAAGGGGCTCTTTGCTATAGACCATGATCCAATTGTGAAAACCGTTTGCACCGCCAAT
>JAADIH010000100.1 GCA_013151435.1 Alphaproteobacteria bacterium
GATGCGCTGGCGGCGGCCTTTCGCGCGTTTGACGGCGATGACGATCTCTGCGTCGCGATCCTCACCGGCGCCGGGGGGAATTTTTGCGCCGGCGCGGATTTAAAAGCCATCGCTGAAGGCGCCGGCAATCGTACTGACCCTGAGGGCGATGGCCCCATGGGTCCGACGCGGTTGCAGCTTTCCAAACCGGTGATCGCCGCCGTCGAAGGTTATGCTGTCGCCGGCGGGCTGGAGCTGGCCTTGTGGTGCGATCTGCGCGTGGCGGCGCGCGATGCGACTTTCGGGGTTTACTGTCGGCGTTTCGGTGTGCCGCTGATTGACGGCGGCACGGTGCGCCTGCCGCGGCTGATCGGACAGTCGCGCGCACTCGACATGATCCTCACCGGGCGCAGCGTTGGCGCGGAAGAGGCCCATCTTTGGGGGCTCGCCAATCGCCTCGCCGAGCCGGGCAAGGCGCTGGCTGAAGCAACCGCCCTGGCGCACGCGCTGGCGGCGTTGCCCCAGACTTGCCTGCGCAATGACCGCGCCTCGGCGCTGGCGCAATGGTCGCTGGACGAGACGGCGGCGATGCGTGAAGAATTCCGCCTCGGCCGCAACACCCTCGAATCAGGCGAAACTCTATCCGGTGCAGCAGCATTTGCCCGTGGCGCAGGTCGGGGTGGTGAAAAACGTAAATAAACCTGCGCAACTTTTCCACAGTGCTTTGCGGTTTCGTCGGAACCGGGCTAGATCGTGCGGTCTTTCTAATCCAAAATGTAGCGAGTTTCATGGCAAAGCGCAGTGGTAAAAACGGTTCTGGTGGCAAAAACGGCTCCGGAGATGATGGCTTTTTTGGTGATTACACCGCCAAGGACATCGAAGTCCTTGAGGGGCTGGAACCCGTCCGCAAACGACCGGGCATGTATATTGGCGGCACCGATGAAAAGGCGATGCACCACCTCTTTGCTGAAGTGCTCGACAACGCCATGGATGAAGCAGTCGCTGGCTATGCCTCACGCATCGAGGTCGAGCTGTTTGATGACGGCTATCTGCAAGTCACTGATAATGGCCGGGGCATTCCCGTTGACCCGCATCCGAAATTCAAAAAGAAATCTGCCCTCGAAGTCATCATGACGACATTGCATTCCGGCGGTAAATTCGGCGGCAAAGCTTATGTGACGTCAGGGGGCCTGCATGGCGTCGGTGTCTCTGTTGTGAATGCGCTCTCAGATGATTTGATCGTTGAGGTTTGCCGTGGGCGCATCAAGTATCGCCAGACCTTTGCCGAAGGACATCCGCGCACCAAACTGGAAAAAGTCGGGCCCGCCCCGAACAAGCGCGGCACCAGCATCATGTTCCACCCAGACCCGAAGATCTTTGGCGCCAAGGCAAAGTTTAGACCCAAGCGCCTGTTCAAAATGACCCGCTCAAAGGCTTATCTCTTTGGCGGCGTTGATATCCGTTGGAAATGCGCACCCAGCCTGATCACAGACGACACCCCGGAAAGAGCTGAGTTCCATTTTGAAAGGGGGCTCACGGACTATTTACAGAGCCTCGCCAAGGGAAAGCCCACGGTCACGGAAGATATTTTCGCTGGCAAAATCGAGCGCAAAGAAGATGGAGGTCACGGCAATATAGAATGGGCGGTATTGTGGGGCGCGGCCGGCTTTGGTGACGCCGATGGCTTTGTTCATTCCTATTGCAACACCATCCCAACCGCAGAGGGCGGCACCCATGAGGCGGGCTTGCGTGCGGCGCTCACCAAAGGGATCAAGGCCTATGGCGATCTCGCGGGCAATAAAAAAGCTGCGAATATCACATCGGAAGATACGCTCGGCACCGCTGGCGCGATCCTCTCTATTTTCGTGCGCAACCCGGAATTCCAGGGCCAGACCAAAGACAAGCTCGCCACCGCAGAGGCGCAGCGCATCGTCGAGAACACCATGCGACCCGCATTCGATCACTGGCTGGCGTCCAACCCCAAACAGGCGGGGCTCTTGCTGGACTGGGTGATTGAGCGATCCGATGAGCGCCAGCGTCGGCGCAAGGAAAAAGAAGTCTCCCGCCAGGCCGCCACGCGCAAACTACGCCTCCCCGGCAAGCTCGCTGACTGCTCCCAGAAAGACCGTACGGGTACGGAGATATTCCTGGTGGAGGGCGATTCCGCTGGCGGTTCTGCCAAACAAGCCCGAAATCGGGCGACCCAGGCGATCTTGCCCCTTCGTGGTAAGATCCTCAATGTCGCCTCGGCCCAACGTGACAAGATTTTAGCGAACCAGGAAATCGCCGATATGACGCAGGCGCTTGGCGCCGGGATCGGGTCGAAATTTGACCTCGATGCTTTGCGCTATGAAAAAATTATCATCATGACCGATGCGGATGTAGACGGGGCCCATATCGCAGCGCTCCTCATCACATTTTTCCATCAGGAAATGCCGGAACTGATCCGCGCGGGTCGCCTTTATATGGCGCAACCGCCGCTGTTCCGTCTCACCGCTGGTGGAAAATCTGTCTACGCCATGAATGAAGAAGAGCGCGATGCGTTGTTAAAGTCAGAATTCAAGGTGAACCAGAATGTCGATGTGGGGCGCTTTAAGGGCCTTGGCGAGATGAACCCGCCACAGCTGAAAGTCACCACCATGAACCCGGAAACCCGGCGCCTCGCCCGCGTGGTCATCGCCGAGGACAAAATCGAAGCGGCCGATGATCTGGTGAACCGCCTCATGGGCAAAAAAGCTGAGGCCCGCTTTCAATTTATTCAGGAAAATGCAGCATTTGCGCAAGAAGCACTGGATATATAAGATACCCTCTAGGTTAGGGGGATATTGTGCAGACCAGAAGCCCAATCACGATCATTTTCATCACATTCTTTGTGGCCTGCGCTGCTTGGAGTGTCACGATCGGCATCCATGAACTTGGCGGGCATGGCGGACATTGTGCTTGGGACCTTAACTGCCAATGGCAGTATGCCGACGCTATGTATTTTGGCGCCAATTATAACAATAATATTGTCGACATATGGCAAATCGCAGCCGGTGTACTCGCTGTCATCACACTTTCAACAATTGCATTACTGATCCTTTGGCTAATGCCCCCAAAGGGGTTTGCACTTTATGTATTTCTTTGGTCCATCATGGCGATCGGCCTCATTCAGTCTGGCGCCTATATTGCCTTTGGCTGGCTTATTCACCCCGGAATGGACTGGGCGCGGCTGGTTGTTTTGGCTGGCGATGACATAGTTGCAAAAGGCCTCGCCGTTTCCGGCGGCCTGTTATTTGTGATTGCGGGAGTACTGGCTTGCCGCAAACTCATGCCCCGTATCAACACCAAGACGAGTACGCTGACTGGCCTGCCCATTGTCATCGCAGCATATCTCGGTTTCGCTGCAACTGCTTTGGCCGCCTCTTGGTTTGTTCCAGCTGATAATCGCCTCTTCATGCTTTACGGCGGCCTGGGTAGCGGCGCCATTTTTATGTTTTGGTTTCTATTCTCTGCTTTACCAAAAAGTGGGCCCACACCGCTTCTCGAAATAAGGAAGGTGACACCAACAATCATCACAACATCGATCATCACATTTGCGTATGTTTTCATCCTTGGGCGCGGCATAGATTTTTAGTCACCAATTGATATCTAACGCCCGGTCCCTATATCAGCGGCCATGATGAATTTTGTGCTGATCATTCTGATTGCGGCCGCCGGGCTCTATCTTGGCGGGCGCTGGGCCATGCAACGCCGCCGCCGCGAGACGCTGTTGGCGGCGCCATTGTCACGCGCGCATCGCAATATCATCAACGCCCGGGTGCCGATCTATGGGAAACTTCCACACCAGCTTCGTGCGCGCCTTGACGGGCTGATCAATCGTTTCCTCGACGAGATGATCTTTCACGGCCATGAAGGCCTTGAGATCACTGATGAAATCCGCGTCACCATAGCGGCGCAAGCGTGTCTTTTGA
>JAADIH010000089.1 GCA_013151435.1 Alphaproteobacteria bacterium
CGCGAAATTCAAATGATCCAGGAGATCCTCAACAATGGATAATGCCGGTTACATAGGATTGACGCGAAGTTCGGGATTGATGCGTGAGCTTAACACCCTCGCTAATAATATCGCGAATATCAGCACCAATGGATTTCGCAGAGAAGGATCTGTCTTTGCTGAGCACGTTAAGGCGCTCGAAGGCGGTGATCCTAGCATATCGATGGCGACCCTCACTCGCAGATTCATAGATTTGAGTGCTGGTGATATCAAACAAACGGCCAATCCGCTTGATTTCGCCGTTATCAGTGAAGGTTTCTTTCTGGTCGAAACTGATGGCGGCGAACGATTGACCCGCGATGGCGCCTTTTCAATGAGTTCGATTGGAGAATTGGTCACGACGAGCGGCGATCGCGTGCTTGATGAAAGCGGCGGCGCCATCGTTATCCCTCCAGAAGCAACAGCGGTAAATATGGCTGAAGACGGCACTATTTCCGCAGATGGCCAGGCGATCGGCCGCATCGGCATTGTGAATGCCGACCCGGCTTTTCTGGTGCGAGAAGGTAAAAACCTGTTTCGCCCGGAACAAGGATATGAGCCCGTCGAAAACGCACGCGTTCAACAGCACGCGCTTGAAGGGTCAAATGTAAGCGCAGTGACGGAAATCGCGCGTCTGATCGAAGTCCAGCGCATGTACGAATCCAGCAAACAATTCATGGACACAGAAAACGATCGCACCAGACAAACAATTCGAACTCTTGGGCAAGAACAATGACCTTGCCCCCTAGAAAGAAAGGTTAATATCATGCGTGCACTAAGTATTGCAGCCACCGGGATGGATGCACAGCAAACCCGCGTTGAGGTTATCTCCAACAACCTCGCCAACATGAACACGACTGCGTTTAACGCCAGGCGCGCCGAATTTGCTGATCTTCATTATCAAATTGCACGCGCTGCAGGCGCATCGTCGTCTTCTACGGGAGAAATCGTCCCGGAAGGCGTGCAACTTGGATTAGGCGTTCGCACCGCATCCATTTCAGTCGATATCACTCAGGGAACGCTAAAAAATACAGCTGGCGATCTTGACGTTGCGATTGATGGCAAAGGATATTTGGAAGTTACCCTTCCCTCAGGCACTTTGGCCTACACCCGTGATGGCGCCCTGAAACGCTCAGCTGAAGGATTGATCGTCAATAGCGAAGGTTTTCCAATTGCTGGGAATATCACAATTCCCAATAATACAAGAGACATCACAATCAATCCCAATGGCGAGATATTCGCTGCTATTGACGGGCAAACAGCCGCCGCTCTGATTGGAACGATTGATCTTGTTACATTTGCGAACGCTAAGGGCCTGGAACCTCTTGGCGGCAATCTCTATCGCGAAACTGTGGCATCCGGTAATCCGTTGGTGGGCCTGGCTGGACTAGATGGGCGCGGTACATTCCGCCAGGGATATCTTGAAGAATCAAATGTCGATGTTGTGCAACAAATTGCCGAATTGATCGAAGCGCAACGCGGCTATGAGCTGAATGCAAAAGTCATCACTGCTGCCGATCAGATGATGAGCGCGACAACACAGATCAGGTGATATTATGAAAAAGTTTGCAGGTATAATTGCAAGTTCTATTCTAGCAAGCGATATGCTTTCCGCCGCTGCCGCCGCAGAATTGGTCGCGGCAAGGAATATCCGCGCTGGCGCAGTGATTACTGCATCAGATATCGTATCGCCTGAAGATGTATATGCCATGCGGCGCGCGGTTAACATCATTGGCCTTGAAGTCAGACGCACCGTTTACCGGGGACAACCGCTTCACGAGGAAGCGCTGCAACAGCCAACTCTGGTTAAACGTAATGCGATTGTACAAATGGAGTTTTCAAAAGGCTCGATGAACATATCCGCCGAAGGGCGCGCCCTGGATAAAGGCGCCATGGGTGATCGCATCAGAGTCATGAATCTAATATCCAAACGTATTGTCGTCGCAACGGTCTCCGGAAGCGACAGTGTGAGGGCAAAACTATGATCAACAAATGCACAATGCTGGCTCTCCTGGTAAGCCTTTTTGCAATCGAGGGCTGCGTTGGCAGACTCGATCATCTCGGCCGTGCGCCTAGCATGTCGGCGCCAGGCGCACCACAAAGCCCAGTACCGCCAATCTCGCAGGAACGGCTGGCACTTGCCAGCTATGGCGCCTCACGCGAGACCAAACCCGGCTCTGTGGGGTCTCTCTGGAGTTCAAGCCCGACATCGCTATTCGGCGATCGCCGCGCCCGTACCCTCGGTGATATCCTTACTGTTGTTATTGAAATTGATGACCGCGCAGAAATGAAAAACCGTACTGATCGATCTCGAGATGCAAGCGAAGGTTTGTCTGTACCAAACTTTTTTGGTCTCGCAAGCCTGGCGGAAAATATTCTCCCAAGCGGCAGCACTCTTGATCCCGCGATCGATGCAACGTCATCATCCTCAAATACTGGGAATGGGATCATAAAGAGACAGGACAAGTTGACTCTCCAGGTCGCGGCTACTGTTGTCGGAATCCTTCCCAATGGTCATATGGTCATCAGCGGCAATCAGGAAGTACGCGTCAATCACGAATTGCGTGATTTACAAGTCGCCGGGATCATCCGGCCAGAAGATATTTCACGGCGCAACACTATCACCTATGAGAAGATTGCAGATGCGCGCATTGTATATGGCGGTCGCGGGGTGCTCAGTGATGTTCAACAACCCCGTTACGGCCAAAAATTCCTCGACTCTATTTTGCCCTATTAAACAATTATGATGAAAATACTTCCCATCCTCCTGCAGGTCATCGGCGTAAGCATCGGCGTATTGCTCGGTCTCTGGCTAAAGTCAGGGTCTGATGGCGCCGCTGCGTCTGGCGAAGACACGCATCAGGAAGCTGATGCGCATGGCGAGAGCGACGATGGGAATTCCAAGGCCGATGCTGAAGATGATGGTCATGGTGATAAGAAGAAAAAAGAGAAAAAGAAGAAGAAGAAGAAAAGAAAAATTCCGGGCATGGTGAGGATGAATCTGAAGACGATGCTGGGGATTCTAATTCAGATGCCAGCTTCATGAAATTTAGCCGACAGTTCATCGTTCCTGTCATCAGAACCAATAATGTCAATGCTTTGGTTGTGATTGATATCAATATTGAACTATTAGCGAATGCTACTGAAAAAGCTTATACGCGAGAGCCAAAGATCCGAGACGCACTTTTGAGCGCGCTTTTACGGCTCTCAAATGAGGGCGCCTTCGGAGATCAACTCCTTAACCAACAAAACATTGAGCATATCCGCGAACAGCTTTTGACCGCTGCCCAATCAATTCTTGGGGATTCTGCAACCGATATATTGATCCTCAGCATCGCGCGTCAGGATTTCTAAGTAACATCGGGGGATCAATAGCGATCGCAGATGCTATGGGTTCCTTACTGATTACACTGTTTTGAGCGAACCCCTGCTCCCACTTTTCGCGCGACGCTCAAGCAAAGCAAATTATTATCCGTTGGCCTTACCTTCACCAATTTTATGAAGACGCGCACAATATTTCAGCAGCCTATTCAAAGGCATGCTGGGTTTATCCATTCGTTCTGACTATGTGGTTTAACGAGAACATCCCTGAGAATGTATCCCGTACAGATGGTTAACTATCCAGCGCTGGATCACTCGCTTCGCGCACGGCCAGCACTTCTGCCGGATCGACAAAGGCGCCATTTTCCAGCAACAACTTCACAGAAGTATCAATCAGCCTCGCCTCTGTCACCCTGGCGGCCACTATCGGGGCCTTTGTTTCTGCAACTTCGCCGTCTGTAATGTAGTTGATCGAGACCTTATAATCACCATTTACGGCAGTACCGCCCGCCGCAGTCTTCCCGTTCCAGGTGAAGGTGCTCGTTCCAACACCAAGTTTTTCGGAATAGATTGCGTTACCGTTGGCGGCGGAGATTGATATTTCCACAACCGCATCAGGAATGCCGCTGTCTGGTATACGAAATTCCAGGGCATCACCCTCAAAACGCGTCGCACCGCTAGAAATCTCGACTTCTTTACCTATCCACCGAGTTGCATTTTCTAAATTCGACCCAACTAAGCCCGCCACCAGCGCATCGAGCTTGGTATTTGTAGCGACTTGCTGCTCAACGCTCGAAAAACTTGCCAACTGGGCAACAAACTGCGTTGAATCAAGAGGACTTAATGGGTCTTGGTTTTTAAGCTGTGCAGTCAGTAATTTCAAAAAACTCTCAAAATCCGAAGCGGATGTCGCCGCCTGAGATTCTTTTTTGGTTTGCACGGTAATTGCTGAATTTTCGGCGGCAATTTGATTGCTTGTTGTGATCACGGTTTTCGGCCTTTTTCAAATTTTTGCGCTCAAACGAGCACGTTTAATTGCGCATCATCTCGCAACGAAAGATAAACAATTTCATTCGCGTCATCTTGGGCAGAGATAAATGAGGGATCGGAATCAAAACCCTCAAACTCCATATCTTGTGCAAATTCAGAGGCGCCATGTTCGGAGAATTCAATGTCTACGGACCCAAATCCGGCCATCTTTAGACCTTCTATAAACTGGCTTGCGTTACGCCGTAAGTGATCAAGAGTTTCCGCACGTTCAACGCTTAACACTGCCTTAACCGCATCTGCGGTCTCCATTGTAAAGCTAATGCGGACACGCCCTAGCTCCGGCGGATCAAGGCGAACTTCAATGTTACTGCTATTTTTATCTGCCTTTATCGCTGCGATGACTTGCGCTGCGGCGTTAGCAGACGCGGCGTTAGTCGTTTGCAATGCGGAGGCGGCATTGGCCCCCATAACCGTAGTCGATAGTACTGATCTTGATGTCGCTACGGCTTCTTGGACCGGCGCCATGGCTTTGAGGTCAATTTCCGGCTCGCCCACAGCGAGCATATAGGTTGAAGGCGCGATGCTAGCCGCTTGTCCTACTACCGGTTTTATAGTTTTGGCTAAATGAAGTTCCGGCTTCTCAAGCGCCTCAAATTCACCAGGCTTCAGATCGAAACCCCGCTTTTCCGGCTGAGCTTCAACCGTTAACTCTGGCGAAATTACGCCTGTTACAGTAGTCTCAATTACTCTTGCAACAGCGGTCTCCGGCACCTTTATCACGGTTGCCCCCGCCAGCACAGACGGTGATTTTTGTGTAGTCTCCGACTGGGCTGCAAGCGCCAACTCTGACGGAATAACGCCTGTAACAGCAGTCTCTGGGGCTTTTATCGCAGCTGCACTCGCCAGACCAGGCATCGCATTTTGCACAACTGGCTTGAGCTCTGCCTCGTGATCACCTGTGATGACCTGATATGTCGGCAGTGTTTTTTCTAGTTGAGAAAGTTCAGGACGAGCAACCTCAATAAGGTGAGTTTTCACCACGGCATGGATTGGGGGGGGGAGCGGAGCATCATCTTTAACAGGCGCGGCAATGGGCGTCCCTGCTCCGGCTATTTCAACGGGCGCCGCAAATACAACCTCTCCATAATGAATGACCGTAGGAGCAGGCCCTTTGTCAGTGTCGCTGACTTGGCTTACCACGTTTACCGCGCTAGAATTTTCCGGCTCAACCTTGTTATTTGTGTCAGCAGTATTCTCTTGTCCTATATCTTCGTCTCGCTCGCGATGGTCATTATTTTTGGGAGCGTCGTTTTCAGGTTCTTTTTGCATATGATCTGCAAAAGTTTCTTCCCGCGTATCGTTCGAATTATTAACGTTTGAGTCACCACTACCACGGTTGATATGCGAATCGTCATGATTTTGTTTTATAATCTTAGGTTCGGAACCCTCAATCATTTTGATGGGAAAACTCAAACTGTCCATACCAATTTCTGCCTCTTAAGATATTGTTATCCGTACTATGGCAGAAAATAGTTACTAACTATTTGAATATATTTTTATCTAGGCTGAAATTCTGGTGTTCCCATAATGATTGAATTCACACCGCAAAATATCTCGTCCGCATCTGGTTCTTTGCAAAAAGCGCCAGATATCGATGAACGCATTATGGAAAAAGCGCGTGAATTCGAAGCTGTATTCGTTGCGCAGATGTTAAAAGACAGCGGCATGGGAAAAGCGCTTAGTCAAGACAGTGGATTTGGGGGCGATGCGTTCTCAAGCATACTGCTTGAACAATATGCCGGAAAAATAGTTGAAAATGGCGGATTTGGTCTGGCGGATAAAATCTATGCCCAGCTTCGCTCCCAGGAGGTGTAAGCGATGAGCCGCACCCCTACGCTTGACGTTGCTGCAAACAAACTTATCGAGCTACTCGTGCTGGAAAAGTCGCGACTGCTCAGCGGCGCCTATGATCAATTCTCAGAAATTACTGATCAAAAACAATATTACATGTCTGCACTGACTGAATCCATTCAAAACGGAAATGCTACAAATTTAAAATCTTATCGTGCGGTCATTGAGCAAATAAAGACGCTTGCGGCGGAGAATGAATCTCTACTGAAAGCGGCGAAAAGCGGCGTCAACGCAGCTCAGCGGCGCATTAAAAATATTATTACCCAAGAAAGTTTTGTGGGCGCCTACACCGAAAATGGCCAAAAATTACGCACCCATGACTGCGGTGTCACGCGCTGTAAAACTGCATAACGACAATTAACCAAAATTTATCTGATCCCCTGTAACGTGGCTTTCGATGGTCTGAAGTGACTGTCGTGGAACAAGCAGAATGCGCTCCACTTACATCAGAAGATAACAAACCCATAACGAACGGCAAAGCCTGCGTTGGGATGAGAAAAGTGTGAACACACTAATGTCAATGTAAAAGGAACGAAAATCATGTCTAGCTTGCTCACAAACGAAAGTTCAATGATTGCGCTGACCACACTGCGCAGTATCAACAAAGATCTGGGGATGGTCCAGCAACAGATTTCTACAGGTAAAACCGTCTCGAGCGCCCGTGACAACGCCGCGATCTGGGCGGTTGCCACAGTGATGCAAACGGATGTCGACGGCTTCGACGCAATTTCAACCTCGCTTAGCCTCGGCGCCGCCACAGTTGGCGTTGCACGTGGCGCATCAGAACAAATCACAAGCCTTCTTCAGGATATGAAGACCCTGATCGTCGCCGCTCAGGAAGAAAATGTTGACCGGAGCAAAATTCAAACGGACATCACACAGTTGAATGAGCAGATTACAACAATTGTGGATGCTGCTCAATTCAACGGACTAAACCTTCTTAAAGGCACGGACAGCATCGACATTCTGGCCTCACTTAATCGCGCAGCCGATGGCACAGTATCCGCGTCCAACATCACAATCGCCCGATCCGACCTTTCCATCACTGGCGGCACGGTTACCCCCCCTACAGGTACAATTACAGCTGCAGGAACGATGGCTGATGGCTCAGGTACCCCAACGACTTTAGATGTAACTGTTGCTGGTACGATTACCACTGGCGAAGTTTTCACGGTTAATGACGGCACGAATGATTATACATATACTGCAGTAGATAGCGATACCGCTACGACTGTTGCTGCTGGTCTCGCTGCTGCTGTCGGCACCAACATTACGGATGTAGTAGTTACGCTCGCTGCCGGCGTGATGACCTTCACAAACTCTGGCGCCACCCCTGTCACTCTAGCAAACACGGTCACTGGGGTCAGTGATTCTGGCCTCGCGGCGGTAGCTAGTATTGATGTTACAACATCAGCCGGCGCTGATAGTGCGCTTACAGCCATTGAAGGCCTCATCCAGGTCGGCATTGATGCTGCGGCCGCTTTCGGTTCCTCCCAGAAACGTATCGACATTCAGAATGAGTTCGTCACAACCCTGACGGATTCGATGAAGCTCGGTATTGGCGTTCTTACAGAAACCAATATGGAAGAAGCGTCAGCTCGTCTCCAGTCGCTGCAGGTTCAGCAGCAGCTTGGTATTCAGGTGCTATCAATTGCGAACCAGGGTCCTCAGGCTCTCCTGGGTCTCTTCCGTTAAATTCAATCTGTCAGGAGCGGGCTCGCCCGCTCCTGACATCTCTTAGATTTGTAAATGACTACACACTGTTATTGGGAAAGATGGGATAAGTAATGTACGAAGCGTCCTTGGCTAAAAATGGTTATGAACACTCATCGAAATCGACGGCCGACATGCGGGGCATAGAATATCAAATATTCGCGCGCGTCACGCAGCAATTGGCCAGTGACAATAAACATGCCCATGACTATCATCCAAAGCTGACGCAGGCGCTGCACAATAATTTGCGTCTATGGACCATTCTTGCGGTCGATGTCGCAAATGACAACAACGAACTTCCTGCAAAACTTCGCTCCAGCATTTTCTATTTAGCTGAGTTTACGCGCCAGCACACCACAAAAGTCCATGCTGGTGAAGCAGACACTAAGATTCTTGTAGATATCAATACGATGGTGATGCGTGGGTTGCGCAACACACCAATGCAAGAAAGCACGGGCTGATGTCTGGCGGGCTTGTCATAAGACTTCGACCGCATGAAAAATTTCTTATCAACGGTGCTATCGTTGAAAATGGCGAAAGGCGCGCAAAACTGCGTGTAAAATCGCCCGACGCCAATATTCTAAGGCTGCGCGACGCCCTCCATCCTAATGATGCGACAACACCAGTTAAGCGTCTCTATTACACTGCGCAACTGGCTGTGACGGGGGATGTGGAACCAAATGCAACAGTGACAGAGTTGCTTCCTGCTTTAAAGGATCTCTTCGATGCCTTGCCTGACGAGCAAATCCGCATACATATAACAGATGCTATCAAACATACGCATACATTCGAGTTCTATTATGTCATGCGTGCATTGAAAAAAATATTTCCCTATGAGGAAAATCTGTTGTTGATCGCCCGGGCTAAAGAGCTGGCTTCGATGGGCAAGGATACGCAGTAATGATTTTCCAGCCAGCCTTAGGTGCCGGTGGGCTTTCTGGCTGGCGCGTCCTTGAGCGCACCGGCGCAAGCCAACAACAGACATTTGAGAAGTCACCGGTATTACAGCGCAATATCAATTATTTTCGAGAAAACATCAGCAAAATAACGAGTGCAGAAGACCTGGTCAAGGATTACCGGCTCCTGACCGTCGCACTTGGCGCCTTTGGCCTGGGTGATGAAATCAATAAACGCGCATTAGTTCAAAAAATGCTGGAAGGCGGCACTGAAAAATCAGATTCGCTTGCAAACCGTTTCAATGACAACCGATACAAAGCACTCGTAAAAGCGTTTGGTTTTGGCAACATCACTAACGGCTCCAGTGTCCTCCTGTCTTCATTTAAAGAAGACATCATCACGCGCTACAAATCATTGGAATTTGAACGAGCAGTCGGCGAAACTGATAACGACATGCGGATTGCGATGAATTTCAAGAGGCAAATCGGCGCCATCGCTGAATCTCAGTCATCAGAACGAACACTATGGTTTCAGGTTATGGGGCAACTGCCATTGCGCGAGCTTATTTCTACGGCTTTGAATATCCCTTCTGGAGTCGCGCAACTTAATATAGATCGTCAAGCAGAGATTTTCTCTGACCGGGCGCAGCAACTTCTTGGCAATTCTTCTCCAGAGGTTTTTAGTGACCCGGAGGTTGTCGATAACATGATCCGCCGGTTCTTCCTGTTCCGGCAAGTTGAGAGTGGGCCATCCGTGACGACCCCGGGTTTCGCGGCGCTATCGCTATTACAAAGTAATGGATTTGGCGCAGCGGCAAATATCAATTTGATATTATCTCAGCTTTGAGCTTGCGCCTGCTGGTTGCTCTGGACCTCATCAGCCTTACCGAGGGCTATTTTCAGCTTTTCAAAGCTCTCCTCACAGCTCTCGGCTTTTTCGGTAATAAATGCATCAAGCATCGGCCAGACTTCTACGGCGCGGTCAATAACTGGATCTGAGCCCGCAGCATATAACCCGGTCTGGATCATCGCCGATGCATCATCGTAAGCGGCAATCAGCCGACGCCCCTCACTGATCAGCGACATCTCTTCTTCCGATATTGATTTCAACAGACTTCTTGAAACGCTTCGGCGAATATTGATCGCAGGAAAGCGGCCGCGTTCTGCGATATCGCGATCAAGCACCACATGTCCATCAAGGATGCTGCGCACCATATCTGCAATTGGCTCGTCCATATCTGAGCCCGCTACCAGCACGCTAAAGATCGCGGTGATATCACCTGAGCCTTCGACACCTGGCCCCGTGCGTTCTGCGAGCGAGGCAATTGCGCGAAATGTTGACGGTGGATAAGCGCGCAGCGAAGGCGTTTCTCCTGCTGTCAGTGCAATTTCTCGATGTGCATCGGCAAACCGGGTGATGGAATCAAACAGCAACAGCACATGAAGGCCCTGGTCTCGAAAATATTCCGCCGCCGCTAGGGCTAATAACGCCCCTCTCCGTTTTGATGGGGCCGGCTCATCACACGTTGAGGCGAATACTATTGTTCGCGCCCGTCCTTCATCGTCGAGGACATCTTCAACAAATTCTCGCACTTCCCGGCTGCGCTCGCCAATCAGTGCAATGATAATGATATCTGCTTTAACGCCCCTCGCGAGCTCACCAAGAAGCGTTGATTTCCCAACCCCAGAACCGGCAAACAGTCCGATTCTCTGCCCTTTGCAGATTGGCAAAAATGTGTCGAAGGGCGCCAACCCCGTCTTCAGGCGTTCGCCCAATCCTCGGCGCGCTGTGACCGACAATGGTGGCGGTTCCAGCGGCATCGCACGACGACCTTGTGGCGTTGGTCTTCCATCGAAGAACTCACCGCTTGATGAAATGACTTCACCAATCCAGGCTTCACAAGGGCGAGCATCATTATTCACGCATAAATATGCACGATTTCCCGGCGACATTCCTGTTAGGGAAGAATCCGACATCGCTAAGAGATGGTCATCTTTAATCGAGATGATTTCCCCGGAAGATGACGATCCTTTTCCTTCAATCTTAACGCGGTCTCCAATGCGGGCAGCGCCATTCAAGCCAGAGATTTTAATAACGCCGCAATCAATCGCGGAAACGCGCCCCCAAAGGCGGTGCGCATCCACAGCGCCCACTTTTCCTTTAACGATTTCTGCAATGTCTATGACCATAGGGTTAACACATCTATTAAGTTTATTTTTAACTTTCACTTTTAAATTCATAAACTGTAATCCTTAACAGGACACCGGTAAAATGGCAGACAACATAAATATTCTGACTTTGGCTTCTGCGATGGCGCGCCACGCGGCGCAACGACACAACGTATTGTCTGAGAACATCGCCAATTCAGATACGCCAAACTATAAAGCAAAAGACCTTGAACCCTTTGCCGAAGCCTTCATGCGAATTTCCCAAAGTGGACAATCGTTCAGCCAACAACTGAATAACGCTCATGGGAATTCTATTTGGCGCGAAGAAACGATTACCGGACCTGGCATTACGTCACCAAACGGAAATACTGTGTCTCTCGAAGACCAAATGATGCGCAGCATCGAAGCTCAACAAGATCATATGGCCGCCACAGCAATCTACAAAAAGGCTGTAGGCCTCTTGCGCACTAGCCTCGGCCGTGGCGCATAAGGAGGAAAAGATATGAATCCATTTTCAAAATCTATGGACGCAGCAGCCAGCGGAATGCGCGCTCAAGGCTTTCGCATTCGCGTCGTCAGTGAGAATATCGCCAATGTCGACACTCCAGGTTATCACCGCAAGACGATCTCCTTCGGCAATGTATTCACTCAAAGAACTGGCGCTACCGGGGTGAGGGTGGATCGAATAGGGCTTGATAATTCAGCATTAGAAATGTCTCACAACCCGGCCCACCCGATGGCGGATGAGGATGGCAATGTGGAACTTTCGAACGTCAGTCTCATGACCGAGATGGCCGATGGGCGTGAAGCAAACCGCTCCTATGAAGCCAATCTCGCCATGTTCCAGCAAGCACGCAAAATGTATTCCAGCCTGCTTAGCGTTTTGAATCGATAGGACTAAATCATGGATATCAACGCCTTTAATGCTTTGAAGACCTATGGAACCGCCCAGCGCGCGTTCGGCGCCGAAAACCCCAGCCAAAAGGCTGAAAGCGGCGGCCAAGGTGAATTCAAACCTATGAATGTTGCTAAAGATTTTGTTGCAACCATCGCTAAAAGCGAGCAAACGGCGGCAGCCTTCATGACAGGAAATGCAGATCCGCATTCCGTCGTAGAAGCGATTGCGTCTGCAGAACTCGCGGTTGAAACAGCCGTAACGCTGCGAAATCGCGTGGTTGAAGCCTATCAAGAACTACTACGTATGCCAATTTAATTGATACAGAGAAGATAACTAGAACATGTCCAACACGGAAATTATATCGATATTGGGAGAATATTTGTGGGCGGGTGTCTGGATCGCCTCCCCCATGCTGCTCACAGCGTTGGTTGTTGGCATCGTAATTGGTTTATTCCAGGCACTGACCTCAGTTCAAGAATTGACAATAACATTTGTGCCCAAGCTCATCGCGATTTTGATCGCATTCAGCTTGTCTGCTAATTTTGCATCTGAAATGATGCTATCGCTGTTCAACAACAGCATCATTGATTATATTTCGAGATGAGAAAATGTTAGTTCGCGTTCTCATCGCTTTTAGTTTCTTCAACTTCGCCGCCATCAGCGCAGCGAGCGCTGCGGATTCTGACGCCTCACGCGATACCACCGCTATAACGGCAGAATCTAACATGCTGCTTGGCCGAGCGCCCATGATTGGTAGCTTTCAGAATAATTCCATATCGGACGATTCCGCCCCTGCTTCACGAACCGGCGTTTTTGATCAAGAAAAGACAATTGAAATTCCAACAACGCTTCTCGAACAAATTCAAAATGCAGTCAGCGGAACAACAAGCATTGCGGAAAATGGCGCCGCCCAAGAGTTTGTGGCTGCAGAACGCTACGGAAAAATCGTGCTCACAGCGATCAGCAAGACACTGTCCAGGCAAGACGCCTTAAAGAAGCCTTCCCTCATACCTTCGGTTGATAAGAAGGCTCGCTCACCATTCAATGACATGAGTTTTGAGGCTTTCGCTCCATTCGCTCCGATGTTTGATGATTCTGACAACATCCCATTCACCGTCGAGGATGGCGCGCCGTGGAACTAAGTATTAAAACATTTTATCAGCCGACTGTGCTGCTCGCCGTCGCCCTGATGGCGATCATCATAATGATGATTTTGCCTATACCCCCTTGGGTCCTGGATGTGGGCTTAACAGCTTCCTTCGCGCTGGCAATTTTGATTTTTACCATCACGCTTTTCGTGGAACGCCCGCTCGATTTTTCTTCATTCCCGACAATTCTTCTCGCATCCTTGTTGCTGCGGCTGTCACTTAACGTATCATCGACAAAGCTGATTATCGGCAATGGGCATACAGGAATTGACGCTGCTGGCGGTGTCATTCAAGGATTCGCGATGTTCATCATGGGCGGCAATGTCTTTTTGGGGCTTGTCGTTTTCACCGTCCTTCTGATCGTGAACTTCATGGTGATCACAAAAGGCGCCGGGCGAATGGCGGAAGTTGGCGCACGCTTTGCGTTGGATGCCATGCCCGGTAAACAGCTCGCGATCGACAGTGATATTGCTGCTGGCGCAATCAGCCACGCTGACGCCAAAGCCCGCCGTAAAGTTGAACAGGAAGAAACAACTTTCTTTGGTTCGCTTGACGGCGCCTCAAAATTTGTCAAAGGCGACGCCATTGCCGGCCTGTTGATTACTCTCCTGAATCTCGTGGTCGGCCTTGCAGTTGGCATCGGCCAGCATCAGATGTCATTCGGAGAGGCCATTGAAACTTATTCAATTCTGACTGTCGGGGATGGCCTGGTTTCTCAGATTCCTGCGATTATTATCTCGATCGCCACTGCGCTTCTGCTTTCCAAAGGCGGCGTCCTGGGCTCAACCGATCGGGCGCTTTTTGATCAACTCAGTGAATATCCTGCAGCCATCATAACGGTTGCGGCTATGATGGCGCTTTTTGCTTTGCTTCCTGGTATGCCGTTTATTCCTTTCATGAGCGCCGCTGGGCTGTTAGGAGCGTTGGCATATTACGCCCAACAAAAGTCTGCAAAAAATAAAGTCGCAGAAGAAATAAAAGAGGCTGTACCTGAATCCGTAAAAGAAGAATCACTGGGGGATATACTAGATCTTGATGAAATCCATATTGAGTTCTCACCCACGATCATACCGACTTGCATGGACTCGGAGGCCGGGCTCGACAAGAGAATAGCGAAAATTCGGAAATATATTGCCGCTGAATTTGGCTTCATTGTACCGGCCATCAGGCTGACCGATAACACAGCCCTTGATGATAACGAATATGTTATCCGAATTCACGGCGTTGAGGTCGCGCGCAATTTTCTTGATCCTAAAAGTGTTTTAGTCCTGACGCGTGATGATGTTGCATTGAACATTCACGGCCTGGACGTCAAAGAGCCTGTCTTTGGCGCCCCTGCCCGGTGGATTCCGTCTGATCGACAGGAAGACGCCATCATTCTTGGCTTGCCCGTCGTGGAACCGGCCGAAGTTGCGGCAACGCATCTCCTTGAAATCATCAAATCTAACTTTGGCCGGCTAATGACACGGCGCGCGCTGCGTCGCATCTTTGACGAGTTTGTAACGACATCAGACGCCGCCAAATCCGAACTTAATCGCAAAATGCTTGATGAGTTCGTCAATGATCAGACACCTTTCGAGCTGGTGCAAGCTGTCTTGCGGTTGTTACTGGAAGAGCGCGTATCGATCAGGAATCTTCCGGTTATTCTTGAGGCAATCACCGAAGGCCGCACTGCCCTTTCTTCGCCTGAGCAGATCGCAGAATATGTCCGCCAGCGTATTGGCTACCAGTTGATCTCAAAAATACGCGATGCCGAGGGTCACCTGCCGCTCATTCAGCTCTCACCGGAATGGGAAGATCTTTTTTCCAAAAGTGAGATTGAGCAAAAAAGCGGTTCCAGTGACGTAGCCCTGTCGCCATCAGACTTTAATCGGCTTGCGGCGGCTATTCGCGAAAAAATATCGAATGCTATTACTGGGGGGGCCTATCCCGCTGTCGTCACCAGCGCCAAGCGCCGACGCTTTTTGACCACTGTGCTGTCAGCCAAAGGTATTCGCAACCCGGTGATTTCCTATGAGGAAATTGACCCGTCGGAGCGCCCATCCATTCTCGGCGTCGCTTAAAGGAGGTCTATAATGGAGCTCCTTCAGTCACTTCCCTATCTTAGCAATTTGTCAGTGCCTACAATTGCATTGGTTGCCGCGATATTCACACGGATCTCCGCGTTGTCATTTTTCCTGCCTGGCCTTGGAGAGACCGTCATTCCGGTTCGCGTAAGGCTGACGGTGGCCATGGCCATCACATTGATACTAACGCCGGCTGTGCTCCCGGGCGTAGAGCCGCCCCTCACCATATCTGCGACAACGGCGATGATTGCCGCCGAAGCTATTGCTGGCGCACTCATCGGTTTTTCCATCCGCATTTCAATATTCACCTTACAAACCGCAGGCTCAATTGCCAGTCAAAGCCTATCGCTTTCCCAACTTTTTGGCGCGAGTATCGGTGTTCAACCTGAATCTCCCATCGGCACGATACTGATGATTACAGGGATCACCCTTGCCGTCGCCACCGGCCTGCATTTTGAAGCCGTTCGTGTCTTGATCATCTCATTCGATGTCATGCCTCTTGGTTTGTTTCCGGGCGCCAGCGAAACCGGTCAATGGGCGGCAGAGCGTGCTGCATTCTCATTCGCAACAGCATTGTCGCTAGCATTGCCATTTGTCGTACTTGGTTTCATTTACAACCTTGCAATTGGCGCCGCCAACCGCGCCATGCCGCAATTGATGGTAGCTTTTGTCGGCGTACCCGCGATCACGCTTGCCGGGCTTATCATGCTCGCCATGACGGCGCCAATACTGCTGGATGTGTGGCTCGGCATCATGAATGACATCATTCTCACTTTGCTCGGAGAGACAACGTGAGTGAAGGTGCAGAAGACAGCGGCGCAGAAAAGTCACATGATCCCACGGCGCAAAAATTACAAAAATCACGCGACAAAGGTGATGTCCCATATTCAAATGAAGCAACTGCAGCTGCAACCTATATTGCATTCTATGTAGTCTTGATTTTGACCGCTGGATGGAGCGTCTCGCATCTCTATACCATATTCGCAGCGCTTTTTCACAACCCGGAAAGTGCGAGTGATCTCATACTCTTTTCTCAGAGCGGAAATTTTACTCTCACATTTGGCATTCAGATCGTGTCTTCTGTCATGCCAATCTTCCTTATGCTTATCTTGGCGACGTTAGGCTCGGTTTTTGCGCAAAGGGCATTCACTTTTGCGCCCTCCAAAATCAAACTGAAACTTTCGAGAATATCGATGATTTCCAACGCCAAGAATAAATATGGCCCGAATGGACTTGCGGAGTTTGCGCGCAGCTTCATGAAACTGTCGGCGGTACTCCTTGTATTGGCTTTCGCATATAGGGGACGATACGGGGAACTGCCTGGCCTTACCGGGCTACCCGCCCAATCTGTTGGGCATCTCCTACTCCGAGAGGCGATTTATTTTTTCGGCTTCATCGCTATGGCGGCGGTTTTTATTGGCGCAATCGATCTTCCCTGGCGCAATATTCAGCATATTAATCGCTTAAAGATGACGCTTCAGGAAATGAAGGAAGAAAATAAGGATACTGAAGGCGACCCCACACTGAAAGCCGCACGGCGCAGGCGCGCCGAGACGATTGCGACCAATCACATGCTCGCCGATGTTCCCAAAGCGGATATCGTTATCGTCAACCCAACCCATTATGCTGTGGCGTTAAAATGGGACCGAGCCTCAGGCGCGACACCGGTATGCGTTGCCAAGGGCGTTGATGAAATCGCCGCTCGCATCAGAGAGGCAGCCGCCGAGGCTGGCGTTCCGATCAAACGAGATCCGCCCGCCGCACGGTCAATATATGCGCTTGTTGATGTTGGGAAGAAAATTAAGAAGGAGCACTACGTCGCTGTTGCCGCTGCAATTCACTTTGCCGACGAATTGCGCAAGAAAGTGAAAAAGGGGTACACACAGTGAAACAAAAAACTGTCAGTCGCCTCGTATCCCTCATGAAAACCAAAACGCAACTTGAGCGTTTCAACTATGAGGAAGTCAAACAACGCAATCTGGCCGCCCTGCAAAATGCCGCCACATTACGCAAAGAGGCATTGACGATGCCTGAGATTCTGCCTTCCGAATCTGGAGCAATGATTTTCAAGCAGCATGAGAAACACGTCACCCGCCTGCTAGAAACTGCTAAATTGGAAAAACAATATGCGGACAGTCTAATTGATGTGATGGGTGAACGGCGACAGATGGTCAAAACCGCATTGCAGCGTGAGATGGCATTGAAAGAAGTGGCCAGAAAACTCGAAGAGGAGCGCCGCCAATCTCGCAACAAACGTGAGGAAGCCCAGCACGAGCATGTGCGCTCTATGAAATCCCTTAAAGCCTGATCCAAAAACCCTGGGCTTGCCCCGGTATCGACAATCAGACTTCCATGGTTGTGGGATGTAGACGTGAAATTTATGGTTACTCAACAATAAAAATAATTGGAAAAATTATCATCGCTAATCTATTTATTCAATAATTACTATACTGATTACTTAATGTAGCGTAACTACAAACTCTACACTTTTGTACACACTCCCAATTCTTACATTTTCTATGGCATAATGCTTCGAGTAATGCGTGCAAGATTATCAAAGACGCAACCATTAATCATTCATACTCCTGCCAAATTCAATCATCACAGGATTTCCCGTATGAATATTCACCGCCCCCAGACTCTTGAAGTCGGCTTTCGAGACAGCGTCAACATCATGGTCGACCATGCCATGTCTACACTCACGCTGCCTGAAGGCATGGCGGAAAATATTCGCATATGCAACGCAACATACACCGTTCGGTTTGGCGTTCGCCTGCGCGGTCATTTCCATACCTTCACCGGTTATCGCGCGGTCCATTCAGACCATATGGAGCCCGTAAAGGGCGGCATTCGTTTTGCCACTGCGGTTGATCAAGATGAAGTCGAGGCTCTTGCAGCATTGATGACGTATAAATGCGCCCTTGTTGAAGTGCCGTTTGGCGGCGCAAAGGGCGGATTATGTATTGATCCAAACGAATGGACAGAAGACGAGCTAGAAAAAATTACGCGCCGCTTTGCTTATGAGCTTATCAAGCGTGACCTCATCCATCCTTCCCAAAATGTGCCTGCTCCCGATATGGGCACAGGTGAGCGTGAGATGGCATGGATTGCCGATGAATATCGCCGCATGAATACGATCGACATCAATGCGCGGGGGTGTGTGACTGGCAAACCGCTTTTTGCCGGCGGCATCGCAGGGCGCGTTGAGGCGACAGGGCGCGGCATTCAGTATGCGCTCAGAGAGTTTTTTCGCCACCAGGAAGATGTGAAGTCCGCTCACCTTGAAGGCAACCTTGAGGGCAAGCGTATTGTCATACAAGGTCTTGGCAATGTGGGATATCATGCTGCGTTGTTTCTGTCCGAAGAAGATGGCGCGCTGATTACAACTGTCATCGAACGCGATGGCGCCGTTTCAAACAATAAGGGATTGGATATTCAGGCCCTTAAAGACCACATTACCGAAACCGGCGGCGTAAAAGGTTTTTCCGGTGGAACATTTGCAGAAGACGGCGCCGCCGCGCTTGAGAACGAATGCGATATCTTGATCCCGGCCGCCATGGAAGGCGCCATCAATCTTTCTAACGCAGCACAAATAAAAGCACCGCTGATCATTGAAGCGGCGAATGGCCCGGTGACAGCGGGCGCCGATGAAATCTTGCGACAAAAGGACTGCATCATCATTCCTGATCTTTATGCGAATGCAGGCGGCGTTACAGTTTCCTATTTTGAGTGGGTCAAAAATCTTTCACATATCCGCTTTGGGCGATTGCAGCGCAGGCAAGAAGAAATGCGCCAAACCTCTTTGCTGAGCGCTGTTGAGGATATAACGGGCCGTTTTTTCAATGACAGCTTTAAGACAAGCTATATGCAAGGCGCCAGCGAAGTTGATCTTGTTCGCTCAGGCCTTGATGACACAATGCGTCATGCCTATCAGACTACCCGGGAAGTCTGGCGTACGGAAAAAAATTGCCCAGACTTGCGCACGGCCGCTTACATTGTCGCTATCAAACGAATTTCGGCAGCTTATTCTGGGCTCAATCTATAGTCATTGTCTAATATCGGTCGCGATGATTGAGTACCACAACAGGCCACGCGAGCTATCATGAAGTATTTTCACTGAGCTCATGAAGAATATCGATTTTCAGTATGGTGATTTTATTGTCATCGCGCTTGAGAATTTCCTTAGCCTCCCAGGCGCGCAGTTGACGGTTCACACTTTCTCGCAACAAACCCGCATGGGCTCCAAGCATACTCTGCGACATAGGCAAATCGATTAACGTGCCGCCATCCGTCTCGATGCCATGAGACCGGGAGAGACGCAACAAGGTGCGCGCAAGCCGGGGCGCGGCAGCAAGCAGTGTCGAATCTTCCACCATCCGTGATGTAGCGCGCAAGCGTCTGCATAATATATCGATGACCTTCAGTGCTATTTGCGGGTTGCTTTCCAAAATAGACATGAATTGATTACGTGTTAGTTCGAGAATCCGTGAAGGCTCCATAGCTTGCGCTGTCGCAGTGCGCACGCCGCCGTCAAGCAGTGTAATTTCACCGATGACATCACCTATCCCAAAGAAGGCGAGGACACATTCCTTTCCGTTTGCCGCAATCGTGCTGATCTTTATTTTTCCAGACAATATCATCAGCATGCTTCCCCCTGGATCCCCCTCATGGAAGATTGTCTGACGGGCTTTAAGGACTTTGGGTTGCGTTGACTGGAGCAAGGTATTGAAGGTCTTCTCGTCCAGTTCCTGAAAGAACGGATTCTTTTTCAACTCCCATTTAAGGCTGTCGGTAAGATCACTCATCAAAGCATCGCCTCTTTATGATCCGCGTATGATAAGCGTGTCCCCTGCAAATGAAAACGACCCGGAGAAAGTTTCTCCGGGTCGTGTCGCTGTCTAATGGGTGGCTTTACTGACCGCCCTCGGTCTCGGCTTGTTCCTGGCTTGAGGACGTTGTGGTGTTATTTACGCTGCCCGTGGCGCCAACCGGGATCACCAGGCGCGGCGGATCAATTCGGATCATCTTACCGCCGCTGGTTTTCTCGCGCGCCTCTTCAAGAATGGTCTCGGCAAATGCCTCACTATTCTCAGCCGTTGGCCGGGGACCATTGATATTTGTATATTTTGGTATCCCAGGCTGCTTGGTTAGGATCGTATCTTCCGAACCGTTACGATACTCGATGGGAGAAGTTTCAAGCTCAAGCCCTACTTCAGATGCGAACCCAGTGTCAGGCTCACCGCTATTGGTTTCCGGCGACGTTTCTGTCGGATATGACATTGGAGAGTAGCTGCCAGCTTTCGGCTCTTTCTTTCCTGATGGATAGTCATTCATCATGCCTCCACCATTATTATAGGGCTGTTCAGTCGGCATTGTTTCAACATTGCGAAGAGTTTCTTCAAGATCATTCTCTGCTTCGCTGCCGTCAAAACCAGCTTCGCCTCTAATCTCACGCAACAAGCGAATCTTCTCAAAGTCAGGATAGCCATAGACAGGTTGGTATTCGTTTCCGATGGGGCCATAGTCACTACTTCCCCCTCCACCATTGAATGCTGGCGCCGTGTTGCGTGCGTTTTCAAGAACGTCATTGAACGATCCAGTTCCACTTGTCGTTCCCATTGAGGTTTTGTTCTTAGGCTGAGTGCAATCGCGCACTTCCAGCTCTCGCAATTCCCAATAGACGCGGCGGGCAACCTCAAGCATTTGATCCGCCCAGAAATCCGACTGGGCACGTGCTTCAGCATGGGCTTTCAGCAGGTCAGTACGATCACCACCGACTGCATTCTCACCAAAGAGAAGTTGACCAAGCGCGGTGGCGCGCGGACCCCATTGACTATGATTATAGCTGGCGACTTCACGAGCCTTCCTGGCGCGCGCAATCAATGCCTGCTTTTCTTCCCATGTGCAGACATAGTCAGGGACCTTTGGCAGATCATAATTTTGCGATACTGCTTCCGGGACGCCAGCATTGACGTTAGGCATCGTTGAGTAAGTTTTACCAATCTCAAGAAGACCGCCAGTTTGGTCGCAATTTTCAACAATGATCGCAAGCGCGCGCTCATTAGCAGCTTTGGCGTTCTCGGCAATCTTATTCCATTTTGAGCTTTCTGTGCGTGCCTCATTGCGTGCATTGATCAATGGCTGACGTGCGTCGCCGGTGGCGTTGTTGAGAGCTGTCCTGGCCGCCTCAATCCGGGCGTTCCATTGGTCACGGTTGTTCCAGGCATTATTAAGCGCAGTGTATGATTTATTGATGATCTCGCTCTTGACGCTTGCAACACAGACTTTCTCAGGAACGTTTGGAATGTCGACAGGCTTTAAAGTCGGCGCAGCCATACCGAAGCCCCCGACTTGCGTTCCACCAAGCGTTCCAGCAGGCGTCAGGTCCGGATCCGTGCAATCAGAGATTGGCATTGAAGCCGCGACTTTCCAATCTTTGGCCAACTGCAAATCAACTTTTCTCCATTTGCGCTGATCGCTTATCGCCTGACGGATACCAGAAGCGATTTTTTTGAGCGCCGCATCATAAGCGCGCAGTTGCGTCACTTGATTATTTTGTGTGGTGGTTTCACCAGACTTCGCCGCTGCATCAGCTGCATTCCAAGCCGCCTGACGGTCAGCCTTTGTTTGTGTTTCTAACTGACGCAGCTTGTCGCGTAGATTTTCTGCTGCGCGCTCATTGGATTGTGCGTTGCGACGCATCGCGGAAATACGACCCAACCATTCGCGCTTTTCGTCCTCATGGCAAAAGCGGGTCGGGGAGCCAACCGAAGCAGCGTCTTCATAGGTACCCGTTGTGGGAACGCCTATGAGTGGATTGACAACCACAAAGGTCGGCATTGCCACCTCTGTCGTATCTTCAACTGCGTCTCCACATGGCCGTGTAGCGGCAGCTTTCAGCTCCGCTCTTTTTTTAGACAGCAATAAGTTAATCTCACTTCGCATTCTGTTGAAAGGGCGAAACAGGCTGCCATCAACAATCGTTCCCGAACCGCCTGGAAGCGCTTGGTCAAGCGCCGTGCGTGCCGCTTGGTTACGCGTCACCGTAGCGATAAGGATACGCCGAATAGTACCTACAGCGCGCATTTCACTTGAAACGCGATCCGAAAGCACTTTCAGCGCTGCTTCGTCGGCGCGCTTATCTTCCTTGTGAAAGTATTCGCAATAAGAGCTCTTGATTTTGAAAGTTGCGACTTTCGCCCGAATACTCACGAGGTTCGTTTTGTGTTGCGCGAGCTCAGCGACTTTGGCGGTCGCCTGGCTGGAAGCCGAGTCCGCAAATGCCGGCCCGACACTCATAACGGTGACAAAAGCTGACAAAAATATTGTGGTGATTTTTTTGCAAAAATATTTCATTTGAAAATCTCCTATTCGGGGTTTGAAAAACTGTGTGGTATTTTGACTGTTCGGTTGTGTGGTTGGGCAGTGGGCGGTCATGATGAATTCTCCTTAGATAAAAATGCGACCGCCTGGCGCCAATACACAGC
>JAADIH010000125.1 GCA_013151435.1 Alphaproteobacteria bacterium
AGCTTGTAACCCAACCGAGTAGCCTCCGAACGGCCCAACAGCTTCAGATAAGCTCAAACCAATAGGTTTAGTTACTTCTCCCAAACCACGAACATATTGACTAGGTTTCGGACGACTTCGGTGCATTGCAGCTTTAGCTGTTGCGACGCTCAAGAGCTCACCTTTACTCAGCTTCCATTTCTCCCGCAGACGGCGGATTATACTATCGTCGTAAATACCAAGTTTTTTTATTGCTGTCGTTGGCTTTAAACTAGAATTCGCAAGAATTAGTTCTGCTATCCTGTTTAAAACATCACTATCATCAATGCCCGAGCCCTTTGGTCGGCCACGTTTTGAATTGCTCATTTGTACATCTCCAAATTTTGACTTCGCGATAAATTTATGGACATCCAATTTTTACTGCTAGGTATTTTAAATTGTTTTGAAATGTTTTTTCGGATGAAAATTCCACCCAGCCGGATCGAAGCGGATAAAAAATATTTATGTTCATAATTTTTCTCCGTTTTCCTCACGCCGCTAATTCTTTGAGCGCCGCTTTGATCAGTCCTTCAACGCCAGGGCTATCCAATGCCTCAGCGGCGAGCGCCACGGCGCGGCGCGCATCGATCCCGTCATAGCCGAGATGCGACAGTGCCGAGACCGCATCAGCACGTGCGGCAATCACCGGGTCGGCGACGTCCAAAGTCCCGACCTTTTTGCGCGCTGTCATGGTCAAAACCTCGCCGCTGGTCGCCGCCAGCGCCCCGACTTTCGATTGCAATTCCGTTGCGATGCGCTGTGCTAGTTTTTTCCCGACCCCATGGGCGCGGCAAAGCGCGGTCACGTCTTCTGCGGCTACTGCATCATAAAGCTCCGCCGGGCTTAGAACCTGCAAGATCGCCAGCGCATGTTTGGCGCCAACCCCTTGCACGGTTTGCACAAGACGAAAGCACTGACGCTCGCGTTCATTTTCAAAACCGTAAAGCCGGATCACGTCTTCACGCACATAGGTTTCAATGGATAATGTCGCCGCCTCGCCAACGCATAATTTTTGCAGCAGGCGCGGCGCGGCATAAGCCTCATAGCCAACGCCCATAACATCGATCAGCAATGTGTCGGCGCCAATGGCGGCGATTGTTCCTTTTAAATGCCCTATCATGACGCTTCCTTCCATTTTCGAATATCCACGTGATGCGCATGACAAATCGCAACGGCCAGCGCGTCCGCCTCGTCCGGTTTTGGCGCGCTACATTGCGGCAGTAGCACTTTCACCATGGCCTGGACTTGCGCCTTGTCGGCGTGGCCACGCCCGACCACGGATTTTTTCACTGAATTTGCTGCATATTCCGCCACCGGCAAATCCACCAATGCGGGGGCTAACAGCGCCACCCCGCGCGCCTGACCCAGCACCAGCGCATCGCGCGGGCTGGCATTGACGAAGGTTTCTTCCACCGCCGCCTCATGGGGGTGATGCTCGGCGATGAGATCACGCAAAGCGGTAAAAATATGCGCCAGCTTTTCTGGATGTCCAGCGCTCCGCTTTGGCCGAATAACGCCCGAGGCCACGTAAGAAAGCCGCGAGCCATCGTGGTCAATAACGCCCCAGCCGGTCGCGGCCGAGCCAGGATCAATCCCAAATATCCGAATCACAGATGCCATGGCGGCACTCTAGGCAGATTTGGAACAAAAGGGGAATAAAGAATCTCCCCGTCACCGTTCTAACCGGCAACCGAATTGGGAAATTATTGCGTAAGCGCTATATTGGTGTGATTGGCTTTTGCCGCATCGCGCATGGCGGCGTCAGCGCCCTTCATGAAGGAAACGGAAAAACAGGCTGCAACCATTACTACGCCGCAAATCATCGCCATCCAATTCGGTTTCATGCCTAACCCGTCCCGTCAATACGCAAGCAACTAACAATGATGAGTTTGCTGCAAGGACCGTTCCGAAAGGGTTTATATTGGAGGATTATTTTCTGGCATGGTTAATGGCGCCCGTAAAAGCCTTGACCGCAGTACCCGCACCGTCCGGGTGATCCCAGACCGCGCCCGACACCGCTAAAAAATCAGCGCCCGCGCGCACCAGAGGACCACAGTTTTCAGGCGTGATCCCACCGATTGCAACGCATGGAACCGTCGTGGCTGAACTCCACCATTCAAGGATTTCTATCTCAGCACGCGTTGAGGCCTGTTTTGTCTCGGTCGGGAAAAACGCGCCAAACGCAACATAATCCGCTCCCGCTTCGCCTGCCACCAATCCCAGATGTTTGGAATCATGACAGGTGACGCCAATCGTTGCGTCCTCCCCAAGAATTTCCCGCGCTTCAGCGTAAGGCGTATCGGTCTGGCCGATATGTACGCCGTCAGCGCCGGTTTTTCTGGCAAGGTCCGGGCGATCATTGATCAGGAATGCAATGTCGTTTGCTTGCGCGATGGGGGCCAACCTCTCTGCAGCCCGGAGAATACCGTCATCAGGTGCTGGCTCGCCATTGGCATTTTTCAGACGTAATTGAAGACAAGCAACGCCCCCAGCACCGACAGCGGATTTTAAGGCGCTCGCAAATTGATCGAGATCATCAATTTGCGGTGGCGTGATCAAATATAGCTGGCAGTCATTGCTCATGGCATAGGCTTATAACCACACGGTGAGAGAATGCACGCTGGAAAGGATTAGGCCGGCACATTTTGCGAACGCTGGCGCTCTTGTTCTGCTTGCGTATGTTGAACCTTCGGTTTCAGCAAACCTCGTTTAACCTCTTCGGGTATTGAATTATAAATCACCGGCTCAACAATATTCAGCCTGCGGCGCGCATCGCTAAGGGGCAACGCCAACAGTTCTTCAACGTCATGCTCCAGAATCCAGCTTGTGTCGCGGCTGTTGCGTTTTGCCTCTGCCAGAGATTTTTGAATTGCAACGCCCGAGCGCTCCAACTTCAGCGCCACAAAACCGATCATCACAATCAGCTTAAATCCGGGATTACCGGTCTGCTTGCGCGTATAGACAAGATTACAAAGCTCACCCAGCGCATCACGGCCATAGCCGGTCAGCACATGCCAAAGATCATGGCTGACATCGAGATGAAGAAACATCCGGCGAAATTCTTCAAACTGGGTCTCGCTGTGAAAATCAATGCCGGCTTCTTCCGCAGCGTCAATGAGCCCATCGGGGGTTAAATCCTCGCCCTCCATGAACTCAAGATAGGCGCGCGCAACACTGCCCTCCGGATATGCCCGTAATGTTTCACGGTCGCCCAGAATATCTTCAAGCCTTACGGGCTCATTCAAAACACGCTGGCCATAAGGTGTTGCCGAAAAACGCTTAAACAATTTCTTGCCGGAGCCGCCGGAAAGCGCCTGCACGATCTCAAAGACCTGACGCGTATCTTCCTTGTTGCGGACCAAGCGCCACACAGACAGAAGCGCGTGAAGCGGTCGCACTGGCGGCGTGGGCGGTGTGGCAATCCCGTTGATCCACTCGATTTGCTCAGGGGGCACATCTTCATATCGATTGTTGGTTGCGGCGTCGCTCATGGTTTGTTGGTCCCAAGATCAAATAATGTTACCGGGTAGCATTACACTGCCCAGTTTACTTAACCTATATTTGCGCTCAAATATGAGTTCTTCAAGGGGTAGCTACGAAAAAAGAGGCATGAGATGAAAATATTCCTGACCGGCGCGTCCGGCTTTGTCGGCGGCGCAGTGACAAAACAGTTACGCGACAATCACACTATCCTCGCCATGTCGCGCTCAGAGACGAGCGATGAAAAAATCAACCGCCTCGGCATTGAACCTATACGATCTTCACTCGGAGAGGTTGACCCTGGGCAACTCGACGGCATTGACGCAATCATTCATTGCGCCGCCTATGTTGAGGAATGGGGGCCCTATGAGGCCTATCACAAAATCAATGTGGACGGCACAAAGCA
>JAADIH010000190.1 GCA_013151435.1 Alphaproteobacteria bacterium
CTGTTGAACAACTCTCAAGAGCAATTTTTGGCAAGCCCTATGAAGATGAGGAGAAGCTAGGCGCAACCCTCGCCAAAGCATCGCCGCAAGACTGGGTGGCGCTTCAAATTGCAGAACAGAATTTTGCAATTGTATTGCGCGAGGCCAGCGTAGAAGAGCACCGCATCGCTGCGGGGGACAGAAGTGACGCCCGCGCCCGTCAGGTGCAGATGCAAGACTGGACACCCCCGGCTTTGGGCGCGGCAATTGTTCTTGGTTTTTTTACGGTGCTTGGCGCTATGGTCGCCAAGAAACTGCCCGTCGGCGCCGAAACAGAATTCTCAATCATGCTCGGCGCGCTTGCGACGATGACGGCGGCGGTGGTGAATTACTTTTTTGGATCCTCCGCGGGATCGAAAGAAAAAACCCAGCTGCTGGCTTTCCCGTTAAAGGAGGCAAACGTCATTGAAGAAGGGTAGAAGTATTCGATGTGTTTGCAGTTACAAATAGTCCCTCATCCTGAGGTGCGAACCCGGCCTTGATCCGGGAGAGCCTCGAAGGATGTGCGGCGAGCGCTGGGTTTGCGACACATCCTTCGAGGCAATCGTATCGCGATTGTACCTCAGGATGAGGAAACCCAGTAAGCCATTAAGCGCGTATATGGGCGCAAGACAGTTCATAAGGAAAAAAATGAACACTGGATTTGATATTGCGATTATCGGCGGCGGTGTGATTGGGCTGGCGCTTGGCCGTGCGCTATTGGCCGCGAAGCTGCGCGTTATCATCATTGACGCTGGCGCCGATATCCCCGCTGCGACCAACGCGGCTGCAGGGATGTTGGCGCCGTCCTTTGAAATGGGTCAAAGGACGGGCGAGGCGCTCTATCGGTTCAGCGCAGCCAGCCTTTCCCTATGGCCGGAATTTTCCCGTGAGGTGGAAGACGCCGCGTCACTGTCCATGGACTATCGCGATGATGGCATATTGGGTGTCGCGCTCGATGAGCCGCAATGGCAAGAGTTGCGCACGCGCTATAGCGACCTTGAAGGGCGAGGCGCCAAAGTTGAGATGCTTTCCGGTGATGAGGCAAGAGGCCTGGAGCCCGCGCTTTCGTCAAATATTGCCGGTGCGCTCTTTGCGCCGTTCGATGCGCAAGTGGACCCGCGAAAATTGCTTCTGGCATTGCGGGCGGCATTTTTAAAAAGCGGTGGCATGTTTTCTTCGGAGCGTGTCAGTCACATCAAACGGGCGCGCAATATCTATGTATTAAGCATAAGCAGCGGCGCGCAAATTGAGGCGGACAAAATTGTCATCGCCAGCGGCGCGGCGACGCTCTCTAAGCTTTTGGTGGAAATTGTGTGCGATCTCCCGCCGCCGCCAGTGCGCCCGGTAAAAGGCGAAGCGGTGGCGCTTGATATGGGGGATATGCAAGTGCGCCACGTGGTGCGTGCGCCCGGTGCTTATATTTGCCCCAAGGCCGGGGCCCGCATGATTATCGGCGCCACGGAGATCGAAAGCCATGAAAGTTTGGACGTGGACCCATCCGCAATCGCCGGGCTTATCCGCAATGGCGAGCGTGCTGTTTCGGGTATCGCCAAGATGCGCGAAATGGAGCGATGGGCCGGATTACGGCCAGCCACCCCAGATGGAGCGCCGATATTGGGGCGCTATAGTGATGGGCCCGATGACGTCTTTCTGGCGCTTGGCCATCACCGCAACGGGATATTGCTGGCCCCGGCGAGCGCGAAAGCGCTAGCGGCCGAAATCACGGGGAATCAAGCGGGCCAGTCACCCGCATTAACCTTAAAACCCTTTAGTCCAGACCGTTTTCAGGGGGCAGCGGAGCGCTAACGTTAAGGTTAGCGCTTTATTGACTAATCCGCAGCAGAATCGATCCGAATAGCGAGAAAACCATGCCAACACCTGTTACCGCCTCAACGTCTTCTCAAGTGACCAGCGCCTTACGGCGCGCGGGCGCGAAGACCGGCGCGGATTTCGATTTTCTGTTGAAAATGGCCCAGCGGGAAAGCAGCCTCAATCCGAACGCTAAAGCAAAGACATCGAGCGCGGCAGGATTGTTTCAATTCATTGAGCAAACCTGGCTTGGCGCCGTCAAACAATATGGCGCCCGCCACGGGTTAGAGAATTTTGCATCGGACATTTCGCGCGGGGAAAATGGCAAGTTCACGGTCACAAATGATGCGCGCCGGGAAGAGATTTTAAATTTGCGGTTTAATCCCAATGCCTCCGCAGCGCTTGCGGGGGAACTGGCAAGTGAAAACCAGTCCTATCTCGAAGGGCGTTTGGGGCGGGCTGCGAAAGCCGCTGATCTTTATACAGCGCATTTTCTGGGGCCAGCTGGCGCCGTAAAGCTTTTATCGGCCGCCTCAGCGGTGCGCGCCGCTGATATCTTGCCGAGTGCAGCGGCAGCCAACAAGAACGTGTTTTTTGATGGCGCCCGCGCTAAATCCGTGGGCGAGGTGGTCGCTTCTATCGCTGTATCCATGGGCGGGAAGAGTGATAGCGTTTCAATTCCGACGACAAGTAAAGCGGTAAGTGAAAATACGATCCATGCTCAGGCGGCGGCGCTGCTTGAGACCAAACAAGCAGAACCCGGTCATGCGGGCATAGCGAAGACTGTATACGGGAATGTGCAAAACATTACGGCGCTGTCAAATCACATAGAGACTTCTCCGTCTCGTCAATTCACCGGCGCGACAGCTGTAACAGAGGCGCCGCGCCGCACAGCATCCCGGTTAATGGCCATGGCGCTCGACGTATTGCAGTCGCTGGATCCAACGGGATTGATGAAGGCCCGTGATACGGACCGGCGTTGAAAATTTTTGGAAGAAGTGACTGAGGGCATGGTCCTGATAAGCCAAAGTCGTCATCCCGGGCTTGCCCCGGGATCCAGAAGTTAGGCCCTCTTGAAGGAAGCTGGATCCTGAATCAAGTTCAAGATGACGGCATTAGAAATCTTATTAACACGATACTCACATCGTGAGATGCGGGCAACGTGAACCGTAAAGGAAAATTGAATTAGAGCGATAACGCACCGCCCTAACAACGCGGCGCAGCCACCCCTTCAGGGAGTTTTGTTGACTTGTCAGCACACGCGTCAACGAGTTGCTCACTCGTCAGGTTCAACGCCTCGGATAAATCCGCGCCATAGAGTTTTGCGCCCGTGAAGTTCGTCAGATTAAGATTAGTCCGTGTAAACGTAACGCGCTCAAGATTGGCTCTTTCAAAGCGCGCGCCTGTGAGGTCGGAGCCGGTAAAATCCGCCTGGGTCAAGTCAGCAGTCACAAAGATAGCGCCAGACGTATAGGCGTCAACGAAGAGACTCTCGCGCAATTGGGCGCCGGAGAAAGAAACGAAAGAAGTATCCCCACCAGTGAAATCAGCACCGTTGAAGATGCCGGCCCGGGCAGTGGATTGTCGTAATTCCGCGCCTTGGAAGTTGCTATTTTCAAGGGCGCTCGCATTGAAATTGGCCTTTGCCATACGGGCATTTTTAAAGTTGACGCTGTCGCCGGTGACGCCCTCAAGGGTGGCGCCATCAAGAAGCGCGCCGTCAAATTGGGCGCCGCTGACAACAGAACCTGCGAAATTGGCGCGAGGTAGCTCAAAATTGGAGAATGCGCCGTCAGTATGATCAATGAGGGCGTGCATTTCACCTGGCTCACCAGATTCTTTCTCGCCCAGGGAAATTTTCGGGAGCAGGTCTTCAACACGTTCCAGCGCTAGCGATAATTCGGGTGCGATTGAATCGACTTTGCTTAACGGCTTTGCGAGTTCCTTGCCGAGTTCAGCAACAGGGTTTGATTGCTTCGTGCTGCTCGTACCCGGGACGATTGACGCCACAAGCGAGAACACCATGATCATCGCAACGAATATGACAG
>JAADIH010000075.1 GCA_013151435.1 Alphaproteobacteria bacterium
CAACCGCGATCGCATCGGTTTGTCGAACGGCGATTTCTTCCCGGGTTCGGGGCTGCCATCGCCCGGCTATGGCCAAGGCTTTTTGGATTGGTGCCGCCAATTTTATGCGCGCTTGCACAAGTGGATGGCGCCAGTCGAGATTGCCGATAACTTTCATGGGCCCTTGAGGTATAGTGCGCCGAGATCCTTCTCAAGCATCATCACATATTGGCGGCACGAAAATCATGATACCGCTCCATATTATTGTTTTGCCGCATTTCCTTCACGTGAACCGGTTCCCACTTCACGTGGAAATGCTTTAGCATCGACAGGACGTGAGGCTAGGATGAAAATGACAGAAGAGCGCATCTTCACACAAATGATCCGCATCTATTATGAGGACACGGATTTTTCCGGCGTCGTCTATCATGCGGCTTATTTGAAGTTTTTTGAGCGCGGGCGTACCGAGGCGTTGCGCGACTGCGGTGTTCATCACCATGAGATGTTAAAACGCCCCGAGCCGCTGGTCTTTGCTGTGCGCAAGATGACAACCGAGTGGGTCTCGCCAGCGCGGATTGATGATTTGCTGCAGGTGCGCACACGCTTTTTGTCGGTCAAAGGCGCACGCATGTTCCTCGATCAGGAGATCTGGCGGGAAGAAACTTGCCTTGCACGCGCATCGGTTGAGGCAGTGTGCCTGACTACGGCGGGCCGCCCGAGAAGGCTGCCTCGGGACCTCACCGCGCTGTTCATTGACGGCAATTGAGGCGGTGCTAAAGCTGGTATGAGGGGCGGTTTTCGGCGTTAATCTTTCCTTAACCGGGCCTTAACCGGGATTAAACTTTGGCAATTGCCATGATCAAGGCTTCCTAAAGTCGTGGATTTGACAAATTTCCGCGCGATTAGGGATTAAACACAGCGCCTATCGATGTTAACCATGGATCAGCTTCGTGCGGGCATAACGTGCGGGGCATTTCTTTTTGCGCTAATCCTGGCGTAAATTCAGTTCAGTTTGAGGCCCGTTTTCGCGGGCGTATCAGGGGATAAAACATCAATGGAAACAGAAGTTGCAGCCGCCGCGATTGCAGCCGATTTTAGTCTCTGGGCGCTATTCCTGGACGCAGACCCGATCGTTAAATCCGTGATGGGTCTACTGGTGATCTCGTCGATCTGGTCCTGGGCGGTGATTATCGACAAATCACTCACTTTTGGCCGGTTAAAGCGCAAGTCGAACCGTTTTGAGGATATGTTCTGGTCTGGAAAGCCGCTTGATGAGCTCTATCGCAAGATGGGCGACAAACAGGATCACCCGATGGCGCGGGTCTTTGCCGCTGCGATGCAGGAATGGTCTCGTTCAAAAGATCTGGGCCGCTCTGAAGTGCTGGTGGCGGGCGCAAAAGAGCGTATCGACAAAGTGCTCAGTGTGAGTGTTTCGCGTGAGCTTGATGAGGCTGAACGCAATTTAGGCGTTTTGGCGACGGTTGGTTCTGCTGCGCCGTTTGTTGGTCTTCTCGGCACGGTCTGGGGCATCATGAATGCGTTTCAGGCGATTGCCGTCACCAAAGATACAAACATTTCTGTTGTGGCGCCGGGTATTGCTGAGGCTCTCTTTGCAACGGCGCTGGGGCTTCTCGCTGCGATCCCGGCGGTGGTTGGCTATAATCGTTATTCTGCTGCGCTGAATTCTTATGCCGTGCGGTTGCATGGATTTGCCGGTGAGTTTTCCGCAATCCTTTCGCGTCAGATTGATGAGAGGATACGCTAATGGGCGTTAATCTCAATCCAGGTGGTGGGCATCATCGCCCGGGGCACACAAGACCCATGGCCGAGATCAACGTCACCCCTATGGTTGATGTGATGCTAGTGCTGTTGATTGTGTTTATGGTCACCGCGCCGTTGTTGACGGCGGGTGTTGCGGTGGATCTTCCCGAAGCCTCGGCCGATCCGATCCAGGACCAAGGCGAGCCCTTGACCGTAACGATCGCCGCCGATGGCGTGATCTATGTTCAGGAGACACCGGTCGAATATGAAAACCTGGCGGCGCATCTCGAGGCCGTAGCGACAGCTGGCTATGATCAGCGCATTCTTATTCGCGGCGATCAGAATCGCGCCTATGGCGATGTGGTTAAGGTCATGGGCCGGATTAATGCAGCCGGGTTTAATCGGATCGCACTTGTCACCGATCCAGAACTTCAATGATGGCCAGAACTTTAGTGACGGATTGTATAAGGCGTTAAGGAAAGGCCGCTAGTTTCATGCGTTTCGGCGTTTTCTCATCTTTTTTGATTCACCTCGCCATTGTCGGCTTGGTCCTCGTGTCGCCGCCGAGTTGGCGCTCTGCCATTGTGCCCGAGCCATATATTCCTATCGAATTGATCCGCGAGGCCGAGCTTGATTTGGTGACGAGCGTCCCGGCGGCGCGCCCTGAACCTGAGCCGATTGAAGAGATAGAAGAGCCTGACTTGCCCGAACCCGTGATAGAGAAAGAGCCAGAACCCGAGCCGGTCGAGCCTGAGCCCGCTCCGGAGCCGATACAGGAAGCGCCAACGCCAAAACCCCCAGCGCCAAAGCCCGAGCCCAAAAAGCCTGAGCTCGACCTTGATGCATTGTCGAAACTGATCGATCTCGAAAAAGATACGGAACGTGTGGAGGCCCCGCGTGAGGTCCCGTCAGAAACCACAGAGACGGCAGATCAGACGCGTGCAGCGATCGGTCCTGGTGACCGATTGACGGCGACCGATGAAGTCAAAATGCGCGCGGCGGTTCAGCGATGCTGGAATGCCGGGACGATCATTGGCGCGCCGGAACCAGAAAAGCTCATCGTGAAAATTGACTTCGAGCTAACCCGAGACGGCGTCCTTGCTTCTGCGCCGCGCGTGGCCAATGCGTTGCAAATCAACCTGTCGGGAAACCGCTTCTGGAAAGTTGCAGAGCGGGAGGCAATCAGTGCAGTCGTTAAATGCGCACCCTATGATTTCCTGTCTCCCGACCGATATGAGACGTGGAAAGAGTTTTCGTTGACTTTCGACCCGAGCCAGATGGTGGGCCGGTAATTGTGTAGAGAATATTTCAGGGGGCCTGAAAGAAAGTAAGATGATGAAACAGATTATAACGATCGTTCTGACAGTTATCGTCGCGATAACAGCGCCGGCGGCGTTGGCGCGCGTGAATATCGATATCACCCAAGGCAATGTCGATCCCATGCCGATTGCGGCGCCAAATTTTCTGGGTGAAACGGACGATTCCGCTAATCTCGGGCGTGATATCACCGGCGTGTTGATGAACGACCTTGAGCGTTCGGGCCTCTTTCAGGTGATTGATCAGCGCGCTTATATCGAAAAACCGAAAAGTGTGAATGTACGCCCGCGCTTTGCCGATTGGCGCATCATCAACGCTCAAGTGTTGATTATTGGGGACGTAAAGGAATTGCCGGACGGGCGCATGCAAGTCTCGACGCGGATCTGGGATGTTTATTCGGATGAGCAGCTTGGCGCCGTAGCGTTTAAGACGCCTGCGGATAACTGGCGCCGCGCGGCCCATAAAGTCGCTGACTTTGTTTATAAAACGCTTACTGGCGAATCCGGGTATTTCGATACGCGCCTGGTTTTTGTTCACGAAACCGGCCCGAAAGAAAAGCGCATCAAACGCTTGATGATTATGGATCAGGATGGCGCCAACCCTGTTCCGCTTACGGACGGCCTCAACTATCAGGTGCTGACGCCGCGCTTTTCGCCAACCCAGCAGCAGATCACCTATATGGCGCTCTTTGATAATCGTCCGGGGCAGGTTTATCTCTTCAACATTGAAACCGGTGAGCAAGAGCAACTCGGCACGTTTCGCGGCATGACCTTCGCGCCGCGGTTCTCTCCCGATGCGCCAAGTGTTGATGTCCATGGAGCGCAGCGGCAACTCTGACATTTTCAAGATGGATCTGGCGACGCGGCGATTAACCCGGCTGACAGACAATACCGCCATTGAGGTCTCGCCGACCATGTCGCCCGATGGACGGCGGATTGCCTTCACTTCTGATCGCGGCAACTCCCAACAGATTTATGTGATGAAAGCCGACGGCACGGACCAGAAGCGCATTACGTTTGGGAAGGGCAATTACCAGACCCCGGTCTGGAGCCCGCGTGGTGATCTCATCGCCTTTACCCGCTTCTTTAAGGGCCGCTTTTATATCGGCGTTGTTCGTCCCGATGGCACGGGGGAGCGGCTGTTGACGGAAAGTTTCCTTGATGAGGGCCCAACCTGGTCGCCAAATGGCCGTGTTTTGATGTTTTTCAGACAGACGCCAACGCGCCGAGATGGTACGGGCGGCTCATCGGCCCTGTGGTCGGTGGACCTGACTGGCCGCAATCTGCGCCG
>JAADIH010000271.1 GCA_013151435.1 Alphaproteobacteria bacterium
CTTAAGACGCAGTACCATCAGCGCTGGGGAATTTAACGACCGAGTTCGGGATGGGATCGGGTGGAAGCTCCCCGCCAAAACCACCGGGCCGACTAAAATGATGAAATACGAGAGTCATTAATTTCTAACGTTCATTGCACGGACGATCTTTAGACGAACCGTTCGCCCGATTGGGCCGGGCTTTGGCAGGCTTCCGGGTTGCTTCAGCTTGAGATCAGTCGTTGCCATTAATGTGCTCCGTCAATTTCAGCCCGCGCAACAAGAGAGCTTCGTCACGTCCTTGCCGAAGCCCTGCGCCGCAAGCTTGAGCCCTTCAACGGTGGTGAGGTACGGAAAGATGGTCTCACCAAGTTCCGTCGCGGTCATATTGTGCTTAAGCGCTAGCACGATCGTCTGGATAGAATCGGCGCCTTCGGGCGCCAGAATTTGCGCGCCGAGTAAGCGATCGGTTTCAGCATCCGCAACAAGCTTGATAAGCCCACGCGTATCGCGCGCCGCAAGGGCGCGCGGCACCTGATCGAGCGGCGCTATAGACGTTTTTACATTGAAGCCCGCCGCTATCGCCTGTGCTTCGCTGAAGCCTGCACCAGCAACCTGTGGGTCAGAAAAAACGACCCATGGCATGGCGGCATTTTCATAGATATGTGAATTGCTGTTGAGCGCGTTTTTGGCGGCGAGCTTTGCGCCATAAGCTGCCATATAAACGAACTGGTCGCGGCCCGTGACATCGCCGGCTGCGTAGACGCCGGGCTTGGACGTGCGCATTCGTTCATCAACGACAATACCGCCATCGGGCAGTGTTTCAATGCCAGCCTCTTCCAACCCAAGCGAGCCAGTGTTCGCTTTGCGACCCGTCGTCAGCAGAAGGTGTTCTGCATTCAATGTCTCTTCTTGGCCGCCTACGGAAATCGTTAGAAATACGTCTTCATCGGATTTTCCGCTGTGGACATATTTGAGCCCGCGTCGAACCACGATGCCCTCAGCCTCGAAATATTCTGTCAGCGCATCGGAGATTTCCGGCTCAGTCTCCGGCAAGAGGCGGCTGCGCGTGACCATCGTCACTTTCGCTCCCGCACGCGCAAACATCTGCGCTAGTTCGCAACCTATATATCCGCCGCCGACCACAATTAGGGATTTCGGCAGATGCTCCAGTTCAAGCGCAGTTGTGCTTGTTAAATATGGCGTCTCGTCAATGCCGGGAATCTGAGGAATGGATGCAGACGAACCGGTGGCGATAATTGTTTTATCTGCGTTAATGCGCCGGTCGCCGACGATGACACCGGCATCGGTGATGCGCGCAGCGCCTTTGATATAGTCGATTGCCTCATAGGCGCTTAAAAGGTCGATATACTTCTTGTTGCGCAGTGTCGTGACGAGTTCATCCTTGTCAGCTATCAATGCACTCCAATCCGAGATATGGGCTTCACCAGTTATCCCCTGAAACCGGCTCGCGGCGCGCGCGCCATGCAGCGCTTCTGCGGCGCGGATCATGGTTTTTGATGGGACGCAGCCTACATTGACGCAAGTGCCGCCGATGGTTCCGTAACCTATCAGTGCGACGCGCGCGCCTTGTTCAGCGGCAGTAATTGCAGCGGAAAAACCCGCCGAACCGGCGCCAATGACAGCCAGGTCATAATCCCCGGTTTTGTTTGGCGGGCAGCAGTCAGACATTTTTGTGTTCCTTCAACTTGGCTCAGTCCCTAGCGGTCTCATGGCACATTAACTTGAATTTCTCATTTCGATCAAAAACGGAATATCAAAATGACAAAAAACCCCGTCACCAGCCTCACAAGATCAGCGTCTATTTCCGCCAATAACTGAAACCGCTAGGCGTCTATCAATCTCGCTGGATAACCGGCATTGGTTGAAGCATCAGCAATTTGTTCCGGCGTTGTTTTCGATGGGTCAAAAACAACTGTCGCCGTTTTCGCCTCAAAATCTACATCGACGGACTGTACGCCATCCACCTTTCCCATCGCCTTTTTCACAGTGATGGGGCATGTCGCGCAGGTCATTTTCTCGATGGCGAAAAGTTGCGTGCTTTCCTCCATCGTTGCTGCAATTTCTTTAGCGCTTTTGGCAGAACCCATCATCGCATATGCAGCACCAATGATGGCAAAGGCGCCAAGGGAAGCTATTATAATCAGTATTCGTTTCATTTTATTTCTCCGATGTTAGTAAAACCAGGGCGCCCAAAGGTCGATTGTGAGCGCTAGTAGGACAAGAGCTGACGCCGCCCACAAAGCAAACTTGGTAATCAGTGCTGATTCAGGTTTGGCGCAGTAAGACCCATCTTCGCAAGGTTGCTTCGGCTTGAAATAAACCTGCCCGAATCCAAGCCCTATCAAGATCATCGCAAAAGCCGCAAAATAGGGCTTAAACGGCTCAAGCGCGGTCAGATTACCGATCCATGCACCAGATACGCCAAGCGTCACCAATATAAGCGGCCCGATACAACAGCACGCCGCAAGGATAGCACCAATAACGCCGCCGGTTGCGAGCCAACCCTTGCTATCGTTTCCCGCCGCGCTTGTTCCTTCCGTTTGAGTGCTGCCTGTCTCAGACATTGCTCCAATTTTCCTTGTGTTCGTTTTGACAACACACACATAGGCCCTGTACCTGGTACAGGTTCAAGGAGAAATTTCAACATGGCGCATCACGACGTCGCGAGGGTTGTTAAACGAGGAGAGTTGGCTATGCGGGTCGGCTGTCATCTGGAAACCATCCGTTATTATGAGAAGACTGGCCTGATGCCCGAACCGGCAAGGACAGAGGCTGGCCATCGGGTTTACGATGGAGATCAGGAGCGTCGATTGCGATTCATATTGAGGGCGCGCGATCTCGGTTTTTCTATTGAAGAGCTGAAGGGCCTTTTGAGTCTTGTGGACAGCGATCATTTGGTCTGCGGCGAAGTCTATGAATTGACGCGGGTGCATATCGCAGATATCCGCGAAAAGATTACGGATTTGCGGCGGCTCGAAAAAACGCTCTCAACAATTTCCGCAAAATGCGCCCGCGGCAACACTCCAGATTGCCCGATCATTGATGCGCTCTTTACATGAGTTTCCGCAGATGCCTACAGCGCGCTTCCTATTGCTTGCCAAAATCTAGTCTTGAAAAATGGATATTCTTGCACCCAATTTGCACACGCTTTAGAACAACTTCCAGTAAGTGGTTTTACACACACCATAAATGATTTCTAGGTAATGGATTTAGTCCGTGATCAACCAGCCACCGCACATGCGCAATGGCGCGTGAGATTAGTCGCGAATGCTGGTGCAAACCCGCCTCCAGCTGTACGCATATTAGTTATTTGCCCTTGATATAGACGCGCTGCGGTCAATTGAATGGTTCCATCATAAGTGTAATTTCGGATATCGACTTTCATCTTTTGTACTTCACCATCAATCAGCACATTCCGCGTGCTGGGGCGGACTAAGGTTTGGGCGACGTAGTCATTGCGAAGTATTTCCTGCCATACGCCACGCGTTATTTTATCGCCACGATAGGCGGCTTTACCGCCATATCCAGCTACAGGTTTGAAAAATAATTTTCGGCGTCGCGCCCAAAACTCTTCAGCCCTTGCTGAATCCAGTACAGTTGTTTCTGGAATTCCATCGACAAGAATTTTGATCTGGTTTTCACATATGCCCCAGGAGCGCAATAAGTCTCTATCACACAAAAACGTCAAATTTCGTTTATTCGCCAGTAAAGCATGTACACGGGGATTTGGTGTCAGAACGACATTATCTGCCAAATAGGATGATCTCAACGAAGCAGAACCAGGCGCCTCCAACATGA
>JAADIH010000131.1 GCA_013151435.1 Alphaproteobacteria bacterium
TATCGTCTTGGCGCCGGGGGTAGCAGAGTGTCATGGGTGAAAGTTGGTTAATGCAAATTGTGAGCGACCGCTGGTTTGTAGCGGTAGCAGCGTTTTGTCTTGGCTTATTGACCGGGTGGATTGTCTGGGCGCGGCGCCAAATGAACAATGAAGCTGCACCGAGAGAAACTGAAGCTCATCTGCAGCACGCAGATACGCACACCCAAGATACGCTGGCCCAAAGCGATCAGCAGGAAACTCTCGACGCATTGGCGAGTGAGTTAGAGAATGCACAAAAGATGTTGGAAGAAAGCCAAGCGGAAAGCGACGCCTATAGCAATATTTTAGGCGATCTCGATGAGGCGGTGAAACGCGCGAATGGGCGGCTCAAATTGATCGTTAAGGCCATCAAGCGTCAATAAAGCGTCCCAAACATATTGACCAGCAGCTGCTCTATCAACATGATTAATCGGCAAGTTGGGGGCGCGTAGTGGAACACTATCAGATTTATCATCAATTATGGATTTCCGCCGCGATGATTGCGGCGACAACATTTGTGCATGGCAGCTTTGTGGCGATTGCAGCGGTATTTTTTCGTGCGGCAAGGGGCAATGCGCGTGGGATCATTAGGTTCTTCCGGGATAGTTTTGTGCTGGTCTTGGTTGTGCTTTGGTTGATGGTCGCGCATGCGATTGAAATCGCCATGTGGGGCTGGGTTTACATGCGCTACGCCATTTTTGATCAGTGGGAAATGTCACTCTATTTCGCAGCCTCCAGTTACACGACACTGGGCTTTGGCGACGTCTTAGCCCCCATCGCATGGCGCCTGCTTTCCGGCGCCACCGCAGCAAATGGATTGTTGCTGTTTGGATTATCCGCAGCATTTCTATTTGAAACAACACGCCGGTTAAATCTCGCAGACCCCCAGTACGGCTAGACTGCTTGCGGCTAATCCGTAGCTTTTTCTTCGCGCGGCCGTGTAATGTGTCGGAACGCGGCGAACAACATAATCAAAGCACCAATCTCAAGCACACTTGAGAAAATGAACGGCGCACCGGGGAAATAGAACGGGGCGCCATCAGCAAAAATTGTAATATTGAACAATTTGAACGGCGTTCCTGGCTCAATGAATGCTGAGAACATCTGTGTCATCATCCATGGGCTGATCACCATAGAAATGCTCATCACGGCTGCAATGGCGCCTTGTAATTCGCCTTGCGCATTTGCAGGCATCGTGCGTGACATGATCCCTTGCAGGGCGGGTTGCGCTAGGCCTCCAAGCGCCGAGAATGCAATCACTGCATAGACCATCCAGCCCTTCGTCACGAAAGCAAATGCTACATAGGCGACCATCGTTACCGACATAGCGAGGATGGCTGAGGCGCGTTCGCCGATTTTTGGAATGATAATGCGCGTCAGGCCGCCCTGAACGATTGCAGCTGTTAAGCCCACAAAACTGAGGGATGCGGCAACGGCCCCAGGTGTCCAGTCGAATTTTTCCAATGCGTAATAGGACCAGATCGAGGGATAGGCCCAATGGGCAAGCTGTGAGAGAAATAATACACCTGCGATTGGCAGCATGATTGGGTATCGAGCGAACTGTTTGAAACTGCCAAATGCATTGGCGCGCTTCAAGTCAAAGGGTCGACGGTTTTCTGGCGCTAGTGTTTCCGGCAACACAAAATAGCCAAGGGTAAAATTGGCAGCGCCTAGAAAAGCCACAAAAAAGAATGGCGCACGCGGACCGAATTGTTCGCCAAGAAAGCCACCAATCGCGGGGCCAATAATAAATCCCAACCCAAAGGCCGCGCCCACCAGGCCAAAATTAGCGGCGCGTTTTTCTGGAGGCGATATGTCAGCGATATAGGCATTGGCAGTAGAAAAAGTGGCAGCAAATGCGCCGGCGAGAAATCGTGCAACTAAAATGACGCCAATGACCGGCGCTAACGCCATCACTAAAAAATCGAATGAATAGGCCGCCATGGAAATGAGCAGAATCGGCCGTCGTCCAAAGTGATCTGAAAGACCGCCAATCACCGGCATCATCATGAACTGCATCAGCGCGTAGACCAATGTCAGATAGCCTCCCCACTTTGCTGCATGGGAAAGATCGTCACCGGTCACATCCATGATCAAGTTCGGCATAACCGGCATAATCACGCCGAGCCCGATCATGTTCAGCATGACGGTCAGGAAGATGAACAAGAGTGCAAATCGGCCGGGCTTTCGCGCCATGGGGGATGCTTTCTGGTTTCAGAAATTCGGCGGGTTTTGGAGCAGGCTAAGCGATGGTGGTAATTTTGACAGCAGTAATCTGGTTGCGTCGCCGTCTCAATATACGAAACCGGAAGCCATGAAACGAAAATGTCTGCCCAACTTCGGGGATGCATTGGGCGTCGTGGATGATCAGCCCCGCGACTGTCACCGCTTCATCATCTGGAAGGTTCCAGTCCATGGCGCGATTGAGGTCTCTTATCGTGACATCCCCGTCTACATTCAGCGTGCCGTCAGCTTGTGGGCGAACTCCCTGAACGGGGCTGTCATATTCGTCTTCGATCTCGCCGACAATTTCTTCCAAAATATCTTCCATGGTTACCAGTCCCATGATCGCCCCATATTCATCTACGATCAGCGCAAAATGCTCCTGCTTGACCTTGAAGGCGTCGAGCTGTTCTTGAAGTGTCGTTGTTTCCGGGGCGAAGTAGGGGGTGCGGCAGATTTTTTCGAGATTGACATCGTCTGCTTTACCTCCAGCATTCCATAAAGCGCGCAACAGATCCTTAGCGTGAAGGACACCCGTAATGTTATCCGGATTGTCCCGGTATAAGGGCATCCGTGTATGACCGCTGTCCAAAGCTTGCTGGATTATTTCCCTGTTTGGTTTTGCAAGGTCCAGCATTTCGATTGATTTGCGGTGGACCATGATTTCCTCAATGCGGATTTCATCGAGATCGAGGGCGCCCCGGATGAGATCGCGGGCCTCCTTATCCACACGGCCTTCAGAGTGATGGAGGTCAATCGCGCCGCGCAACTCATCAGCGACAGTAAAAACTGCACTGTCCTTTGAAACATCTAGGCCGAAAATATGAAACCCGCCGCGCACGATCAGTTGAACGATGCGGGTTATGGGAGCGAATACAAACACGACGACCCGCATCACCGGGGAGACCAGCATCGCAAAAGCGTCGGGCCGGGCAATGGCGGCGGTCTTTGGCGCCACTTCGGCGAACACCAGCACCAGTATGGTCATTGTCGCGGTGGCAAGGCCAAGGGCCATAATAGACTGGCCAAAGAGAGCGTTGAAAACACTGGCGGCCAGAACTGAAGCCAGAATATTGACGATGTTGTTACCCAGAAGAATTGCACCGATCAGCCGCTCACGATCACGAATGAGAAAATTTACATCACGGGCGCGGGGATTGCCGTCAGATTCGAGCTTATGCATGCGGGCTTTTGACGTTGCGGTGAGGGCGGTTTCCGATCCGGAAAAGAACGCTGATAACAGCAACAAGAAAATGATAATCCCTATAGGGATGAAAATTGTTGAATCGAGACTGTTCATGTTAAACCTATGGGCCAGTCATGGCGGCCGTTTAAAGGGTGATCTTTTCTTCGAGGAAGCTCAATATTTCTGAAGCATCAGCAGCTTTTACGATATGCGCCTCGCCAATAGCTTTTACTAGGATCAGCGTCAGCTTTCCGGCCTCAGTCTTCTTATCGCGCAGCATGAACCGCATCAGCTCCCCCGCAGTTCCTGCATTTGCCATTAAATCACTGACGTTGGTGGGTAGTCCAGATTTTGAAAGATGACGCGTTCTGCATCTTCTTTCGGGCAGAGATTAAGGCGCGCTGAGAAATCAAAGGCAAGCGCCATTCCAAGGGCGACAGCCTCACCGTGCAACAATTTATCCGAATATCCTAAGGCGCCTTCAAATGCGTGACCAAAGGTGTGCCCAAGATTTAATATCGCTCTGGCGCCATGTTCACGTTCATCACTTGCAACAATTGCAGCTTTTGCCTCGCAGCATTTTTTGACTGCGTATTGGCGTTCCGTAAGACCGTTGTCGGCGAGAAGCTTGTCGCCGGAGGTTTCGAGCCATTCGAAAAAAGGTTTGTCGCTGATGAGACCGTATTTGACGGTTTCCGCATAACCCGCGCGGAGTTGTCGTTTTGGCAG
>JAADIH010000246.1 GCA_013151435.1 Alphaproteobacteria bacterium
CCTTTGGTGACGCGCCCGCCTTTGCCAGTGCCGCCTATGGACGCTGGGTCAAGCCCACGCTCAGCAACCACCCGGCGGGGCGCAGGAGATAAACCTGCATCCGCCGATTGTGTTGGAGACACCGCAGGTGATGCCACAGCTGCCCCATTGGTTTTTGGAGCTGTCGCAGTCGCTGCCGCGCCCGTTGTAATCACAGCCAGAAGAGCGCCAACTTCAACCGTATCGCCTTCTGCAGCGGCAATTGATTTGATAACGCCAGCTGCCGGCGACGGCACATCCATCGCCGCCTTATCAGTCTCTAGGCTGACAATGGGCTCATCCATAGCAACGCTGTCGCCGACTTGTTTGAGCCATTCACCGATGTCGGCTTCCGTCACGGACTCGCCCGCAGCCGGGACACGTACTTCAATATCAGCGCCGCCAGCTGAGACCGCAGCTTCTGTAGCTGGCGGTGACGCAGCAGATTTCACAGATGCGGCGCCCGACGCTTCAATCACACCAAGCAGCGCATTCACTTCAACTGTGTCACCTTCTTGTACAAAGACCTCAGTCAGAACACCGCTCACGGGCGCAGGCGCTTCCACTGAAACCTTGTCCGTTTCAAGCTCTACAATCGGCTCATCGATACTCACCGTATCGCCCTGCTTTTTCATCCACCGGCCAATGGTCGCCTCAGTGACAGACTCGCCAAGGGCGGGCACGCGGATTTCAGTGGCCATGATAAAATTCTCCTTATCGAAAACGGATTAAACCGTCAGCGCCTCATTCAGAAATGAATCTAATTCTTTTTTATGCTGACTCGCCAGCCCGGTGGCTGTGGAAGCGGAGGCGTGACGCCCAGCATATTTCGCACGTTTGTGCTTGGCCCCAATTTGACCGAGCGTCCATTCTATATTCGGCTCCATAAAGAACCAGGCGCCCATATTTTTAGGCTCTTCCTGACACCAAACCATCTCAGCGTTTTTAAAACGCTGCAATTCTTCTATTAAAGAATGGGCCGGAAACGGATAAAACTGCTCAACGCGCAACAAATAGACATCTTCAATGCCGCGCTTTTCTCGCTCTTCAAGCAAATCGTAATAAACCTTGCCGGAGCACAGAACGACACGTTTGATCTTGGCGTCGGAAACAAGCTTGACCGTCGAGCCGGGGTGCGATTCCGCGTCATCCCAAAGCACCCGATGGAATGATGAATCTGGGCCCATATCTTCCAGTGTCGACACACATTTTTTATGACGGAGGAGCGACTTTGGTGTCATCAAAATCAGCGGTTTGCGAAAATTGCGGCGCATTTGACGGCGCAAAATATGATAATAATTGGCCGGCGTGGTGCAATTCGCCACTTGCATATTGTCTTGGGCACAAAGCTGTAAGAACCGCTCTAAACGGGCAGACGAATGCTCTGGTCCCTGGCCTTCATACCCATGGGGCAGCAATAGAACCAGGCCGCACATGCGCAACCATTTGCGCTCTCCCGTTGAAATAAACTGATCAATGATCACTTGCGCGCCATTGGCGAAGTCACCAAACTGCCCTTCCCACAACACCAAAAATTTTGGGTTGGCCAGAGAGTAGCCATACTCAAAACCCATCACCGCAAATTCGGAGAGGTTTGAATCATGCACCTCAAAGGTCGCATTGGCGTTTTTTAAATGCTTTAACGGTGTATATGATTGCTCCGTCTCCTGATCAATGAAGACGGAATGACGCTGAGAGAATGTCCCCCGGCGGGAATCCTGCCCGGAAAGCCGAACACCAAAACCATCCTGCAGAAGCGAGCCAAACGCCAGGCTTTCCGCTGTCGCCCAGTCGATACCGCGCCCGGCATCCAGCGCCTTCTTTTTACTGTCGATGATGCGCGCAAGGGTTTTGTGGATTTTGAAATCTTTAGGGTAGCTTGTCAGCGTGTCACCGATGATTTTTAAATCTTCAATCTCGACCGCCGTCTCACCGCGGCGCTCATCATCAACCGGTGATACAAAGCCGGACCATTGACCATCGAGCCAATCCGCCTTGTTGGGTTTGAATCCTTCCGCCATTTCAAATTCTTTAGTCAGGAAAACACGGAACTGTTCGCGTTCTTTTTCAGCTTCACCTGCCGCCATCACCCCTTCACTCTCAAGGCGCTTGGCATAGATCTCCCGCGTAGAGGCAAGTGACCGGATGATTTTATACATCTTGGGCTGGGTAAAGCTTGGCTCATCGCCCTCATTGTGACCAAAGCGGCGATAGCAGAACATATCTATGACCACATCGACGCCGAATTTCTGCCGGAACTCTGTGGCGATTTTAGCGGCATAGACCACCGCTTCTGGGTCGTCGCCATTGGCGTGGAAAATTGGCGCTTCAACCATTTTTGCAACGTCAGACGGATAAGGCGAGGAGCGTGAAAATTCTGGACTGGTCGTAAACCCAATCTGATTGTTGACGATAAAGTGGATTGTCCCCCCTGTGCGATAGCCCCGCAAACCTGAAAGACCAAAGCCTTCCGCAATGATCCCCTGCCCCGCAAAAGCCGCATCGCCATGCAAGAGCAGCGGCAGTACATGCGTGCGCGGAACATCCAAGTCAGGCGACTCGATGCGGTCCTGCTTTGAGCGCGCTTTTCCCAGGACCACCGGGTTAACAGCCTCCAAATGCGATGGGTTCGCGGTCAATGAGAGGTGCACTTTATTGTGGTCAAACTCACGGTCAGAGGAGGCGCCAAGGTGATATTTAACGTCACCAGACCCTTCCACATCATCAGGCGTTACAGATCCGCCTTGATACTCATGAAAGATGTGGTGATAGGGTTTGCCCATCACCGCCGCCAACACATTCAAGCGCCCGCGATGGGGCATGCCGATGACAATTTCTTTGACGCCAAGGGCGCCGCCGCGTTTGATGATCTGCTCTAGCGCCGGAACCATCGCCTCTGCGCCATCAAGGCCGAAGCGCTTGGTGCCGGTATATTTGACGTTCAAATAATTCTCGAAGCCTTCGGCCTCAATCAGCTTGTTCAAAATCGCCTTTTTACCTTCAGGCGTAAAGGAAATGTCTTTATCCAGCCCTTCAATACGCCGTTGGAGCCACAGCTTTTGATCCGGGTTGGTGATGTGCATGAACTCAACACGGCAAACGTACCGCAATAGGTGCGCTTCAAGATCGCGATAATCTCGCGCAAGCTCGCCATTTCAAGGCCAAGCACATGGTCGATGAAGATCGGCCGATCCATGTCAGCTTCGCTAAATCCGAGGGTCACTGGATCGAGTTCGGGATGTACGGATTGGGTTCGCAATCCAAGCGGATCGAGATCCGCAATCAAGTGCCCGCGGATCCGATAGGCGCGGATCAACATCAGCGCACGCAGAGAATCTTTCGTCGCCTGGTGGATATCACCTGCCGGGGCCTCAGGAAGACGTTTTTCGATTTTGGATTTCAGTGCAGGCTCCAACGCGCCCCAGTCACCATCAAGCGCCGCCGTCAGATCGCCATTGACCTTGGGCGGCCAATCATCACGCGCCCAACTTGGACGCTCGGCGATATCTCCATTGGGCGCTCCCGCCTCACGTTCAAAAAACGCGCGCCATTCCGCGCTTACGGAATTTGGATCCGCAGCGTATTGCGCGTACATTTTCTCTAGATAGAGTGCATTCGCACCAGATAGGATGGTGCTGTCGAGGGCGCTATCGCTTAATTGCGGCGCCGCTCCTTTTTGAGCCATGACGCGTTCCAACTTCTTTTACCGTGGCGGAGTGGCTTATTTAGATAAGCCAACCGCTGGGCCTTGCAATGGTTAATCTGATCACATTAACCATAGAGTCGTTTATTTTTTAAGAATTTCAAGCAGTGTCCGGCCCATTGCCCCGGGGGTTGGCGAAACAGCAATTCCTGCGGCCTGCATTGCCTCAATTTTTGCCGCCGCCGTATCATCCGCACCCGAAACGAGCGCCCCGGCATGACCCATGCGCCGCCCCGGGGGGGCCGTAACGCCAGCGATAAATCCGACCGTGGGTTTCTTGATCTTGTGGCCCGCCAGAAATTTCGCCGCATCGGCCTCAGCCGAGCCGCCGATCTCACCAATCATGATGATCGAATGGGTCTCGTCATCATGCAGGAACATGTCGAGAATTTCGATAAAATCTGTGCCCTTCACCGGATCGCCGCCAATCCCAACGCAAGTTGACTGGCCAAGCCCCGCAACCGTTGTCTGGTGCACGGCTTCATAGGTGAGTGTGCCTGAGCGCGAGATGACTCCTACATGGCCTTTGCGGTGAATGTGGCCCGGCATAATGCCGATCTTACATTCATCCGGGGTAATAACGCCGGGGCAGTTCGGGCCCACGAGGCGGGTGCTCGACCCTTCAAGCGCGCGCTTGACCTTGACCATATCCAGGACCGGAATCCCCTCAGTGATACAGATGACGAGGGGTATTTCCGCCGCCACCGCCTCAAGGATTGAATCAGCCGCAAAAGGCGGCGGCACATAAATCACCGAGGCGTCAGCGTCGGTCGCCTCACGCGCTTCCGCCACCGTATCAAAGACCGGAAGCGTCGCGCCCGATGCAGCCTCGCCTGCCTCCCAAGTTTGACCACCCTTACCGGGCGTCACGCCGCCAACCATTTTGGTGCCATAGGCAATGGCTTGCTCAGTGTGAAAAGTGCCGGTTTTGCCGGTGAGGCCCTGGCAAATCACCTTGGTGTTTTTATCTATCAGTATGGACATGAGGTCTCCGACAAAGAGCGGTTATGGGTATGGATGGGCACTGGTTAGTGAGTGCAATTGGTCATAACTGCGCCCACAGATTGGAGCAACCGTTAAGCTCGGTTTAGCTGAGCCAAGCCATGTCATGTGGAAAATGCCTTCAAAGAAGGCAGGGCCAAAGCCCCGGGCGATACATCTGATGATTTAAACCTCACTCACTGTGATCGTAGCATGAGGCGGCATGAAGCCGAGATAATCCTTTATTGCCGCGATTTCCTCAAACGGATCCCCATAGGACCAAACGGCGTTCTCAAGCACATCGTCATTCTCAGATATAATCGAAAAATAACTGGCAGCCCCCTTATAGGGGCACCAGGTGGAGTGGTCGGTTGGAGTTAGCAGCGCCATATTGATTTCATCGCGGGGGAAATAATAAACCGGCGCATAATCCGCCTCATACAAAACCAGCGCGTGAGCGGTCTTCATCAGGACGCTCCCGCCAACAGTTACCGTAACGATCCTTTTGGCCGGCTCGATGCGGATCGTATGATCGGGTGATCGGGATGTTCCGCAAAACCGGATTCCAGCATTTGTCCCGAAAGGGTGCGTGAAAGCGCCATCATGTATTCTCCTTGAATTGAATTAAGGATCTGGGCGCCCGTTCAAAATTTGCACCAGCCCCGCGCAAAAAATGCACTCACATTTGCGCGATCAAAGCTCAGGGAGGTCCCGCTTGGTTCGCGTTGATTCATTGGCGCCAGTGTTCAGCGTATCCACATTTTCAATCATCATGATCCAGCATTCCTCTGCGGCAACCGGCATGTGCTCGACGCCTGCGGGCACCACGAGGAAATCTCCCTCTCTCATTTCAACATCATATTGACGAAACCGCATGGTGAAGGCGCCCTTCATAACGAAAAACGCCTCTTCAACACCATCATGCTGGTGCCACTCAAAAGCGCCTTCGATCTTTGCGAGGCGCACTTCCTGACCATTGACCCGCGCTGCGATATGCGGCGACCACTGCTCCCCGATACAGTCAAAGGCCGAAGGGATGTTGATCTTTTTGACGGGTGTATTCATAGGGCGCTCCTGAATTGCCGCTATCCTTCGAGGCTCACCCGAATCAAGTTCGGGTTCGCACCTCAAGATGAGGAATCATTAGTATTATACCTCATCCTGAGGCGCTTTTGCTCCGTCGGCTAATGCCGACACGCTAAAAGGCAAAAGCCTCGAAGGATGGAAACCAGGCACGGTTATTTGCGCGCTGGCGGCGTCGTTTCAAATTCCTCGATGCGCTCGATCACATGGGGCGGCAAGGGAACCGTATTCTTTGTCCCAGGCTCAGCATTCACGTAAGTCAGCGACCCTTCGGTGAGCAGTTCATCACCGCGATAGATCGCCATAGCGATGGTCATGGATTTGGTTCCAAGGCGCGCGCAGCGCACGCCAATGCGAAGCTCATCATCAAACACCGCTGAGCTATGAAAATCCGCATTGGCGTTCACCGTATAAAACTCGAGCATGGTGTCGCCGGAAAACCCAAGCGCGCGCATGTATTCTGTGATCCCCACATCGAAATAGAGGAAATAATTGACGTTAAAAACGATCCCTTGCGGATCGCACTCCGCCCAGCGAACGCGGAGAGGGTGGAAGAAGGTGAAGTCGGCACGACAAGTCACAAGAGGTTAATTCGCAATAGCCGTAGCCGCCCACATCGCACCTGAAAAACCGATATCTTCAGCAACCGAGCCTCCCTCAAAAACTAAACCAACCCTAACTGTCGCCATTTTTGGTAATGACTTAGGCGAAACCCACTTTCTTTGCTGTATCAAATCAGGATGAAAAAGTGTTTCCGTTGGCGGCTCACCAAGCCACTCTTCGATGACCTTAGAAGCATCCGCTTTTGTTGCATCAAAATCATATAGGTAGCAACCATTCACAAATGCACCCTGCGTGGGGACATGCGTCAACACCAGAAACATTTCATCGGTATTAATCGATTTTTGGTAGTACGAATATGAAGATACTTCCAGCAGCTTCGCATCTAAATTTTTAGCATAGGACATAACAGCGTTCAGCTCCGAGTGCGCATCAACACCGACAGACACCCACCCAGCACTAAGAAGTTTCTCTTGAGTGATTTGAAAATCACCCAAGGTAATGGCGCAATCATCACGAAAAGCTATAGCGCGATCATCTTCAATCGCCTCAGCGCATGAAGATAAAACACAAAAAAGTAAAAGAGGACGAATAAAAAAACGAAATATCTTGTTTCCAGCTTTACTCATCAGCCCTACCCCTGCACCGCCGCGACAATCTTCTGCGCTGCATCTTCGAGATCATTGGCCGGCGTGATTTTCAGGCCGGAATTGGCGAGGATCTCTTTGCCCTTTTCCACATTGGTGCCCTCTAAACGCACGACTAGCGGGTCTTCTAACCCGACTTCCTTGACCGCTGCAACGATGCCTTCGGCGATGATATCGCATTTCATAATCCCGCCAAAAATATTGACGAGGATACCATTCACATTCGGGTCGGACGTGATGATCTTAAAGGCTTCGGTGACTTTCTCCTTGGTGGCGCCGCCGCCCACATCCAAAAAGTTCGCGGGCTCTGATCCATAATGTTTGATGATATCCATTGTCGCCATGGCAAGCCCCGCGCCATTCACCATGCAGCCAATATTGCCGTCGAGCTTAACGTAAGAGAGATCAAATTCCGATGCTTTCAACTCCATGGGGTCTTCTTCGGATGGGTCACGCATTTCCATAATATCGGGATGGCGAAACAACGCGTTCGGATCAAACCCAACCTTGGCGTCGAGCACCAACAAATCACCGCCCTTGGTGATGATCAGCGGATTGATCTCCAGCATGCTCATGTCTTTTTCGGTGAAGGCTTTGTAGAGCGTCGGGATCAGCTTGCCGCATTGTTTGGCGATGGCGCCTTTTAACCCCAAGGCCTGCGCAATGCGCCGTGCATGATGGGGCATGCAGCCAGTGACAGGATCGATCTGAACTGTAATGATTTTCTCAGGGGTTTCTTCGGCCACCTCTTCGATATTCATCCCGCCTTCGGTAGAGGCGATGAACGCGATAAACCCTGTGCCGCGATCCACCAGCGCCGAGAGATAAAGCTCAGTCTCGATGTCCGATCCATTCTCGATATAGATGCGATTGACCTGCTTTCCCGCCGGTCCGGTCTGTTTGGTGACGAGGGTGCTCCCCAGCATCTCTTTGGCGAATTTCGCAGCTTCCTCAGGGGATTTCGCAAGGCGCACACCGCCCGCCGCGCCTGCCTCAGCCTCTTTGAATTTACCCTTGCCGCGCCCACCGGCATGGATCTGGGCCTTCACCACATAAAGTGGGCCGGGCAGTTCTTTTGCTGCGGCCTCAGCCTCGGGGGCCTTAAAGACCGCACGGCCTTCAGAAACTGGCGCGCCATATTCTTTCAACAGGCGCTTGGCTTGGTATTCGTGGATGTTCATTGGGGGCTCCGATAGGACTCTGATAGGACATCTGACAGGATGGGGGCTGGTCGCCCTTAGCGTTATAGCTGTGCCGTTTCGCCAGACAACCATGAAGCTGGCATTGACGGCTTAAAGGCCAGCCCGAATATCTTGCAGGCTTTGGCGCTGGCGCCCTTCGGCATCAAAATTCTCCGGCGCGAGCCATGCCTCGAATGCCGCCTTCACCTTTGGCCATTCGCCGTCAGCGATAGAATACCAGGCGGTGTCGCGGTTGCGCCCTTTCACAACCATATCCTGCCGGAATGTGCCCTCATAGGTGAACCCCAGACGCAGGGCGGCGCGCTTTGAAGCCTCATTGGCGTTATCGCATTTCCACTCATATCGGCGATAACCAAGGTCATCAAAAATATGCTTCGCCATTAAATACATGGCCTCACTCGCGGCGGAGGTGCGCTTCAGCTTTTTTGAAAAGACAATACAGCCGACCTCAGCCGAGCCCGCCTCAGGCCTGATCCGCATATAGCTCGCCATGCCCAGCACATCACCGGTATCCGGGGCTCGAAGAATATGCGTTTGCCAGTTGTGGTGCTCGCCCACTGCCTTGATTGTACTCCCAAGGGTTTGCGCATCATCAAATGGCCCGATCGGAATATACCGCCAGAGATCATCATTCCCGGGTCCGCCGATAGCGGCGAACAACGCCTCATCGTCATCGGGGAATTG
>JAADIH010000128.1 GCA_013151435.1 Alphaproteobacteria bacterium
TCTTTCCGTTTGTCATGCTGCGCTAGCGATGCCGATATGGTTGCTTATTTCTCGTAGCGGAAGCCAAGCTCCAAGCTGACCTGATAATAGGCGACTTTGTCATTGTCGATATAACCGCGGGTCTCAACAACTTCGAACCAGTCGAGATGTTTGATGGATTTTGCGGCGGTGGAAATCGCGGTTTCAATCGCATCCTCAATAGATTTTTTTGAGGTGCCGACGACTTTTGAAATGGCGTAAACTTTATCAGACATGGAAATTTTCCTTTCTGGAATTTTTTTTAACTGTGGATAGCGTCAGAGAATTACTCAACCGCCTCAACGCTGACGACTTCCGGTACATAATGCTTCAGCATATTTTCAATACCGGACTTCAAGGTCATGGAGGATGACGGACAGCCCGCGCAGGCCCCTTGCATAGCGAGGAAAACCACACCGGTCTTTGGCTCAAAATGTTTGAAAACAATGTCACCGCCATCGGCAGCGACCGCAGGCCGGACACGGGTATCGATCAGCTCGATGATCTGCTCCACGACCTCCCGGTCCTCGCCCTCATATTCATCAAGGCTGGTGGGGCGCAGACGTTGAAGCCGCGCCCTCGGTGATCACAGGCAGACCCGCTGTCAGAAAATCAGCCATAGCCCCAAGAATGCCGGGCTTGATGTGCATCCACTCCACCGCTTCAGCCTTAGTGACGGTGATAAAATCCGCCCCGAGATAAACACCCATCACGCCGTCGATCTCAAACAATGTGGCCGCAAGAGGCGACATGCCCGCCGATTCCATGGTTGGAAAATCCATACCGAGCTCACCGGCCCCCAGCACTGCCTGGCCGGGAAGAAACTTCATGGATTGCGGGTTTGGGGTGTCTTCGGTCTGGATGAACATCGGGGCGCTTTCAATCGTCTTCTGGCAAATAGGTAGGGACTTTAACGATCTGGTGCAATGCCAGATCGCTATGCCCCTAAGTCAGGTTTTCGATATATTTCTTTAGCACGACTGCGCTGTTTCGCTGCTCGTCTTTGGCGGCAAAAATGAACGTCACTACCCCTGCCTCACAAATCTCGCGCAACCGACCAATCTCTTGCCCATTCCCCGCCAGCTCCTCTGCGTAGCGTTTTTGAAATTCCGGCCATTTTGCGGGATCATGCCCGTACCATTTGCGTAAATCAGGGCTGGGGGAAATATCCTTAAACCAATCGTCAAGCGCCGCTTTTTCCTTGGTCATGCCGCGCGGCCATAAACGCTCCACCAGGATGCGACGCCCATCGGATTTTGACGGCGCCTCATAAGCTCGTTTTAATTGTATCACCATAAAGCTTGGACTTTCTTGCGTCGAAGGAGGCAACCGCCTAAGCGCTAGATAGACAATACCTACGCGGGAAAAAAGATGGACGACAATTCAACGAATTTTACCGACGAAGAAGTGCTGCTCTTCCACAGCCGAGGCAAGCCCGGCAAACTGGAGATTACGCCAACCAAGCCCATGGCGACACAGCGCGATCTCTCGCTTGCTTATTCGCCAGGCGTCGCGATTCCGGTACAAAGGATCGCTGACGACCCCGACACCGCCTATGATTACACGTCCAAGGGCAACATGGTCGCGGTCATCACCAATGGCACTGCGATTTTGGGCATGGGCGATCTGGGCGCGCTCGCCGCAAAGCCGGTGATGGAAGGGAAATCCGTCCTCTTCAAACGCTTCGCCGACATCGATTCCATTGACATTGAGATCGACACCAAAGATCCGGACGAGTTCATCAACGCCGTCAGATATCTCGGGCCGAGCTTTGGCGGGATTAATCTTGAAGACATCGCCGCGCCGGAAAGCTTCATCATCGAGCAGCGCCTGAAAGAACTGATGGATATCCCGGTGTTTCATGATGACCAGCACGGCACCGCCATCATCACCGCTGCTGCCCTGATTAACGCCCTCGACATTGCCGGCAAGTCCATGAAGGAAGCAAAAGTCGCGGTCTCTGGCGCCGGGTCAGCGGCGCTCTCGGTTGTCAGCCTGATCAAGGCCATGGGCGTCCCCCATGACAATGTGTTGGTATGCGGCCGAAAAGGCGTTCTCTATAAAGGGCGTCCCGACAGCATGGATCAATGGCGCTCCGCTCATGCGGTCGACACCGATAAGCGCACGATCACGGATGCCATGGACGGCGCAGATGTTTGCATCGGGCTCTCCGTTGGCGGCACAATCACGCAAGACATGGTCAAATCCATGGCGAAAAACCCGATCATCTTCGCCATGGCCAATCCGACACCAGAAATTACGCCAGAAGAAATCGAGGCGGTGCGCAGCGACGCCATTATCGCCACCGGCCGATCGGACTATCCAAACCAGGTCAATAATGTGCTTGGCTTTCCCTATATTTTCCGCGGCGCTTTGGATGCCCGCGCGCGCACCATCAATGAAGAGATGAAGATCGCCTGCGCGCAGGCGCTCGCAAAGCTTGCGCGCGATGACGTCCCTGATGAGGTCGCCGCCGCTTATGGCAAGCGCCTGAAATATGGCCGCGGATACATCATCCCGGCGCCGTTTGACCCGCGCCTGATCTCGGAAATTCCGCCCGCCGTCGCCAAGGCCGCCGCAGACAGCGGTGTCGCCCGCAAACCCGTTGAGGATCTTAGAGCCTATAAACAAACTCTTGCCGCGCGCCTTAACCCCTCGGCGTCATTCTTGCAAAAAGTCCAGGCCACTTTGCGCGCCAACGAAACGCCAAAGCGGATCGTCTTTGCCGAAGGTGAAGAGGAAACAGTTATTCGCGCAGCACATGGCTTTCAACAGGAGGGCCTCGGTCGCGCGGTCCTGGTTGGCCGTGAAGACGAGATTAAAGCCAAGATTGCGTCTCTTGGCATGGCGGAGGATTGTGAATTTGAAATTCACAACTCCCGGCTCTCCAAAGACAACCCTGCCTATGCTGAATATATTTATAACCGAATGCAGCGGAAAGGCTTTCTGCGTCGTGACGCACAGCGCCTCGTTAACACAGACCGCAATGTGTTCGCCGCCTGTATGCTCGCCCACGGCCATGTGGACGGCATGGTTACTGGCGTCACCCGGCATTATGACGTCGCTCTTGGCAATGCGCGCATGGCCATTGACCCGCGCCCGGGAGAACGGATGATCGGCATGTCTATCTTGCTGACCAAGAACCGCACCTTGTTTGTCGCCGACACCAGCGTCACCGAACTGCCCTGCGCACAAGATCTTGCTGACATCGCCATGCAGATAGCGCACGCGGTGCGGCGCCTGAACTTTGAGCCTAAACTTGCCTTCCTATCCTATTCTAATTTTGGTAATCCCGACACGGAGCATTCGCGCCGGGTCTCTGGCGCCGTTGAAATTCTTGATAATCGCCATGACGTTGATTTCGAATATGAGGGCGAGATGACCCCGCGCATGGCGCTGAATGAAAATCTTCGCGAAATCTATCCGTTCTCACGCCTTAAGGGTGAAGCCAATATCTTGATCACGCCCGGCGTTCATTCGGCGGGGATTTCAACCAAGCTGGTGGGTGAACTTGGCGGCGCTATCGTCATAGGCCCGGTATTGATCGGGCTGGAGCGCCCAGTGCAAATCGCGCAAGTCGGCGCTCGCGTTGGTGATGTGGTCGTCCTCGCCGCCATGGCCGCTTATGATCTTGATCAGGTGCACCGAAGCTGGGCGCAGAAGGCGGGCTAGCCTCACGCCATACCCCCACCTCACGTATAAACAATAGCCAAAACTGCTGCCAATCAAGGGTGCTCAATAAACAGGCCGCAGGCCCGGGCTGTTTTCAAAATTACGTCGAACGATCCATCAAGGGAAATCTCGGCGTCAAACTCGTCGTGACTTGAAGAAATCACCCGCGCCAATAATTTTTTACCCCCCAAAATGTCATTGGCCATTTCAAGAGCCTCATACCGATTCATCCCGCCTGTGCTGGAGTTGGTGAACGTTCGCATTTTGATTTTTTTTGATTTCTCCGCATCCACGCGGTACCGAAATTCAAAAAGCTCTTCCTTGTCGGCAAGGTAATGGTCCGTACTGACTGTAAATACGAACTTCGATTCATTCCGGCACTCAAAAGCTATTTTGACTTTTTCCTTGGACCCAATATTCAAGTCAGTCGCTGAGGCTATAAAGTGCTTTTTGTCTGTAAACTTATCTTGCCGTTGTTCAATGTTCAAAGGCCCATGTCTGTGCCTGCGCACTGCTCAAGAAAGAGAAACACCCAATTAATACAATTGAGATTGTCGATGCTACCTTCTTCATGACTCAATACTCCTCAACACAAAGATCGAAAGTCCTGCCAGCTTAAGTCATCACCATGCAATATCTATGCGCAGGCATATTACCTGCACCACTGCCCGCTACGGGCGAATTGTACATCAATTTTATCGTAAATGGTGTGAAGCCTGGAGGCGCTAGCCGTTCCGCTGCCTGAACTTTTGGGATTGTTTCTTGACCATCGCAGCGGCCCAAGGGCGCGGCAATGCTTTCATCAACCAGACGGTGAATTTATTCCACGCGCCCGGCACATAGACCACATGGCCGCGTTCAACGGCGTCAAGCGCACCTTCGATCACCGGTTCGGCCTGCATGAACATATATTTTGGGAGCTGAGAGACCAGCCCGCGCGTGTCGTTCGCGTCATGGAACTCCGAATAGGTAAAGCCCGGACAAAGCGCTGAGACGTTGACGCCCTTGCCGTCGCATTCTGCCGCCAGGGATTGCGCGAAGCTGACGAGAAACGCTTTTGATGCGCCATACATGGTGTGTCCGGCAGATCCGGGAACAAGTCCGGCCACAGAAGAGACCTGAATGATACGGCCAAAGCCCCGTTTCAACATGCCAGGCAGGAATGCGCGGGTTAGCTGCGCATAGCTGGTGACCATGACTTCCAGAAAGTCACGATGGGCCGTCCAGTCGCTCTCAGTATAACCGCCAGGAAGGCCATAGCCGGCATTGTTAATCAGGATGTCGATTTCAATATCACTGGTATGGAGCACAGCAGCGATGTCGGCGGGCGCGGAAGGTTTTGCCAGATCGGCGGCAATGGTTTTCACGCTTATCCTATGCTTTCCCTCAAGCTCACGCGCCAATGCCTCAAGGCGATCCACGCGACGCGCCGTCAAAACAAGATTGGCGCCTTTCGCCGCTAGGGATTTCGCAAATGTCGCGCCGAGCCCTGCGGATGCGCCAGTGACCAGCGCCCATTTTCCTTGATATGTCATGGTGTGATTAGTGCACCGGTCCCCGGCGGGGCGCAATCATCAAGCTCACATGATAAGGACAGAAGTTAGAGACAGATGGGCAAATGGTTAATGCTGCCAGCATGAATTTTGCTAGAGTTCTGGTAAGTCTCGCACGAACGCGCGGAAAACTATCATGTCGGAGAGCCTTGAATTCATTGCTATCATCGCAGTTTTTGCGGTGATTTTATTCTGGTATCTGCAAAATATTCATGCGGAAACCCAAGGCACGCGCGGGCTATTGGCCCTTAGTGACGATCCAGAAACAACTCAAGCCTCACCACGCCGAAGCGCCTATCGGATAAAATCGCGTACTGCCCGGCTTGGTCACGACCCCCGGATCGTAAACAACGCTTCTCAAATGCCGTCACCAGTCGATCATGCGCCGGGCAATACCACACATATGCGCCGTAAGTTCCGCCGCCAGGATGAAGTCCGGTATCGGGTGAAAGATAAGAAGTAAGCAAGAACGAATTCATTGCGCAACGCACTATCGGTTTTCGAGATGACCGGGTACTCCATCATAAATCATAATTCCAAAACGAGAACCTCTGATGGATGGCGCGCAAGATAATGACGAACAAAAGAGCAATCGCATTGGGGTGTTGCTGGTCAATCTCGGTACACCCGATGCGCCAACTGCGCCCGCTATCCGGCGCTATCTTGCAGAATTTTTGAGCGACCCGCGCATTGTCGATCTGCCGCGCATTTTATGGCTGCCGATTCTCCATGGAATCATCCTCCCCGCGCGCTCTGGCGCAACAGCGCGCAATTACAAAAAGATCTGGCGGGAAGAAGGCGATAGCCCTTTACGCTATTTCACGCGCGCCCAGGCCAAAGCTGTTGCGAAGGCTGTGGGTGACGGAATAATTGTCGATTGGGCGATGCGCTATGGCTCTCCGTCCATAATCGACCGCTTGACGGCGTTGAAAGAAAAAGGCTGCAAGCGCATCCTCATTATCCCTCTCTATCCGCAATATTCCGCAACGACGACTGCAAGCGTCGGGGATGCGGT
>JAADIH010000007.1 GCA_013151435.1 Alphaproteobacteria bacterium
TCGCTTGCGGGCTAGTCTCGGGCGTATTCCTCGCCTTTTCAGATTTCGTTATGAAATCGCTTATCACGGCCAGCCCTATGAGCGGCATTGAAGCCATGCAAATCATCAACCGCAAGGTATACGGATCAGTGTTTCTAACATTATTTATGGGCATGGCGCCGGTATCATTATTGATGGCGGGCTATGCCTATTTCAGGGTATCGGGGCCTGCGCAAGCCTGGATTATTATCGGCGCTGCGCTCTATCTGATCGGGGCCTTTCTGGTCACCATGGTTTTCAATGTGCCCATGAACCAGCGGCTTGATGCGATGGATTTGAGCGCGCCGGAAACAGTTGCCTATTGGGCAAAATATGCGCGGCATTGGACATTCTGGAACCATGTCCGGACTTTGGCTTGCGTTAGCGCAACCCTATGTTTTTTGGTGGGGTGCGTATTGTTATAGCGTTGGGCTGCCATTGCCGCGGACCGCAGACCAAAACGCCCTGACGACATAATCGTCGATGGTTTTGGGTAGGGGGCGGTCCGGGAGGTAAAGCCGAACGGCGCCGAGGGGAAAAGCAATGAGTCCCAGCCTGCATGCTTCAAGGGAATAACCGGTTCGACGCGCATAACGGCGAAGGGCAGCACCTGCGGCTTCATTGACGGCGCCTATCTCTTCACGCAAATCTTCCGGGGTTGCGTCAGACAGGAATTCAGACTGGCGACAACATGAAAGAATGATCGCGCGCTCGCGCTCTTCCCTGCAAAAATGGGGTGTCGCCAGCGCTGCGCGAGCACCTGCTTCGCCACCGCCTTCAAGGGCGGACAGGAAGGTTGCTTGAAATGATTTTACTGCATCAAGCCAGGTTTTTGCGAGCAAACCCTCGCGAGATCCATAACGATGATAGAGCGAGCCGATTGAGACGCCGGTTTCACCAACGATGGTTTGCAGCGTGATAGCACCCCTGCCGGCGAGCAAAGCCCCGACCGCGGCATAGACATTCCCGTCCTGAACTGTTGACACTCGACCCATATAGAAAATATATACTAGAATAATAATTTTAGTAAAGGAAAAACCATGTCTTTATTCCTATGGACGGCGGCGGGTTTGGCGGGCGTGACCTTTGTCATTCATGTCTTTGCCGGCGGGAAAGTTGCGGCGCGACCGTTATTGGCAGATGCGAGCCTGCCGCCTGAGTCAAAATGGCTGAATTACTATTGCTGGCACATCACCAGCGTGATGATTGCGTTCGTCTGCGCTGCGTTCATTTGGCTCGGCGCTTCGCACCCGCAGCCGCCTATGGTCATTTTGCTATCATCGCTGACTGCATCGCTTTCGCTGTTGAGCGCCGGCGTTGCTTTAAAGGGGGGCGTTCACCCGCTGCGCCTGCCATCGACCACCCTCTTCGCGGCGATATCCGCATTGGGATGGGCGGCGCTTTTCACCTGAACCTTAAGAGGTATCATCATGTTGTTAATTGCTGCTATTTTGACCATTGTTGTGAGTTTGATGCATTCCATATTGGGCGGGAGGCGGCTGATTGCTCCGATCCTGCGTATGGATAATTTGCCGATCATTCTTGGCAGTGTCACGAACACAAAACTAACGCTTAGAATTGGGTGGCATATGACGTCCCTGTTGTGGTGGGGGATTGCCGCTATCTTGGCGATTATGCACTATAGGCCGGAATCTGTTGCACAGGCTTTTCTCTGGATGGTTTGCGTAGTGTTCGGGATCAGCGGCGCCGCTGCGCTTATACTCTCGCGCGGGGCGCATAAATCATGGCTGTTGTTTTTCCCTGTTGCGGCGATTGCAGGATATATGGCGTATACAGGCTAATTACGATTAGCTGCCTTGCAGGCTTTTTCTACTGGGAAGAAGCCATCATGCGATCAGCGCCAGCTCCCTGGCTTTCTGGATGGCCTGAGTGCGCCGTTGCACCTCTAATTTTTCATAGAGATTGGCGAGATGGGTCTTCACTGTATTGGGGGAGACCTCCATCAGCCTTGCGATCTCTTTGTTGGAGTGCCCCACGGCCAATAGCTCAAGCGTTTCATATTCCCGGGGGCTGATGCTGAGCGCGGCCAGGGCAGCGGTGTTTTTCTCAAACGGGGCCGCCTTTGTCTTTCGTGTCAACCGATGACCAGCCCAGACCCCGAGTGCGGTGAAGGCGAGCGCGATCAAGACGATATATATTTCTGTGGAGAAGACTTTCGTTACATAACGATATTCCAGCCATTGCAGCGCCAGGGCCGCGCCCCCAAGACCGGCAGCATAAAGGAGAATGGTTTTTTTCATTGGCCCCAGTCTTGTCTAAAAGCACAGCAATTGTCGAGCTAGCCGCGAGGTGGGTTGGAAAAAGCCTCCCTAAAAGGCTGATTGTTCGCTACTCACCCATTTGGGCGATGGAGCGCCTGGGTTTTTGGTCTTACTTATTTGGATAAATGCCGCGCCTGGATGGCGGCGAAAATCAACCTTAGTACAATCAAGGAGCAACCTCATGAAACTCGGCGCTTTTTCCATCAGCCTTGCCGTCAAAGACATCGCCGCCTCCAAGGTGTTTTATGAAAAATTTGGCTTTGAAGTCGTTGGCGGCGATCAAAGCCAGAACTGGCTGATTTTGCGCAACCACGGCACAACGATTGGTCTTTTTCAGGGCATGTTCGAGGATAATATCCTCACCTTTAATCCCGGATGGGATGATGAGGGCAAACCGCTTGAAGACTTTACTGATGTGAGAGTGCTTCAGCGCCAGCTCAAAAAAGCTGGCGTAAAATTTCAGAACGAAGCCGATGAGACGACGACTGGCCCGGCGAGTTTTGTGGCGGTGGACCCCGATGGTAATGGGATTCTCGTCGATCAGCATGTATAGGCGTCTTGCCTGACGGGCAGGGCGAGGCTATCTTTGCCGAAATCATCAGGGTAAGGACAATGTTATCACATATCGCATTCGCTTTATCGGCGGTTGCCGTAACATGCATATTGTTGCTTTCTTTTGCGGCGGCGGTCTTTAAAAAATTTCAGTTTTGGCCGCCCCCCGCTAAGGAAAGTTGGCAGCACCGGACATTCATGGCGCTCTTTCGCGTCTTCCTTTACCCGCTGATCGCGCTGAGTGTTTTGACATTTGAGTTGCTGGAAGGAACGCGTGCGATCGTTCAATATTCCGCCGGGGCAGTTTTATTTTTGATAGGCTTTGGTCTGGCGTTCCGGATTACTTTTCAGATGGGATGGCGCAACGCGTTTGGCGAAGAGCGCGGATTAAAAACATCAGGCTGGTTCGCTTGGAGCAGAAACCCGATTTATGTTGTGACCTGGGTCGGGCTTGCGGGCTGGGCGCTTATGGCAAACGCGTTGCCGGTTACGATCCTGCTGTTGTGCTGGGCGCTGCTCTATCTTGGCGCGCCATTCTTTGAAGAACCCTGGCTTGAGGGACGATATGGCAATGAATATCGCGACTATAAAGCCAGGGTCCCCCGGTTCATTTAACGCTCTCGGTCAAGTTTGGGCGCTAGAGCATCGGGCGATTAATAGGAATCGACCGATGCTCTAGATTCTTTACTGCGCGCCGGGTTTTGCGAAAAACCGGTCCCCACTTTTTCGCTCGGCGCTCTAGCCAAAGGCGGCCCTTTCCACCCGCGCGATATAGGCGGTGAGCGGCTTGGAGCTTTCTACATATTCCGACAGGTGAGGTGAACGGCTTGGCGCAAAAATTGGCGAGAAAGGCGTAACCGGTCGCGTCATACTCAGCGGGTCTGTCGCCTAACAGGTAGGGTTTATCCCCCAGGGCATCTTCAAACGCCCTCACATCCGCAATGCCGAATTGAAAAATTTCGTCTTCCGAATGACGGCTAAGGCCTTGGGCGCGCAGACCAACCTTCATGTCTTCAATGACTTTTTTGGTGATTTCATCGCGCATGGGAGCCGGGACGGCGCCGAACCATGCCTCTAGCACGATCTTTTGATAGTCCGGCATCATCCAGCGCGTATAAAACATTACCCAGTAAGTGCGCTCTTCGAGCATGACGCACAGCGCATGACCAAGGGCTTTTTGATCTGGGGAAAGGCCCTCGCCAAGGGGATCGCCGTATTTCTTCTTGAGATATGAAATACAAAGGGCGGAATCTGCAATGGTCTCACCGTCATCAACAATATAGGGAAGCTTTTGCTTTGGCGCTTCGCTCGGGTCCATCAGCTGGGTTTTCACATGGGCCAGCTCCGCCAGGCGCAGATAGGTCTCAAGCTTTAAACAAAATGGACTGGCGTCGCGCATGCCGAATTGAGGGACAAATTTGTGAAATTCAATCATGGTGTTTTTTCCTAAATATTAGTTCGACGAAAGCGGTTTTATGTGTCGCTGCTCAAGCTTTTGGCGCGGTCATGCAGAAAAAGTTGAACTTGTTACCGTCGAGATCGCGGCAATAGCCAGCGTAAAATCCGCTATCGCCGCGCGGCCCTGGCAGCCCTTCGTCGC
>JAADIH010000062.1 GCA_013151435.1 Alphaproteobacteria bacterium
GCGCGCGCGGGGAAGCATTGGTTTTGACGCTTGCGGGCCCCCCTGAGAGAATCACTGCTTTGGGGGCATATTCTTTGAGAAACTTGTCATCAACCCGGTTGAACGGATGAATTTCACAATATACGCCGGCCTCGCGAAGCCGACGGGCAATAAGCTGCGTCACCTGGCTCCCAAAATCGATAATGAGAGCGCGATCATGAAGGGCGGCGTGCGGGTCAAGGGTGCTTGAGGGGGTCATGGCGAGCCTTTAGCGCGATCTTCACGGCGCGTCACCACCCCAAAAGCATGAATCCACCCGTTAAAAGTCCGCCTTAGCCACTAGCCACTATTGCCCGAACTGGTCCTTCTCAATCGTGATGTCGAGGCCAAAACTCTTTTGAAACTCGCTTTCGGCGTCTTTCATCTCATATTCAAATACCGCCACGCCGGGCACACTCATCGCTTCTTTTGGCGCCATGGCTTTTACCTTAATGGTCTCACCAGCACTGCGCGGTGCGCTCCACTTCTTCGTAGAGGTAATCAAATCCCGGGCGTTAAACTGCCCCTGTGATGGAAACGACATTTGGACAGGTTTCTGAAAACCGGCCCCTTCCAGCGTGATGCGCACTGGCCCATCAAGGTCGGCTAGCGGCGCAAATTGCCATACCTAAGGCTGACCAAGGGTCAACGGAAACGGAATACGGCGAATCACAAAAAAGTCTGGATGCAGTATTCCACAACGCATCTCACGGGCGCCCGCATCCTGAAAGCAACGGCAAGCCGGTACAAACTCAGATATCGGCAATTCAAACGGTCGTCCAGTTGCTGGGTCCTCCCGGCCTGGAATAACACATCTACCTTCTGATCTGATGCCGGGTCTTGTCACCAATGTAGCAAAGGCAAGATCTAGCGCCTCGTCTGGACGACTGTCGTCTTTTATGAACGGTACCCAACCTGGAAGATTAGGGCGCGCATCAAAGAAAGAGCGCCCATTGGTGTATCGATCTCCACTGGCGCCGCGCAGCAGACCACACGACCCGGTTTCATTTCGTAAAGTAAAAGCCAGCGCATCACCCGGCGACATTGCGATAGGCGCATCAAGTTCTATCAACTGAAAATCAGTTGGGCTGTCTGGGAGGTCAATAGCTGGCACTGTTACACCGCCGAGAATACCGCCCGTAGGCATGCCCGCATCCTGGCGTCGGATTTCAATGATCAGGGCTCCGCTTGAGCACCCGACCGGAAGTTTCAGATGTGTCAGCGGGCCATCCAGACCAGCGATAAACGTCTGCGCAAGCTTTTGCTCAGAGCCAGGATCATTATCAATCGCCAACGGGCCAGGCGCCAATACGAACTCCGGTTGACTTTGATCCGTGATTAATCGTGCATGTGCGGTCGCAACAACCGATACGAACGCAACACTTGCCGCCAATAGCGTATGTAGATAATTCATCAAATCCCCCTTCGATCTAATAATATCTATATTTTTACTGTTCTCGCTAGGGTTATACAAGTTTCAAATATGCAATAAAGAACCCATCCGCACGTAGCTTATCAGGCGTTAATCGGATCGCACCATCAGGCGTGACACATGGATCCAGCGCCGTACGCCCATCCTCCGTCAGTAAGTTTGACGCAATGACCGCATCCAATGCGGAGCCTTGGATGAACTGCGGGTGGTCATTCAAAAACACGGCGAGACGGTCTTCGTTTTCTTCCATCAGGAATGAGCAGGTCACCCAGATCATTCGTCCCCCGGGCTTCACAAACGCCGATGCCTCACGCAGTACCGTATCTTGTTCGGCTATGCGGCGTTCAAGCTGTTGTGGAGTCAATCGCCATTTCGCATCCGGATGTCGCCGCCATGTTCCCGTACCCGTACATGGCGCATCCACAAAGACCACATCCATCTTTCCAACAAGGTCATCAATCCCCTCGCCGCCTGCTGGCGAGCGGATCTGTAAGTTGCGCAGCCCTGCGCGTTTGGCGCGATGGAAAAGCGGTTTTATTCGCCGGGCGTCTTTATCATAGGCATAAAGCTGACCAGTGTTTTCCATAAGCGCCGCCAGGGCCAGCGTTTTCCCACCGCCGCCAGCGCAATAGTCGAGCACTTGCGCGCCCTTAATCTCACCGGCTGCCGCCGCTGCGATCTGGCTACCGAGATCTTGCACCTCTACCCAGCCTTCTTTGTTGAAGGCCGGGATAACCGTAACCGCAGCACTGCGTTCTGATGCTTTTGGCGCCGGGATGCGCGCTGCGGTTTGCATGATCGCGATGGCTTCGCCTTTTACGGTTTTGAGCGCCTTAAGTGACTTTTCAGTTTCAGCTTTGAGGGTGTTGAGGCGAAGATCCACATCAGCACGCTCACTAAACGCCGCCATGGCCACAGCGCTGTCTTGACCAAAGACGCGCTCAATATTTGGCGCTATCCATTCTGGAAAGTCACCCTTCTGGGTAAAGGTTGATACAGCAAGCACGGCTTGTTCCGCCTCACTCAACGCCCCAGGGCCATGTTCTTCATCGGCCGCAATCTCCGCAAGCTCGCCGACTTCGACGCGCCATAAAAAGCCAAGCGCCCCTAGCGCTAATGCGCGGGCGGTGACATCATCCATTGTGGCGCCCATTGCCGCCGCAAGAGATGCTTTTGAGCGCAACACATCAAGGCACAGCCCAGATATCCAGGCGCGATCTTTCGCCCCCGCATAGCGGTTGTTACGCCCCCAATCGGCAAGGGCGGTTTTCAACGGGACGCGACGTTGGCTAAAGTCTTCCAGAATTTCGATAGCAGCACTAAGTCGGCCTGAAATACGCATATTCTAACCTTTAAAAACGATCGCAGCGCCGGCCGCAATCAATAAAAATCCAACCAGATGATTCCATCCCAATGCCTCTTTCAGATAGATTATGGAAAAACCCGCAAACACAATAAGCGTAATAACCTCCTGAATAGTTTTGAGTTGCGCGGCGGAATAAACAGTATGGCCAATCCGGTTTGCCGGAACCGCGAAACAATATTCAACAAGCGCAATGCCCCAGCTTACAAAAATGACCATCACTATGGGAGAGGTCTTGAACTTCAAATGTCCGTACCAAGCGATGGTCATAAATATATTAGACAGAACAAGAAAGATAATCGGCGTTACATAGGCTGACATTGACATGGCTCCTGAAAAATCGAGCTCTGCAGATAATTCTTGCACGTCCCGAAGCTCACCAGGGATCCAATACCGGCCGCGGGTCTTCTGGCTGAGCTATGATCCGTCCTGATTGAGGCCAAGCTCTTTTTGTAATTTCTTGGTTAGCCCAAGGGAGACGATGCGATGAGACTCGGCAATATATTCTTTCAGATCTTTATCGCTAAGACCTGGCGCATCATAGTGCTGAATCCATTTCATACCACGCGATGCAAGATAAGGCGCCGGGCGAAGGCCCGGCTGATCCTTCAGCATTTCAAAGGCGATCTCGGAGACCTTGAACGTAACACCGGTGACGTCCTTTTTATTCCAGCCGCCAACAGCAAACATTTTCCCGCCAACTTTCCAGACATGAGAACCGCCCCACTGAACAACATAAGTCGTCGCAGGAAGTGATTTACAAAACTTATTATATTCTTGATACGTCACTAACTCGGTGTCGGGTAATTTGGCGCCTCACGGGTAATCGCAACGTCATGAACGTGGCTTTCTTTCAGGCCCGCGTTGGTGATTTTAACGAATTTTGCCCGGCGTTGCATTTCCATAATCGTCGGCGCCCCCACATAGCCCATAGAAGCGCGCACGCCGCCGACTAGCTGATGGAGAATTGTCCCGATAGACCCTTTATAGGGGATACGCCCTTCAATGCCTTCGGGGACAAGTTTCATTTGCTCGGTGACATCGGCTTGAAAATACCGGTCGGCACTACCGCGCGCCATGGCCGTAATCGATCCCATACCGCGATAGGATTTGTAGGAGCGCCCCTGATAGAGGAACACCTCTCCGGGCGCCTCATCGGTACCGGCCAATAACGATCCGATCATCACGCTATCGGCGCCAGCCGCCAGCGCTTTGGCGATATCTCCGGAATATTTAATCCCGCCATCAGCGATGATCGGAATGCCCGCCTCACGCGCGGCACGCGACGTATCTATCACCGCCGTCAATTGCGGCACGCCGACACCCGCGACAATGCGCGTTGTACAAATCGAGCCGGGTCCAATCCCGACCTTGATCGCATCAGCGCCCGCTTCAATCAGCGCTTTTGCGCCCTCATAGGTCGCGACATTCCCGGCTATCACCTGCGTTGCCGCCGAAGCCCGCTTGATGCGCGCTACCTGATCGAGAACCTTTGAAGAATGTCCATGCGCTGTATCAATCACCACCACATCAACGCCCGCCTCTATCAGCGCCTCAACACGCTCATATCCGGCGTCTCCAACACTAGAGGCCGCCGCCACACGCAAACGCCCCTCAGAGTCTTTACAGGCAAGCGGGAATTCCAACGCTTTTTCCATATCCTTGACGGTGATCAAGCCTATGCAGCGATAATTGTCATCAACGACGATCACCCGTTCGATCCGCCGCTTGTGACACAACTCCCGGACCTTATCCTGGCTCACCCCTAGGGAGACTGTTACCAAGTCAACCGAGGTCATCAGATCACGCACGGGCTGGTCAAGATCACGGGCAAAACGCATGTCGCGATTGGTCAGCACCCCAACGAGCTTGCCTACACCATTGGCGTCGCGATTTTCAACAACCGGAAAGCCCGAAATACTGCGTTCCAGCATAATGGTTTGCGCGGTTCGCAATGTATCGTCAGGCGTCAGCGTCAATGGGTTGACCACCATGCCGCTTTCGAAACGCTTGACCCGGCGCACATGCCCGGCTTGCACTTCAATACTTAGGTTCCGGTGCAGCACACCAATACCGCCATTTTGCGCCATAGCGATCGCCATTTCAGCCTCAGTCACCGTATCCATCGCCGAGGAAAGAATCGGAATGTTGAGCGTAATGGTCTTTGTCAGGCGCGCCTTCACATCAACGCCGCTCGGCATCACATCCGACGGACCGGGTTCCAGCAATACATCATCAAATGTCAGCGCTTCACGGATTTTCATTTTTTAACACCGCTCCTCAAGATTTTTAATATTCCAATCTGTATGAAAGGCACGCAATGCCCAAAATGGTGGAGAGTCTTTCTGAAACCCTTGATCTTCCTCACGGTCTAGGAATGCTAACCGTGACCAAATTTCATCGCCATCTTTTGGAATGGTGTCACCCAAAAATTCAGCGCCTACAATAGAAACGGTTTCAGTTCGGATCGTTTTCTGATCCGTAGTTAAAGAATCTGGATTAGATTTTTTAGCATACCTAAGAGCTTTCAATTTAGCTTGCTCAAGGAAAGGCTCTGAGATGATGCGAATAGAGTATTCCTCAATTGAACCATGCTCCTCACCTTCAATGAAGCTTGCCAGCCGAACAACAATTGCCCACCAACTTGAATTCTCACTCATTTTCTCATCTCCATCCCCTTTAAACCTCTAACGGATCGGACAAGTCGCCATTTTGATCAAATGTTTGAATGAGCAATTCGCCCGGACAATCAACGTCATTGGCGATAACAATCTCGAGGACGCGCTTGGTCAGCGCATTGGGCGATTGAATATACTCTCGCAGCGCTAACGCAGCACCAAGGGCAACATCGATCCCCGACCCGCGCGCCCAGAACACACCACGCTCCACTTCAGTGAGGCAGAAACTATTGTCAAAGTCCCAAATGGCGCCGCTTTTGTGAATAAGAAGCCCGCTGCCGCAATAACGCTTCAGACCCTCATCCATTTCACCTATATCAAAATCGCCATAGGCCACGCGCATGAATTTCAATATTTCAAAAGGATGCTGCGTGTCTTTGGGGAACTTTTCCTCATGGGCTTTTAACGCCTCAAGCTTGGGTCCGGTCCCGGTAATACCAATGACCCAACCGTTTTTCGCAAACCATTTAGTATCACGTGAGGGCGCAACAAAACTGCCAATCGTCGCGCGACCATTCGATCCCAGAAAAGTAAGGTTTTGTCCCGCATCATGAATGGCGGTGATGATGGTCATGGTTTTTTCCTAAACCCTACGGCCACAACATACTTTTCCGCCGAGCCCGAACGGCTGGCTTTCGGTTTGGCGTGTTTTACGGTTGTGAATTTTTGCCTGAGGCGCGCCAGCAATTCTCCTTCAGCGCCGCCCGCAAACACCTTGCAGACAAACGCGCCGCCGGGCGCCAACACATCTTCTGCAAAATCAAGCGCCACTTCGGCAAGCGCGACAATGCGTAAGTGATCCGTGGATTTGTGCCCCGTGGTCGGCTCCGCCATATCAGAGAGCACAAGATCTGCCTCCGCCCCCAGCATCTGAGTTAAACGCGCCGGCGCAGCTTCATCGAGAAAATCCATCTCCAACACATCTGTGCCCGCGACAACCGGCATCGCGAGGTAATCAATACCCACAACCTTGCCCTTCGATCCCACAGCCTTTGCCACAACCTGACACCAGCCCCCCGGAGCGCAGCCAAGATCGACCACCCGCGCGCCAGGCTTTAGCAGTGAGAACTTCTCATCAAGCTCCAGGAGCTTAAACGCCGCTCGAGAGCGGTAGCCCAGGGCCTTCGCCTTTCGCACATAAGGGTCATTCAATTGGCGCCTCAGCCAAAGGGTCGATCCCAGCTCGCGGAATTTGGAGGTCTTTACGTTGACCTTCAAAGCACGCGGATTGGCGTCACCCCTCATCGGCGCTGATTTCTTGCGCTGGCGCTTTTCTGGCTCCTCGCCCAGCGCTGTCTTCGAAATATTGGTTTTTTTGACGCGCTTACGCCGCCCTAAGTTAGGCCCAGTCTGCGGCTTGGATGAGGATTTACGGCGCTCCATGGGCCTTCATAGCGAAGTCGGCGAAGGGTGCAACCGGTTTTTCCACAAAACGGCGCAGCGCCCTACAAAAGACGCACACGGCGTTTGATCAGTTTGAGCACATGCAAATCGAACCCAAATCGAGATTGTCGCTAGAAACCTGGGGCAAGAGCCAAGTATTGGCTTGATCAATCGCTCCGGTGAGCACGCTCTTCACGCTCATGGCGCTCTTGCGCTTCCAAAGACAAAGTGGCGATAGGGCGCGCATCAAGACGGCCAATACTGATCGATTCCCCAGTCTCTTCGCAATACCCATATTCGCCAGCCTCTATACGCCGCAAAGCTGCATCAATTTTGGAAATCAATTTGCGTTGCCGGTCACGGGTACGCAGTTCAAGCGCCTTTTCTGATTCGCTCGTGGCGCGGTCGGAAACATCAGGCATGTGATTATCATCTTCTTGAAGATTGTTCAGCGTACCCTGACTTTCACGGAGAATGTCCTGCTTCCAATCAAGCAGTTTACGCCGGAAATATTCCTGTTGGCGTTCATTCATAAATTTTTCGTCATTAGACGGACGGTAACCATTGACTACGCTCGTCGACATATTTCACTCCCGACTTAACCTTTTGCACCCTTGCCGCCTTATGCGAATGCGCGGCCTGTATAGCGATGCTCTAGCCATGGCTCAAGGGTAGTTTTCGGAGTGGGTTTTCACATCAAATTGATAAAAATGGATTACTGAATTGTAGTTCCCGTATACATGTTCCGCCAAAACTGGCCATTTTGTTGAACTCACATGCATATATCGAGCTGCTCGCAGGCTCGTTGCGCTGCAGCAATTACTTTGCACCGCCCCCGCCAATGGGACTCATTCAATGAGACCCACAACCTTTGGGAGCGTAGTATGCCACAATGTGTGGATATCCTAATCAAAGCTTAAAACCTAGACTATCGAGAAAAGAGTGGTTTTCACCCGAAGATCTAGGTTTCTTGTTACACGCGGGCAAGTTTATTTGCTGATGCTCTATTCTATAAACTTCACAGCTTCATCCGACAGGAACTCAACATTCCAGGTATTTGAAATGGCCGCTTTGAGCGCATTTTCGTGCATGTCACCGATCTGCTCAGGCACTTGGATTGATGACGACACGCCAGAAGTGATTTTAGATGGCTCATCTCCAGTTGGTGAAATCGTCAATGCAATTGTGTTCCCAGTAGCCTGTTGGCTTTCAACATATTGCTGCATGTCCGCCAGGAAAAGATACATGAGAAGCCGGAAGTTATCCCGTCCTATCCCACCCTGGGCAAAAATTTTCGTACCAAACATTACCACTTGCTGCTCAGCGAGGTTAATGGCGCGGGTCACTTCAGAATACGAGTTGAAAGTATTCAAATCCTCATAGGAAATACCTGCATTCGACATACCCGTAAAAACTAAAGCCTGCTGACAGCCAACGCCATTCGCGGCATCGTCACACTGCTGCATGACAATAAAAAACTGCGCACCGCCGGAAGAGACTGCTACTAATGATGCCTGATCGTTATTTTGATAGGGCTGCAGCGTAATCTCGATCTCAAAAACCTCCAGCATTGAGGCAACATCCGTGCTGCTGAATTTTTCCATCAACCCAGATGACTGCAGTTGCATATTACCTGAATTCTGGGCTGTTGCTGGCCCCGCCCATAAAGCCCCCATGGCGACGATTGAAACCAAGCAACTGATCATTTTCGAATAGTTTTTCATAAAACCCCTAAACCCCGCTACTATGAATTGGCGATTAGCGTACCAACAAATCGCGGTTTCTCAAAATGATGATATCGCCAACCCGACTGACCACTATATTTTTACATCAAAATTGGACTGCCAACCGCAAAGGAATTGGGGTTTTCCGGGATCATCACGAAGCTCGGACCCACTATAGAAAACAGTGACAGGCCAGGCCGCCAAACGTCACAAGCCTTTAAGGCAATAGCCCGTGTAGTCTTTTTTTCAATACTGGCAATAAATCGGTCTCGAACCACGGGTTTTTCTTGAGCCATCCATTATTGCGCCAGGAGGGATGCGGGGTTGGAAAATATGTCGGCGCATAATCACGCCAGGATGTTACCGTTTCCGTCAGCGTCTTTTTTGCCGCCTTACCAAGGTGCCATTTCTGCGCATACTGACCAACGAGAATGCAAGTCTCAAGGTTTGGCAAGGAAGCCATCACTTTTTCTCGCCACAGCGACGCGCATTCTTTCCTGGGCGGCAAGTCGCCGCCTTTTGCATCGAGCCCCGGAAAACAAAAACCCATAGGGATGATTGCAATTTTTCTAGCGTCATAGAAAATATCTTCGCTTACTCCAAGCCAATCTCTCAAGCGATCCCCCGAAGGGTCGGTGAATGGCTTTCCGCTGGCATGCACGCGCGTCCCCGGCGCCTGGCCGAAAATTGCAATGCGCGCACTTGCTGACGCCTGCAATACAGGGCGGGGCTCATGGGGTAAGGGCTTGCCAATAGGGTCATCAATGCAATGCCGACATGCGCGAATATCTGTCAGCAAGGATGCAAATTGATTACGCATCGTCTTTGGAAAGATGCGCCAACTTGCTTGCATTAGCTTCCCAGTTTTGCCCATCAAAGGGGCGGATCTGGATTGATGTAAACTGATCTTCCTTCATGCAACGCAAATTCAGTGAGTAGCCGTCAGGGTTAGAGCGCGGAACATAGAATGATTTGACGCCACATTGTTTGCAGAACAAATGGCGCGCAACACCGGTGTTGAATAGATACTCGGTGAGGTGATCCTCACCCATTAACAACCGAAAATGCGAGGCTGGAACGATCACATGGTAATAGCCGACCATCGAACACATTGAGCAATTGCATTCATCAGCGACGACATCATCGCTCACATCTGCTTCCCACTTAACGGCGCCGCAGTGACATCCGCCGGTTTTCCAAACTGTGGTCATAACATCTTCCCCTTCGCCCGTTCCACCCTTCGATCAGGTCGCCCGTTGGCCAAATAAGACTTTTTGTGCTTCCTCATTATCAGAAAGCTCCTGACGGCGCTCTGCACCTAAGGCAATCGCACGCTGCACTGCTGGGCGCGCCACAATAGATTCAACCCAGCGAAGTTTGGAAACTCATCCCCTTCGATCTCATGGCGGGCATAGAACCAAGTCCAACTGGCGATGGCCATATCAGCAATCGAATAATCTCCGGCGATAAACTCATTTTCGCTGAGACGTTTATCAAGGACACCGTAAAGCCGGTTGGCCTCGTTTAGGTAACGCGTGATGGCGTAGTCAATTTTTTCCGGCGCATAATTATTGAAATGGTGGAGTTGCCCCAGCATCGGTCCGACACCGCCCATCTGCCACATCAGCCATTCATCAACTTGCGTGCGCGCCCGTTCGTCAGAAGGATAAAACTTGCCGGTCTTGCGGCCAAGATATTGCAGGATCGCGCCGGATTCAAAAACCGAAATAGGTTTGCCGCCTGGTCCATCTGGATCAATCAAGGCAGGCATACGATTATTGGGTGAGAATTTCAGGAAGTCCGGTTTGAACTGATCCCCCGCGCCAATGTTCACATAATTGACATTGTAATCGAGCCCCACCTCTTCGAGGAACATCGTCACCTTCCAGCCATTGGGCGTCGGCCAATAATAAAGCTCCATTGGGTCGCTCATGCGTATTCCTCTCAGCGTGTATTCAATACGTCTGTTCGGGCGTATTCGGGCGTGCCTTGTGAAACTTAAACCAACGCGCCCACAATTCCACAGCCATCAACGCGAATGTGATCCAGCCGGCCAAATTCACACTAGCAACATCAGCATAGTTAGGCATCGGCACTCAGCAGTATTCAAAGGAATTTCTTTCCTGTTTAATTAGGCCGGTTGCGTCTGGCGTGAGGCCCCTTAAAGTGCGCCAAAGCCTGCCCATTTTAAGGAAACCAATATGCTGCCGACACCGCGCGCCGATCTAGTCGCCAACACCCTCGCCTTTGAAACCACCCCCCTCGTCAAACCCACGGGCTTTCGTGAATATGACGCGCGCTGGGTGTTGGAAAAAGAGATCAACTTGTTGGGCATCCAAGCACTGGGGCAAGGTCTTGGCACGCTGATCCGCGAAATGGGGAAGGCCCCGCGCATTGTCGTTGGCCATGACTTCCGCAGCTATTCGATCTCCATCAAGCAAGCGTTGACCGTGGGTTTGATGGATGCCGGCATTGAGGTCAATGATATCGGCCTTGCCTTGTCGCCCACCGCCTATTTCGCACAGTTCGATCTTGATATCGATTGCGTCGCCATGGTCACGGCAAGCCATAATGAAAATGGCTGGACCGGCGTGAAGATGGGCGCCGCACGCCCTCTCACCTTTGGCCCAGATGAAATGGGTCGCCTCAAAGACATCGTCCTCAAGGGCGAATACAAAACATTTCCGGGCGGCGCCTATAAATATGTTGAGGGCGTGCGTGAGCGCTATATCGAAGATTTGGTTGAAGGTGTTTCCTTCACCCGGAAGATGAAAGTGATCGCAGCATGCGGCAACGGAACTGCTGGCGCATTCGCACCAGAAACCCTCGAGCGTCTCGGTCTTGAGGTGATCCCGATGGATGCGGAGCTCGATTACACTTTCCCGCGCTACAACCCCAATCCCGAAGACATGGAGATGCTGAACGCAATGAAAGTTGCGATCAATGAGCATGGCGCAGATCTGGCGCTCGGCTTTGACGGAGACGGTGATCGTTGCGGTGTCGTCGATGACGAAGGTGAGGAAATTTTTGCCGACAAGATCGGGGTATTGATCGCACGCGATCTCTCCGCCCTTAACCCGAACGCACAATTTGTGGTGGATGTGAAATCCACCGGATTGTTTGCTACCGATCCAGTGCTCATCAAGAACGGCGCCAAAACCGTCTATTGGAAAACCGGCCACTCTTATATTAAGCGCAAAAGCCACGAGATAGGAGCGCTTGCCGGCTTTGAAAAATCTGGGCATTTCTTCTTTAATGAGCCCATCGGGCGCGGTTATGATGATGGCCTTGTGGCGGCGATCGCTCTCCTGCAAATGCTTGATCGTAAACCAGAGCTAAAGCTTTCGGACATGCGTAAAAGCCTGCCAATGACCTATCAGTCGCCTACCATGTCGCCTCATTGCGATGATGAAAAGAAATACGGCGTTGTCGAGAAAATCGTCGCGACGTTTGTTGAGCGGGCCAATTCAGGCGGCGAGATTATCGGACAAAAAATCCGCGACGTTGTCACCGTCAATGGTGTGCGCATCACGGCGGAAGATGGCACCTGGGGGCTGGTTCGCGCTTCCTCAAACAAGCCAGAGCTTGTTGTGGTGATTGAAAGTCCTACGTCGGAAGAAAACATGAAGGCGATGTTTGCAGAACTAGATGCTGTCCTTCAACAGCATCCGGAAATTGGCAAATATAATCAAAAGATATGAGCCTTAATGATGCCTTTTAATAATGTGGTGGAGGCGGCTCACGCCCCGCCCCTTGCGCCATATTATCGCCAACCTCTTTAAGCTCATCGGTTAAGCGGCCAACCTCGCGCTTCAATTTATCGATCAATTTCCATTGATCAGTAATCGCATCCGATAACTCTTCTATCGTGTGCTCTTGAAAGGCAGAGCGCTCTTCGAGTTTTTCAATGCGCGTCAACAATGCATCATCACTCATGGTCCAAAATCACCTCTCATAGTTCCGTGCAAGCCCATAACTCCTCACGGGGAATATTCCGGAGCGCTGGTTTCACTCGCCCTACTGTGATGCGTTCACTGTTCGGCTTCTGGCTGACCGCCCTCAATCAAATACCAGGGTGTTTCACCATAATCTGGCGCTGGTTTGCCGAATAAAGTTCTCAGCGCATCTAAAGCAGCGCCATGATAAATTGTTGAGTGCACTTCTGACTTACGGCGATCCACATAATACCATTTCAGCCCTTTGGGCCGATGCTTTTTAATGGCAGCAAGTATGATGTCGAGCCCACCCTGCATGGTTCCGCCCTCATCCGCCATGGTTATGTATAAGCGCCGTTCCCCGGCGGGGAAATTGGCCAGAATACAATCGGCATCTTTGGCTAGCGCCTTATCATCCCACCAAAGGCTGGGGCTGATCGAAATGTAGTCCGTAAACAAATCTGGCGTTTTCAAAAACACTTCAGCGATCCAGAGGCCTGCCAGAGATTCCCCGATCACAGCACGCCGATCGCTGGTACGGTAGCGGCTCTCAATAAAGGGAATGACTTCATCAGCAACATGGCTTTGAAAGATGGCCCCACCGCCAGCCGTCGCTGGTGTCCGTATATAGCGCGAATCCTTTGGCTCAGATGTAAGCTCCATAATGCGCGTGTGCGTGCCAATGCCAACAACGATCATTTCATCAAAGTCACCATTGATGGTCGTTAATTGCCCAAGGCCGCTGATGTGATGGAAGTCCTGATTAAGCGCGCCGTCAATCACATAAAGCACCGGATAAGACTGCTCACCTTCTCCGTAACTCGGGGGCAGCCATACATTAATCTCGCGCTTTTCTTCCATGACCATCGAAGGCATAGAGAAAGACTGCCCGATAATAATCGGCGTTTCCTGAAGTTTCGCGGCATCAGAAGCTTTAGCCTCAACATTGGCGGTCGCATCCAATGCGTCACCCGTTGCACATGCTCCGAGGGCGCCCACCACAGTCATCACTGCTATTGTCCGCAAAACTAATCGCATACCAAAACCTTCCAAACTATATTGTTATTGCTCTGCTAGTACCGAACCAAGGTACTTCCCCAGGCGAGACCGCCGCCAAGCGCCGCAAACACCAATAGCTCTCCGCGTTTAATGCGGCCATCACGAATCCCGGCATCTAGCGCCAGTGGAATAGATGCTGATGAAGTATTGGCGTGTTTGTCGATGGTGACGATGACCTTGCTTGGGTCGAGTGACAGCTTTTTTGCACAAGATTGAATAATACGAATATTCGCCTGATGCGGCACAAACCAGTCAATCTCATGTCGACTGACCTTAGCGCGCTCGGTCACTTCGAAAACCGCGTTAGAGATTTCCGTTACAGCATTGCGAAATACTTCCTTGCCATTCATCCGCACCTTGCCCACCGTGCCAGTAGATGATGGCCCGCCATCTGCGTAGAGATGATCGGCAAGACGCCCATCTGCACAAAGGTAAGTCGCGAGGATGCCGCTCGGGGCATCGGCCGTCGGTGTCTCCTCAGCGGATAGCACCACTGCCCCAGCGCCATCACCGAAAAGAACGCAAGTGGCGCGGTCCTCCCAATCGAGAAAACACGACAGTTTTTCTGCGCCAATCACCAGCGCGTGTTTGACCTGGCCCGTACGAATAAAATCATGAGCGATATTCATCGCATATAAAAAACCCGCACAAGCTGCGGATAAATCAAAGGCTATGCCCGGTGGGATATTTAATTTTTGCTGAACATAAACCGCCGTCGATGGAAACGTCTTATCCGGCGTGACAGTGGCGACAATCACCAGATCAATATCTTTCGGCTTCAGGCCTGCCTGATCGAGCGCGTTCCAAGCTGCCCCCACAGCCAGATCAGAAGTTGCCTGATCATCCGCCGCATAATGGCGCTGCCCAATACCGCTGCGGGATCGAATCCATTCATCCGAGGTGTCGATTTTCTTGGCGAGGTCATCATTGGTGACTACATTTTCGGGGAGATAGGACCCAACGCCTGAAATCACAGATTCAATTACATTACCGGTCACGATGCGCGCCCCAACCCTCTTATCAATCATTCAAGGAAGTAAACATGGCATGCTTGGCGATAGATTGGCACTATATTATGCTGCTCTGCAGCAACATTACGCAATAAAAACGTCGATGATCAGACTGACAGCGGCAAGTAGTACATACCCGCCGAAAAGTTTTGACAGAATGGCGCCATCAACCCGATGGGCGAGACGCGCGCCAAGCGGCGCCGATATCGCCGCCATCACAGCCATTGCGACAAAGGCCGGCAAATTGACATAACCCATGGACAAGGGCGGCAGCCCCTCTAATCCCCATCCGGATAAAATGAACCCAGTAATTCCTGGCACGGCTACCGCCACGCCAAAACCGGCCGAAGTCCCAATCGCCTGGTGCATGGAGCGCCCCGCCATGGTCATAAAGATCACTCCTAGCGCACCGCCGCCAAAACCCATCAGCGCAGAGAACAGCCCGGTGCCAACGCCAACAGGTACCTTCATGTGCATTAGCGATTTTCGCTTTGCGGTTGCATGGCCTTTGTTCTTAGAAAATAACCGCCGCCAGGCAATATAAAACGCGCCCCCCGCAAAGACCGCCGTCAAAAGCTCTACCGGCACCCATTTTGCGACCAAGCCGCCGACCACGGCGCCAATGGCAATCCATGGGGCCCATGATTTTAAAATTGAAAAATCAACTTGCCCTGCACCATGATGGGTCGAGAGAGAACGGATCGATGTAACGATGATGACTCCAAGCGAAGTCCCGATCGCCGTTTTTAAGCTTGGCCCATCGGCAATGCCAAGGGTTTGAAAAACCGCATAAAGCGCGGGCACCGTTACAATGCCGCCGCCAATGCCGAACAAGCCGCCTGCATAACCGGATGCAAACCCTGCAAGCAGAACGCCTGCGAGGAGAAGTCCATGGTCTTGTAGAAGCTCCATCAACATCTAAGCATCTACCCTCACCGCCCGTACCGCATCAACTGCGCCGTCAAGAATATCGCCACGGGCCAATGGCGCATGTTCGGATATATATCTGCGCCACACCCGCGCGCCTGGGGCGCCATGATAAAGCCCAAGCATGTGCCGGGTAACCGAATGGGCGCGCACCCCCAATTCAAATTGCTGTTTTAAATATTCAGACATTTGAAGGGCAACTTCTTCGCGGGACGGCGCAGCGCCAGCGTTACCGAAAAACTCTTCATCAACAGTCGCAAGAATATAGGGCTCACCATAGGCCGCGCGCCCCAACATGACCCCGTCGCAATCCTGAGATAGAATTTGCGCCTGATTAATTGTCTCAATACCACCATTAAGGACAATCGTTAAATCGGGGCGCTCACGTTTCAACCGCCGAACAAGATCATATTCTAACGGCGGCACGGAGCGGTTTTCTTTTGGAGACAGCCCATCAAGCAGGGCTTTACGAGCATGGACAATAAAAGTTTCACAGCCAGCGCCCGCCACCAGATCGACCAGCGTAAAAAGGCTTTCTTCGGGAATCTGATCATCAACGCCGATGCGACATTTAACAGTGACGGGAATTCGCACCGCCGCACGCATGCCTGCAACGCAGTCGCGCACAAGCTCTGGGGTCTTCATTAAACAGGCGCCGAAGGCGCCCGATTGCACACGGCCGGATGGACAACCTACATTGAGGTTTATCTCGTCATAACCAAAATCCGCGCCAATCTTCGCCGCCATTGCCAGCTTTTCAGGATCGCTACCGCCTAACTGCAAGGCCACAGGATGCTCAGCTCTGTCAAAGCCCAGAAGCTTGTCGCGCTTCCCATGGATCACCGCATCAGCCGTGATCATTTCCGAGTATAGCCGCGCGTGTTTGCTCAACAATCGGTGAAAATACCGGCAATGCCGGTCGGTGCCGTCCATCAATGGCGCAACGCAAAATTTCCAGAGCTCACTCATCTATTTGACTTAACCGAGACCATGGCGCCTGCGCAATCCAATCAACAGGCTGTGAACAGCTGAGGAGTGATCGCGCTTGGCCCCGGGGGAAGATTTGTGGCATGTTGCCGCCAATTCAATAATTCTCAGGGGGTTAGAGGGGTTCTATGATGATATCATTAAGTCAGAAGCTGATCGCAATTTTCCTAAGCACGGGGCTCGCAATGACTGGGCCTGCATTTGCAGACAGTTCTGGCCTCACCGATGATATTGGTTCAGGCGGGCGCCCGGTTGGCCCCAGCTGGTCGCGAAGCCCGGTCTACGCAGAACATGGAATGGCCGCCACCGCGCACCCTCTGGCGAGCCAGGTCGCTATTGATATTTTAAAAGCTGGCGGCAGCGCCGTTGACGCCGCCATCGCGGCCAATGCAACGCTCGGTCTTATGGAGCCGACTGGAAACGGTGTCGGCGGCGATCTCTTTGCCATCATCTGGGACCCTGAAACGGAAAAACTATACGGCCTCAATGCGTCGGGGCGCAGTCCCATGGGGCGGTCCTATGACAACTTGATCGAACAGCTTGACGGCCAGAAAACTCTGCCGCCATTCGGGCATTTGCCGGTGAGCGTACCCGGCGCCGTGGATGGCTGGTTCGAGATGCACGGGAAATTTGGCAAACTCCCCATGCGGAAGATCCTGGCCCCGGCAATCGCGTATGCTGAAAAAGGCTTTCCCACCTCCCCTGTGATCGCCAAATATCTAGAAATGAATTACGCGCGCTTTGAAGAGTACATGGAAATAATTACCGAGTTTGATAATGCGCAAGCAACTTATTTCAAGGATGGCCCAGTCAGCGCTGGTGAAATTTTCAAGAACCCGGACCTCGCAAAGACCCTTCGCGTAATCTCCAAAAAAGGCCGCGACGGATTTTACAAAGGCACAATCGCCCAGACCATCGACACTTATATGAAGCGCATCGGAGGTGATTTGCGTTATGAAGATTTCGCCGCCCATAAAAGTGAGTGGATTGATCCTGGATGTGTTGATTATAAGGGCTATGATTTTTGTGAGTTGCCGCCAAACGGACAAGGCTTTGCTGCACTACAGATGGCCAATATTCTCAAAAATGTGGACCTTGCCCAATGGTCGCGCGGCAGCGCGGAAGTCTTGCATTACATCACAGAAGCCAAGCGTCTCGCTTTTGAAGACCTGGCGCATTTCTATGCGGATCCTGAATATTCGGACATTCCGATTGAATGGTTATTGTCAGAAGACTATGGACGGGAGCGCTTTGCGCTGATCAATCCGGAGAAAGTAAACCCAACGCCAATGCCGGGCGACCCAAAACTGGAGGGCGAAGGCGATACGACTTATCTTACTGTCGCTGATAAAGACGGCATGATGGTCTCATTGATCCAGTCTAACTATCGCGGCATGGGTTCCGGCCTTGTCCCTGATGGCCTTGGCTTCATGCTTCAAAACCGTGGTGAGCTATATTCACTCGACCCGGATCATCCCAATGTTTACGCACCGGGAAAACGTCCCTTTCATACGATCATTCCTGCATTCGTGATGAAGGACGGTGCACCCTTGCTAAGTTTCGGTTTGATGGGCGGCGGTATGCAACCGCAAGGGCATATGCAAATTCTGATCAATCTCGTTGATTACGGTATGAACCTGCAAGAAGCAGGAGATGCCGCAAGGCTCAACCATATTGGCGGGCGGGCTCCTACGGGATCTTATAATCTGGATGATGCGCCCAGTGACCCTTCGGCCCTCCTTGGCGTTCTGAATGTTGAGCCCGGCATATCCGAAAAAACCATAGAGGCGCTCCGTGCCAAAGGTCACAATGTGGAAGTGGTTTCTAATGGTGTGATGTTTGGCGGTTATCAAGCGATCTGGCGCGACCCCGAAACCGGTATCTATTCCGGCGCTACAGAAATGCGAAAAGATGGTCTTGCCATCGGCTACTAGCCGAAAACACGTGTGACCTTACTGCCAAGCGAGCGCCCATGAAAACTCAAGTGCTATTGCGTAAAATTCACCATTGGGGCTCGCTCCTTATTATGGTGCAAATAGGTCTCGTCATCGGCGCAGGGCTATTGCTGCAGCTAAAAAAGCAAATCGATTGGGTACAGCCTCCGACAATTCGGGGCGAGGATAGGTTGAGTGTTCCCACCCAATCTATTGAGGATTTATTTGCGACTGCGAAAAGCATTGAGGAAATGGAACTGACGCGATGGGAAGACCTTGCCCGCGTCGATTTCAAACCAGGCAAAGGCGTCGTCAAATTCGTCGCCGAAAATAACTGGGAAGCCCAGATCGACACCTCCACAGGGGAAATCCTTCAGATCGCTTATCGACGTTCCGACATTATTGAAGCCCTGCATGATGGCTCATTTTTCGCCGACTGGACAAAGCTTTATCTGTTCTTCCCAACCGGCGTCATCTTGCTGGTCTTATGGGGCACCGGGATCTATCTATTTTTTCTTCCCCATGTGAAACGCGCTACAAGAAAACGTAAAAAATTAAGAGTTCAGTCTTCACGACAATCGTGATTTCATCACGTAGGGTTCCTGTGTATGATCCGCCAAAATTAAAGCCAGAGGGGTTAAATTATGCGTGTTCTTTCCGTCATCGCCGCCTTGATGTTCGTGCCGCTATCGGCCTGCGCACAAGAGGGAAACAAAGATACAGAGGGCGATAAGGGTCCCCTTTCCAGCGACACATTTAAGGGCCTTGAATTGCGCAACATCGGCCCTGCCCTTATGTCTGGACGCATTGCCGACATTGTCATCGTCCAAGATGACCCAGCCACTTGGTTTGTCGCTGTCGGTTCTGGCGGCGTTTGGAAAACCACCAATGCTGGCACAACATGGACGCCCCTCTTCGACAAAGAATCTTCTTACTCCATCGGTGCTATTGCGCTTGACCCATCCAATGCAAATACTGTTTGGGTCGGCACGGGCGAGAATGTCGGCGGACGCCATACGGGCTACGGCGACGGCATTTACCGCTCGCTTGATGGCGGTAGTTCATGGGAAAATCTAGGGCTTGAAAACTCCGAACATATTTCGAAAATTATTGTCCATCCAAATGATCCCAATACAGTATTTGTCGCTTCGCAAGGACCATTATGGTCTAGCGGCGGCGATCGTGGATTATACAAAACGACCGACGGCGGCGAGACTTGGAACAATGTCTTATCCGCAGGGGAATGGACAGGTGTAACGGATGTCATGATCGATCCGCGTGATCCAGACCGTATCTATGCTGCAACCTGGCAGCACCACCGTACAGTCGCAGCCTATGTTGGTGGCGGCCCTGAGTCGGGTGTCCACATGTCCGAAGACGGCGGTGAAACCTGGGTTGAGCTCACTAATGGCATTCCGGAAGGCAATAAGGGTAAAATCGGTCTCGCAGTCTCACCGCAAAACCCCGATGTCCTTTATGCCGCTATTGAGTTGAACCGGCGCACAGGCGGCGTATGGCGATCAGAAAACCGCGGCGCCTCATGGGAGAAAATGTCAGACGCCGTTGGCGGCGGCACGGGCCCGCATTATTATACGGAGCTTTATGCGAGCCCCCATAAATTCGACCGCATTTATATGGTCAGCAATACAAGCCAGGTCTCAGAAGACGGCGGCAAGACATGGCGCGGCATCAACAATGAATATAAACATGTGGACGACCACGCCATCGCATTTCGCGCCGACGACCCAGATTATATTCTCTTTGGTTCAGACGGCGGTCTCTATGAATCTTACGACAATGAGAAATCATGGCGCTTCATCGATAACCTGCCCGTAACCCAATTCTATAAGGTGGCGGTAGACGACACAGAACCGTTCTATCTTGTCTATGGCGGCACGCAAGACAACAACTCCCAAGGCGGACCATCACGCACCGACAACCGCCACGGCATTCGCAATTCGGATTGGTTCATTACGTTGTTCGCAGATGGCCACCAATCAGCGACTGAACCCGGCAACCCCGACATCATGTATGCCGAATGGCAAGAGGGAAATTTGGTCCGTGTTGATCGAACTACAGGCGAGGTTATTCATATCCAGCCGCAAGCGGCGCCAGACGAGCCGACCGAACGATTTAACTGGGATGCGCCGATTGTCGTCAGCGCCCATGATCCGAAGAGGATTTACTTCGCATCGTACCGTCTCTGGCGTTCGGATGATCGCGGCGACAGCTGGCAAGCGCTTTCGGGAGATTTAACCCGCAACGAAGATCGTATGCAGCTACCGATCATGGGCCGTAAATGGTCCTGGGATGCAGGTTGGGATTTCCTGGCGATGTCTCAATATAATACCATCACCTCGATTGGAGAATCTCCGCTTGATGAGAATATTCTCTATATAGGCACCGATGATGGGATCATTCAATCAACAAATGATGGCGGTGCAACATGGGCCCGCACTAATGTGGGGGCCCTCCCCGGCGTTCCGGCAACTGCTTTTGTCAATGACATCCGGGCGGATCTCCACGACGCGGACACGGTCTATGTGGCGCTCGACAATCACAAATATGGCGACTTCACGCCTTATCTGCTGAAAAGCACCAATCGCGGCCGCAGCTGGACATCTATTCGTGGTGATCTCCCCGATCGGCATCTTGTGTGGCGCACGGTTCAGGACCACGTTGATCCAGAGCTGATGTTTGCCGCAACGGAATTTGGATTATTTTTTACCGTTGATGGCGGCGGAAAATGGATCGAATTTTCCGGTGGTATTCCGACCATCTCATTTCGCGATGTCACTATTCAGCGCCGCGAAGAAGATATCGTCGCCGCTTCATTCGGGCGCGGATTTTTTATCCTCGATGACTATACACCGTTGCGCGATGTGGATGCGGCGGCGCTTGAGCAAGAAGCCCTTTTGTTCCCTGGCCGACGTGCATGGTGGTATATGGAGCGCAGTCCCCTCGCTTTTTCAGAGGGCGGCGCTCAAGGGCATAGCTACCACCGCGCGCCCAATCCGCCATTCGGCGCCGTTTTCACTTATTACTTAAAGGACGAGCTGAAGTCGCTGGCTGCAACCCGACAGGAAGACGAAAAAGATAGGGTAGAGGAATGGCAAGACACGCCGTTTGCAGGGTTCGATGCGACCGAGCTGGAACGCCGCGAGCTTGATCCGGAAATCTGGCTCATCGTTCGTGATACTGATGGCAATGTTGTCCGTCGCCTCAAAGGGGAGACCGAGAAAGGCTTCCACCGCATTGCCTGGGATTTGCGTTTTCCGGCAATGGATGCGGTAGGAACTGGCCCCGGTTTTCCTGATGAAGACGTACGGGGCTTCCTGGCGGTACCGGGCGCCTATACCGTATCCTTGTCAAAGACAGTGCGTGGCGTAACAACCGAGCTTGTCAGTGCACGGGCTTTTCAGGTGGAACGATTACGTGAAGGGGCACTCGCGGGCGCAACCCCGAGAGAGACCGTTGCCTTCTGGGAGCGTCTTTCTACATTACAGCGCGGTGTCACCGCCGCCGATCAAGCAACGAACCATATCGAAGAACAGATCGAGAAGTTACAGATCGCATTAGGGCGCACACGTTCAGCGCCTGCTGAACTCGATACTGAGTGGCGTGCAATCCGTACCGAGTTGCAAGACATCATTGAGATGCTGAACGGCAACCAGGCAATGGCGGAGGTCGGACAAGACACACCGACAACCATCGGAAGTCGTCTCGGGCGATTGTTGATTGGCACGAGCAATTCCACCTACGGCCCGACGCCAAGCCACCGCCAATCCCTTGACTATGCCGAAGCAGATTTCGAGGCGGTTCGCCAAAGGATCAATGCTTTGCAACAAACAACAATCCCAGCCTTCCAGGCAAAGCTCATCGAATCGGGCGCTCCCTGGACACCGGGCGGACTGATACCAGCGCAATAAACGATCAACGGGGGAAATCGCGGGATGCACATAACTGCATCCCGCGATAACTCATTTTAGGTCATCTTAATTGCGAAGTGTAACGCCGAAATAGACGAACCGCCCAAACGGATCGTATGTGTTGGGAAATGTGTTTCCATTTGTGAAGCCACCGCCAAAAGTTGTCAGATCCGGATCACGTCCAAGCACATTTTGAATGCCCGCGCGAAGGGTCGTATTTTCCCTCACATACCATTGCGCCCCAAGGTCCAAATAATTTGCAGGGTCCAGCCGGTCATTGAGCACATTGCCCGATGGTAATGCTGTGCCACCTGTAGAGACCGATGGAATCCCGCTATCGAAATCTACTCCGCCCCTGTATCTCCAGGTCGCCGTCAAATCCACATTCCAAGGTGTTTGCCATGTCGTCACCATACGGTGGCGGAATGTAGAGTTAGGATCACCACATTGTCCGGCATAAAGGTCTTTGCATTCGATAGCAGCTGTGATGGTGGGTATTGGGTTGGTTGATAACTCAAATAAAATGCTTGCATCATAGGTAAAGTTGATGGCGCCCCAACTGCCAATATCTGAATAGTACTTCCCATTAATACTGACACCGCGTGTAGACAATTGCTGTGGTGTATTAACGGCTAGGCTTGAGAAGCTGATGAATAACCGTCCAGAACTGTCGCGCGTAATGAGGTTGCAAAACAGTGGGTTACCTAACGAAATACATTGATTTAATAGCGACGGAACCGAAATTTCACCGATCACATCATTCACCGCAATGTCAAAATAATCGGCAGTGATACTAAGCCCGGGTACAACACGAGGCGTCAAAACGACTCCAGCTGAATAAGTGTCTGATTTCTCCGGGTTGAGCGTGAAGTCATCTACAGTGAATGCGCCTGGCCCTGAAAATAATTCAACCACATTCGGCGCACGCATAGCCCGCTGAAACTGACCGCGAAAATGAATATCCCTTAATGGAGACCAACTCACACCGCCGCCAAAGCTATGCGCATCGAAACTACTCTCAAAACCGTTGCCTTCGAACGAATAATCGGAATAGCGGTAAGCGCCGTTGATACTCAATTGTTGAAAGAACGGTTTACCCTCAATCAATGGTATCTGCATTTCCGTGAAAAGCTCGGTGACGCGGACCTCACCCTCGACGGGCTGTATCCCGCCGCTGACACCTGTAAAGGAGCGACCAATTGGGGCCTGAGATAAATCATCAGGCTGACTATTTAGGGTATCTTCCCGCCACTCAACACCGCCAAGAAGCTGTATGCCATTCGTCGCCAAAGGGAACTGGAAGCCATAGACGCCAAGATCGCCCCGCAGCGTTGCGCCGATTATTTTTTGTTCCGTATTACCGTTGGTAAAGCTCACACCTTGAATGTAGTCCACGGCGGCTTGGCTAACTTGTGATTGCCCGCCTGGACGCTGGAAGATGTTATAGGGTGCGCAATTTGCATTGCCTGAGCGGCAAACAGCGCCGCCAACGCCATCTGAAACAGCAAATAATGCATCCTGGACATTCTCAATATTCAGGTCATTTCGAAATTGCTTTCTCTCATCAACCTTGGTAAATTGCCCATAAGCATCCCATTGCCAATGATTTCCAAAATCGCCGCGCAACCCACCAACCAAACGATAGGTTGTATTGCCTATAATGGTTTGGCGCGGATCACCCTCAACATTACGATAGCTAGCGCTGAGAGGAACATTAACGCCAGTCGCGACATCAGCCGCACTACAGCCAAGACTGTCGCGAAGAACGTTCCCCGTTGACACCGGGGCCGTCAGAAATGGATTGTCACAATTCACGGAAAAAGGACGGAAGAAGGTGGCCGACGGCGCCAGTTGCGCCGTGGTGACATTATCCATGAAGGAGAGGTCGAGATAAACCTCGACATCATCCGTGATTTCGTATCTAGCGAAAGTCGAGAAGTTAAATCGCTGAAGCGGGCGCTGAATAAAATTGGCTGAGGCAAAATTGAAAGTCTGATCCGGCGCCCCTGTAAAAGGAACGAATGTCCCGTCATCCGAAAGGAATAAACTGCCGCCCGGCGTAAAGAAGCGACGGAAGGAAGACGAACCGACACAACCAATACCGCCTACCGAGCTGGGGCTCGCAACTGAATTAGCATAATTGCAAGCTGAATAGTCACGCGCATCGGCGCGAATGGCATTTTGATCCTGATAGCTTAAAAATGCCATCACATTGCCGCGGCCGTCAGCGCTGTTCGCGCCAAAAAGAATTGATACAAGCGTGCTGCGCCCATCAAGCTTGGCGCCCGGTGCGATGATACCATTTGCGCCAAGTAATGCATTAGCAAAATCATTCCCATTACCATCTTGATAGACGCCAACCTGTCCATCGAATTCAATGCCTTCAAAATCACGGCGCATGATAAAGTTGACAACGCCCGCGATTGCATCCGATCCGTAGACTGCCGAGGCGCCCCCCGTCACCACATCTATGCGTTCGACCAATTGGGCCGGGATAATGTCGAGATTTGTAGCCGGTGATGAAGGTGATCCGTAAGGCAGGCGTTTTCCATCCATCAAAACCAATGTGCGATCCGGTCCGAGGCCACGCAAATTTATTTGTGACGTGCCGTTCGCACCGTTTGATATTCTGGATGTTTGGGCGGAAAAGGCTTGGGGCAGCGTATTGAGTAAGTCTTCCACCCGCATATAGCCGAGTGCTCTTATCTCAGCCCCGCCGATCTGTGTTACTGGCGAGGGCGTCAGTGAAGTGGACTGATCCAGTCTGGAACCGGTAACAAATAACTGGCCGTCTTTCGCATCCTCAGCACGCACAGAACTGTTCATCGTAAGCACAGCGCTTGATAATATTGTCGATAGAAAAAGCGCACGCGATAATTTGCGACCCGTCATCATCAGCTCCTGGAAATCGTGTTTTCAACGCGACCAAGAATATAGAGAAAATATACCGAGGAAACAGTGTTTCCAACACATTCACGCAACAAAGAGAGCAGCGGCAGCTTTAAAGCCCGATTAGAGGCCGATTTTTCGTATGGAGACACGTATTCCGAAAAAACACTTTTTGCTGGGCGCCAAGGACCAAAAGAGCCTTAATCCTGGTCCAGCGGATAGCACTCTGCAAAAACCGGATTGCCGACAACCTGACGGCTCATCCAGGCATCGCCCGCCGCATCACATTCTGCACGCGTTGGGTAACTGCCGACAATTTCCGGATTGCTTGTCGGTCCAGGTGCCAAATATCCATGCGCCACCCATTGCGCTGAATCACCTTGCGATGTTGCGCATGCAGCGCTCAACAAAAATGCACTGAAAATTATTGCACTGCGATAAAAACTGCGTGCGTTTTTTCCATCAAAGTATATTTTTGGCATTGGCGCCTCCCCCAGATTCATTTGAACGGATTATGACTCTTATCTCCAACCAGTCGAAGGCTCAGCTCAAAACCGTCAATAGATTTTACAAAAGCGATTACACACCCGCTTGGCGCCGAAATAATGGCAGCAAGCAGAGGTTCTAGTTTCGATTTGCCTCCGAAACGCCATTTACCCCCTATGATAAAATACAGCACAGACACGTATTACATTAACGCCCCCAAAATTGACGCAAAAAAAGCCCCGGCGGATAATACCGGGGCCCAATAATTAGCGCAAAATAAAGCCCCGGTGAAACCACCGGGGCTTTTGTATGAATTCAAATTAGAATTCGTCTTTGTTGCGATAAATGTCCGCTTTTTGCCGAACATCCTTAGCGTAAATCTTGTGGCGAAGAGTTTTCTCCGCAAAACACCGGCTAATTCGCCGATATTTAGCCCCTCAGATGCGAAATAACGCTTCAAAACATCAAATCGCGAGCGGCAAATGCAAAAAAAACCGCTTATCAGGCCGCTATGGCCCGAATAAACGGCTTATCTCTTCTTACGCTTAGTAGTCTTGCGCTTGGTCGCTTTACGCTTCGTTGCTTTGCGCTTTGTCGCTTTTTTTGCGGTTTTGCGCTTAGCAGTCTTACGCTTAGCTGTTTTTTTCTTGGTTGCTTTGCGCTTTGTGGCTTTTTTCTTCGCCGTCTTACGCTTAGCAGTCTTTTTCTTAGCGGTTTTTCTCTTAGTCGCTTTCCGCTTCGTTGCTTTGCGTTTTGTGGCTTTTTTCGCCGTCTTGCGCTTTGCGGTCTTCTTCTTAGCAGTTTTCCGCTTCGTAGTTTTCCGCTTTACTGCCTTACGTTTCGTAGCTTTCTTAGCTGTTTTGCGCTTAGCAGGTTTTCTCTTCGCAGCTTTTTTCTTAGCTGTTTTTCTTTTAGTAGTCTTGCGTTTTACCGCCATGGTTCACCTCCGAATCTTGATTCGAAATTGAAACATAACTCAATTTACTAAAAAAGTATTGTATATACGCAACGTCAACCGCGCGCATGTGCATTTTTTTGCAATTTTTGATTCGTTGTCGCGTTTTTTGCGCGTTTAAAACGGAATGTCGTCATCCAATTCGTATTTTTGTCCGCCTGAAGACGCACCTTGGTCTGACATTCCGCCTCCGTCACGTTCAAAACTTCCACCGCCGCCTCCACCAGAGCGCGTATCAAGCATTTGCAGCGTACTATTGAATCCCTGAAGCACAATTTCTGTCGAATAACGATCGTTTCCGCTCTGATCTTGCCACTTGCGCGTTTGCAATTGCCCTTCGATGTAAACTTTCGAACCTTTTTTGAGATATTGCTCAACAACACGCGTCAAACCTTCGTTGAAAATGACAACACGATGCCATTCGGTTTTTTCGCGGCGTTCGCCGGTATTTCTATCTTTCCAACTTTCAGATGTCGCAATTCGTAAGTTTGCGATTGGTTTTCCATCTTTCGTTTGACGAATTTCCGGATCAGCGCCCAGATTTCCGACCAAAATAACTTTGTTGACACTGCCAGCCATAATATTCTCCTGAATTCCCACGTTAGTAAGCTAATCGCTTGGTTTCGCGTGAAGCTCAATCTTTCATTATCCCCATTTGATAATGAGATTCGCGCCAGATGTTCATACCTTGTTCTTGGCAATAACGTCGATATAAAGTGCGTTCAAGTGAATCACGCCTCCAAGTGCATATATAAAGAGACAACAGCCCCATGAGTTTGAAATCGATCCGTATTGTTGGCGCGCGCGAGCACAATCTAAAAAATGTCACGCTGGAGATACCCCGTGACAAGTTGATTGTGATGACCGGGCTGTCCGGATCCGGAAAATCATCCCTAGCATTCGACACTATCTACGCCGAAGGGCAACGCCGTTATGTAGAGAGCCTATCGGCTTATGCGCGTCAGTTTCTTGAATTGATGCAAAAACCCGATGTTGATCAGATTGACGGGCTTTCTCCGGCAATTTCCATCGAACAAAAGACCACATCGCGTAACCCACGCTCGACTGTGGGCACTGTCACCGAGATTTACGACTATATGCGCCTGTTATGGGCACGCATCGGTGTTCCCTATTCACCAGCGACAGGATTGCCGATTACATCGCAAACTATCTCCGAAATGGTCGATCGCTTGATGAATGAGGCCACTGGCTCACGATTTTATCTCCTGGCGCCAATTATCCGTGGTCGTAAGGGAGAATATCGCAAAGAATTTGCTGAGTTGATGAAAAAGGGCTTCCAGCGTGTCAAAGTCGATGGCGAATATTATGAAATCGCCGACGTTCCTGCCCTCAACAAGAAAATCAAACATGATATCGAAGTGGTGGTTGATCGCATCATTATCAAAGATGGTGTTGAATCGCGCCTTGCAGAGTCGTTTGAAACAGCGCTTGAGCTTGCCGATGGCATTGCGATAGTCGAAAGCGCTGATTCTTCGGGACGCCGCGCAGAAGCGGCTCCTCAGGATGAAGGCTTCACAAAGAAGAAGAAGCTTCACCCTGAGGAGGCCCCCCCGGGTTCGGCCATAGGCCAACCCAAGGGTAAACATAGGGCCGCCTCAAAGGGTGGAACAGAACCGCATCGCATTATTTTCTCTGCAAAATTCGCCTGCCCGATGTCCGGTTTTACTATTGACGAGATTGAGCCGCGCCTTTTCTCTTTCAACTCGCCGGCGGGCGCTTGCCCAACATGCGATGGTCTGGGCACGCAAATGGTGTTCGACGAGGACCTTGTGGTCCCTGTACCAACCCTTGCACTCAATAAAGGTGCTATTGCCCCATGGTCCAAAGGCACGTCGCCTTATTATGCGCAAACACTTCAGGCCCTAGCCCGCGCGTACAAATTCAAAATCTCGACGCCATGGGAAGAGTTAGACGCAGAAGCCCAGGACGTTGTGCTCTATGGTACTGGCGAGCGGGATGTGAAATTCATTTATGCGGATGGCGCGCGTAAATTCGAGACTGTCAAACC
>JAADIH010000192.1 GCA_013151435.1 Alphaproteobacteria bacterium
TCTCGGACTTACCCACGACGATTTCAGAGATGAAAGCGCGGACATAGCGTTTCTTCAATTCGGTAGGCGCGCCTTGCAACAATCGCTTAAGGCGCCCAGAAGCGATCTTGGCCTGGTCTAGCGTGATAGGCGTAAGCGCTTCTTTGACTTGCGCTTCTTGTACATCAATCAGCTTGATCAACTCGGCGCGTTCATTTTCCGCCCCGCCATCTTCTCGCGAAACAACTCCGTATCGCCAGCAATGCCATCGGCTAATGCACCCAGAAGATTGCGGATGCGTTTGTTCACTTGGCCCAACTGACCCCGCAATTGGTTGAGTGCTTGACTTGCATCGATCGCTTTTTCCATCTGCCCGTTTTTTAGCTACGGCAGCGACGATCGATTGGGCCCGCTTTGGTGTCAAAAGGCGCCTCGTCAGCGCATCTAAAATCAGATCATCAAGCTTTTCTTCTCGGATAGTCGTCGCCAGTCCGCCCGCACATTCCCCCTTCAAATGCTTGCCTGAACATTTGTAATATCGATAGGCGCCGCCTTTGCCTGTCGTCATCATCAATGGCTTGCCACAGGCTTCACAAAGAACAAGGCCAGAGAGAAGGACATTGCTCGTTGAAAGCCTTGGCGGCGTCTTTGTTGGTCGTCGGTCGCTCAACATCATTTGAACACGATGGAATGTTTCTGTCGAAATGATTATCGGAACTGAAAAACCGACCCATTGATCTCGTGGGCGGGTTTCACCAGTGCTTGCGTTCTTACGATTAAACCAAGCATTTCCTGTATAGGTTTCGTTGGTCAAAATCGCATGGACGCGACTGGTATAAAACACTTTGCCCGTTGGCGTTTTGTAACCGCGCGCATTTAACCACGATGCAATATTTTTGACGCCAAGCGGCCCGCATTCACCATCGCCCTTCAAAAACATATCAGAGATCAGCTTCACGGTTTCAGCTGCTAATGGATCAAGCGCAAGTTTCTTCTTGATCTTGTCGCCGCGCTTTTCCGCCGCAACGGCTTTATATCCGTATGGCGGTTTGGCGCCATTCCAAAAGCCTTGTCGGGCATTTTCCTTCATGCCTCGCTTAACATGCTTGGCGTCTTCTTTGCTCCGCATTTCATCCATCAAAGCGATAATACGTCGTGTCAGTTCACCACCCGGTCCATCACTCATCTCTTGGGTGATCGAAATTACCGCAACGCCGTGTCTTTCCAGTTGACGGCGATAGAGCTCGAATTGAATTTCATCGCGAAAGAACCGCGAGAAGCTATGAATCAGAATCACATCAAATGGCTTCGGCATTCTGCGTGCCGATTCAATCATCGCTTGGAATTGCGGGCGACGGTCGTCGCGCGCGCTAACGCCAAGCTCGACAAACTCAACAACCACTTCCAGTTCGCGCCGCTCAGCATACCCTATGCAACTCTGGATTTGATCAGGAATGGAGATATTCTGCTCCGCCTGCCTGGCGGTCGATACACGAGCGTATATGGCGCAACGCATCATGGGGTCTTCTCCTTCAAAGGCGGCGCATCATTATCGTTGGCAACCAGCAATTTTATATTGGAGATCAAAGCGTCGAAGATTTCCACCTCAACGACAGCCAAAGGCGGCGATTCCAACCCCTCAATTCGAATTAGGGGCTCATTTCCATTATCGTTGGCGGGCCATTTCATACTTCTACTCCACCGATGCCGGCGACGACGCACGTCGCCAACTCCCTAACTCCCCAAATTTCTACCTGGTCGCGGGCGATGCTTGTTGTGCCAGCGAATAAGCCCATCCTTTCGAAAAAAATAATTGCGTCCGGCCTTACCTGAATGTTTGAGCTTGTGCTCAGCCATCCAACGATAGACGGTCCGCGCAGAGCAGCCGTAAAGCATGCAAATATCTGCGGTATCTAGTAAATCGCCCGCGCCAAGCTCGCAAAACGGCCTCGCTTCAAAATCCGCATAGACTTTGAAACCACCGCCAGGCGCGCGCACAACCATCTTACGCCGGATTGGCATTTTGTTCTGTTCAAATAAACGGTCTGAATCGTCCAAATACACTCTGTACAACCAATCTTAAATGACACGTCATATATGACGTATTAAATTGCCCGTCGTCAAGAGCAAACTTTAATTCGCCTAATGCGGGAATTTCCTCACTATGAGGATTTAAAAATCAAATAATCATGACGTGGCTGGCAAAACAACAAATTCTGCGAAGCAGACAGGCCGCTAGATACTCTCGTGAGAGGTCTTTTCGATACCCTTGCAGATACTGTTGGCACAGTCCAAACATAGAACATTGATACCTGCGAGATACCCGGACCTCGGTATCTACGGGCTTATACCGGGGATATACACGGAGCGATAAACACGTATTGGGCATGCATGTGTTCGCAAAATCGAAGATCAATCCTAGGTCGTTCGAAACCAATCGAAGCTCGGACAGCTGCGTAGCAAGGATTGAGACCTTTTAGGGCATTTTAACGTCATGAGCACCGATTTTGATGCCCCCTCTGTCTCCCGGCATGCTACGGGTGGTTCTTCAAGCGTAAAATCCCATAGAAAAAATAATTTCGCTACAAAAATTAAAAAATTAAATTCGTAGAATGATTTTCCAGTGGCGTAATATATTGCCTGTATTTTTCATTCTATGACGCAAAAAGCGATCATTTACGTGCGTAATTAATTGCGAAAAAATATCAGAAATTTACTTCGCCGTTTTCTTTGTAACTTTTTTGCGTTTCTGACGTCGCCCACGCGGTAAGGGCGGCGAAGCAGGATTGGCTGCGGTTTCCTTAAATAACTCAATGGTTTTTACGCCTAAACAGAATTCAAGAAAATGGTGGAAACCGCCGCAGCTCGTCACGCAGCCGTTCTACTCTCAACTAACGGACGCAATCCAGTTCACGATTTTTCGGGTAGCATTAACTAAGCAGAAAATCGAGTGAGGAAAATAATTTTTAGCAGACCCCGCATCATCGTTCCCTGTTCACAATCTGATACATATAACTGACACCAATAGAATACTCAGCCCTGCAAAAAGGTGCTCCCAGAGGGAGCGCGCGTACTATTTTCATTGCAAATGAACTATACGTTCTGTAGCTATTCTCGCCGCAGCATAGCACGCGCAATCTCTGGTCGCTCTTCAGCGTCTTGAAGATATTGCGGTTCGGCACGTATGTGAGTGCGTTGCTCATAGGCGTAGCCGTAGGAAAGAACTGCAGTGTCTTCGCCTTTGGCGCCGATGAAGGAAATTCCGATAGGCAAGCTGTGAACGGCGCCCATGGGTATGGAAACATGCGGATAACCTGCGATGGCGGCAATCCATCCAGCGCCAGCCCATTCCGGCCAGACATCACCATTAATTGGGTCAACCCGTGTGGCGATGATACCGGACGGGGATACTAAAATATCCACATCATTGTCCGCAAGTATGGCGTCAATGCCGTTTTCACGGGTTGCTGCCTGAACCGAAGCGAGCGCAGTGATATAATCGTCCTCATCTAGGCCGCCAACTGCGGCAGCTGCATCAAAAATGCTTTGGTCGAACAGGGCGAGTTCGATATCTGCATTTGCGTTATTAAAAGCAATGAGCTCGTCGAGCGTGCGGGTCTCAACTGCCGACGCCGCTTCGGCGAGATAGTCGTTTAGCGTTGCTTTGAATTCATAGAGCAGGACAGTACGAGAGGCTCCTTCTGCGACCTGAGGCTCAAACTCCTCAATATCCACAAGCGTTGCGCCCGCTGCTTCAAGCTCTATAAGCGCTGCATTAAAAAGCCTAAGCACATCCGCATTGGAGCCTTGTGCAAAACGTAAAACGCCAATTCGCGCGCCCTCCAATGAGTTCGCATTGAGCCCCGCTACATAGTCAGCTTTTGCATTTCCTGTCGCCATGGCGTTCAGCATCATAGCCGCCCCTTTGACAGTTTTAGTCATGGGACCGGCGGTGTCCTGTGATGATGAAATCGGAACAATATACTGCTGGGAGACCAGGCCAACGGTTGGTTTGAACCCGACAACGCCGTTAACATTGGACGGGCAAATAATTGACCCGTTCGTCTCTGTGCCAACAGCGCCTGCGGCGAGCGATGCGGCCACAGCTACAGCTGAGCCGGAGCTGGAGCCGCAAGGATTGCGGTCTAGCATATGTGGATTGCGCACCTGTCCACCAAGCGCTGACCACCCGCTCATAGAATCGTTTGAACGAAAATTTGCCCACTGACTTAGGTTCGTTTTGCCAAGAATGATGGCTCCGGCATCGCGAAACCCAGCAACAAGTGGAGAATCCCGTCCCGTGACATTGTCTTTGAGGGCGAGCGCGCCAGCGGTTGTCGCCATATTTCCTTTGGTTTCAATATTATCCTTCAATAAAATAGGCACACCATGTAGCGGCCCAAGCAGCTCACCTGTTGCGCGTTTGGCATCCGCTTCGCGGGCCTCTTCAAGTACGTTCGGGTTAAGTATCAAAATGCTTTGTAAGGTGGGGCCAGCGCGATCAATGCGTTCTATTCGTTTAAGATAAGCGGAGATAATATCTTCCGATGTTGCGTCCCCCGCCTGCAGCGCCTCTGCAATCTCGGGCAGGGTTCTTGCTGGCCATCCATGTGGCATGTAACTTTGTGAACGCTTGTCAGCATCACCATTCGAGGCGCTATCGTCAGGGGCAGGCGCGCATGCGAAGAGGCCGGCGGTAATTATAGCGAGAGCCCATCGGGTCATAGATTTGTCCTTCATTGTTACAGCTGCCAGAGAGCAATCACTCGAAAGCATGTGAAAAGTCAGCTCTGGCTACCCCCCCCCCACTACGCAATCAAATGTAGTATGATCAGAATCCATATCGTCATCATGGATACAGCTCTTCGCGATTTGTCATCTTATAGGAAAAGGATTCGACGAAATTATCGGAATCTTGTTCGCCTAGGCCTGATGAAAAGAAGCGTATCTTCATCTCATCGTTTTCTATTTCCAGGTGCGCAAAGCCCCATACAGAGCCTTGCGCCCACAGTGTTTTTAATTGAGGGTAACGGTCAGCCTGCCATCGCATGAACGGTGGCTCGATACTTCTTACTTTTGCTGTCGCACCGGTCACCATATGCAGTAGGGGTTTTACATCCCTCTCCGGAAACACCGTTTTGCAATTGTCTTCATGCAATTCGAGCGTATGCTGATGGCCGGCAATATAAGCATCGGCATACCGGCATAACATGGGCAAAAGAATACCTCTAAGCGCCACCGATTGCTCATACTTTGATCCCTTGGATTCCCATAGCGGATGATGCGCAACAACCAGTTTCCACTTGGCTTGCGATCTTCTTAATGCATCCTCAAGCCAAACTAGTTGATTCTTTTCTTGCTCATACTGCGGAATCGCATTTGCGGATCCACCTATAAATCGCTTGCCAGTCAGAGACACGCTTCCCTGTTCCGCGATCGCTACGTCAGCTAAGGATACTGAAGACAGCAGCATTTCCGTATCAATGACAAATATCTCAACTTCGCTGCCCCCGCTCGGCGGTCGAATTGAATAAAACGGACCATCCATAAAAAAGGGCGGCGTCTTTTCATGAAATGCAACCTGCGCGAATGCGCCAGCTCGCGACGTGCGCCAGTCATGGTTGCCAAGCGCCACGTAAAGACGAAATTGCCCATCCCCAGCGCCAAGGCCCTCGAATGGGTCTACAAAAACCGATTGAAACCGCTCGGCATCTGCACTGCTCTCCGGATCACCATCCGCGCCGTCCGGATAAATGTTATCACCCGCCATTACACCAAAATTACAGAGCTGCGCCCGACAATATTGCTTCATTGCCGTTGCTACCCGGGTTAGACCGCTGACATTTGGCGGTTCAGCAATGTACCCGCTATCGCCAAACGCTAAGAAACCAACATGGACATCACAATAAGCTTGGTCACTCTTTGTCGTACATCCATTCAAAATCATTGCTGTCATTAGGCCTAGCAGCAACCGTGATAAGATTTTACGCATAGCCATACCCACCACTTTACTAACTCATTCCAAAGATTACCCAGTTTCAAAAGACAACCGGCCAGCGTTGCGAACACCGGCCGATTGTTTCGCTATTTCATGGATCTACGTTGTAGACCGGCAGTAATTAAAATCTGCCACGAATACCAAAGCGGAATTCACGACCATTGAATGATGCTTCATCGAACGCTGTGCGCGTCCGTCCAACGGTTTGCAAGTCAGTAGGCTTGATACCGTTATCGGTAACATCAGGGACCTCGAAATAGACTTTGTAGCTCCCATATTGCTCATCAATGGGGAGATCATATCCGATAAAAATATCCATTTGGTAGTAGCGACCATTGAATTGGTCCAAGCCAAAATCATCTGTGAAGTCGAACGCGCGAGACTGATAGGTCGCGGACAGAGCGACCTCTAGCCCATGCGCCTCGTAGTAGATCGCTCCATTCGCACTGAGGTTTGGCGAATTGAAGAAACTCGTTTCACGGACCAGCCCATCGCCTTCCTGGGCAAAGCCAAGAGCTACAAGCGCTTCATCATCTTGTAATCCGCCTCCTGGATTAGCGGCGCTCGCTGCTTCAACAACTTCATATGTCGCTTCACTATCCGCATAGGTAACATTTCCGTAAAACCCGACATCTGAGAAGGGGCCAGGCGCCCATGTAAATTGGTGAACAACGCCAATCTCAACCCCCTTAAGTGTCGCCACATCTCCATTTAACGGGCGCCGCACCGCTATATTACCGGTTACACCACTTGCGATGACGCCATCGAGACCGCCAAGGCCACTTACTATACTTTGGCCATCGCTCGATAGAAGCGCTTGGGCGAAAGCAGAATCGATCGTGCCAGAGCCGGATTCCTGTCCGATAAAGATGAAATTATTGATGCGTTTGTAGAATAGGCCTACGGTTAGTGCAGTTCCGCGCGCCGGATAAAACTCAAATGTGAGATCGGCGTTCAGTGATCGTGCGTTTTCCAGGTTCGGGTTACCGCTGGTAACGGAAATGTTTGCTTCCGTGAGTTGGGAAATGCCAATGCCGCCTGCAGCAACAGCACCGCTCGCTGTCGTCACACCCGGCAGAATAGGAGCGCCACCGAGAGTATCCGCATCGGCAATAAACTCAATATCAATACCTACTGCCCGGCCAAGTTGTGAAAATGTTGGCCTCGCTATCGAGTAACCAAATCCGCCCCGCATCTGGAAGCTCTCACTAAATTTATAGAGCGCATTAAAGCGTGGAAGAATTTCAGTGTTGCTGGCTGAGGACGGAACGATGTCAAGCTGCATAGTCGGGCCAAGATCAATGTTCTCATCCACGCCGCCATTTGTAGTTAAGAGGTTGGCAGTTAAAACAAGCGGTGTTAAAAAATCCCCTTGATATTGTTCGACCCGGACACCGCCAGTCAATAATAGATTACCGACTTCAAATTCAGTTTGAAAATAACCGGCAAAGATATCCTCCCTGCCATCAAAAAAGGTTGGCGCTTCAGTTGGGTCCTCGCCTGAGGCCAGAAATGATTCCTGAAAAGTGCCAATAAGCCCTCTTAAGGCGTCTTCGTTCAAAGATGGTATGCCCGTAATGCCAAATGAATCGAGCGGCGATCCAATCGGCGAAAGACTTACCGGAGTACCAAATAGGCCTGGGAAATCGGCCAAGAATGCTCCATCGGCCGTACCATCCATAGCTGGGGCAAATGTTCCGTCAAGATTAAGCAGGTCATCATCATTACGGTCGATGATTTGTATTTTGTCTTCACGGATATCTGAGCGCTCAAATTTGCCGCCAATTCTAACATTGTTGAAAACACCGCCAAACGCATTCCAATCAACGTCATAGGTGAGGTCAATTTTTGCCGCATAGCGTTCGTTGAGGCTTTCATTGATTAAATCCGATTCGAACCCAACCAGTTCTTGCGTGCCGGGGATATCGCTAAGCGCGTTAACGAAGTCCGCATCATTCAACGCCGATGCATTTGGAACCGGGAAATAAGTATTGACGAAACTATAGGGCTGGAAAGTTACCGTAGAGGCGCTCAGCAGGCTGCGTGTATTAAAAAATAGGTCCGTTTGCGGTTCGCGCGTAGCAGCTCTTGCATAACTCACCTGATAATTGAGCGTCAGCTTGTCGAGTTCTGTTGCACCCCTCAGGAAAATATTCGCATTCAGATCAAACTGGTCTTCAAGTTGAGCCTCAACATCGATTTCCGGGTCGTTAAACTCAGTAACCAACCCGCCCCCCATAAGCTCAAGGTCGCGATCATCCTCGTCGAATGTAATTGAAAATTCGGTCGCGTCCGTCTCGCGCCGGCTGAGGCGGCCGCCAAGCGTGATAAGGGTGGATTCTGCTGGACGCCAGTCAATGGCGCCAGATATGGTCAGCGTATCACGAATCTGCTGTTGGACCTGATAGGACTGCTCCTCAAACGTGATGACGTCAGGAGGAATGAAACCTTCAGTCACGTTATCAAATGCGGAACCAGCGTCTTCCAGGCCGAGCGCCAAAATATCTGCAGGAGATTGAAGCGCGCCGGTTGAATCAAATACATCGGGTAAAAACAATAGATTTGACGAAGACGCGTCAATTTCGAAGTTTTTTATAAACCGTCGGCGGTAGGATGCAGCGAGGTTGATCCCGAATTTATCGTTAAAGACTTTGGTGAACGAACCGCCCGCGTTATAGCCAAGCTTATCGGCGAATTCGCCGTACCGTCCGGAAACATCAAAAGTCAGCCTGTCTTTGCCTCGGCCCAAAGGCGTCATCGCGATGATATTGACGGCGCCGCCAATTCCCTCGCCCTCATCTTGCGGCAGCAATGATTTTGCGACTCGAATTTCAGCGATATCATCCGCTGTGATGCCGTCGAGTGGTACACGGCGGTCACCGCCATTGGCTAAACCAGAATTAACGCCGTTAAACTGTATGTTGTTGAGGGCGGAATCTAGCCCGCGAATTGAGATAAAGTTGCCATTCCCAGTCTCGCCGCTGCGCTGGATGGTAACGCCTGGAATACGCGCCAGAGATTCAGCCACATTATTATCCGGCAACTGGCTGGCTTGGTCTGCCGACAAAACGTCAATAACCTGTTTCGCAGCGCGCTTGGCTTCAATCGACAATTCAGCATCACGGCGGCGGCCGGTCACGATGATAACGTCGTCCGGGTTATCTGCGCTAGTCCCCCCTGGCTGGTCCAGTGTTTGCGCCTGTACGGAGCCGAACATGATCGCCGATGCTCCCAGGGTCAACAACCCGACCGATGTGGTGCATTTCAAAAACCTCTTAAACTGACTTGTAAAAATTGGATTATGCATAATGTAGCCCTCCCGTTGACGCGTTGCACAGCAAAATCGGAGGATTCACACCTCCTTAACTATAGCTACGCGTGAACGGGCAAAAGCCGCCAAAAAAAGATTGAGTGGTTTAGACAGCCCTATTGGCCATGCTCAATAAGATATAATATTTTTGGATGAGGTTTTCTACATTACGTAATGCTATGCGCTTAAAAGCTTGCCTGCACGCCGAATCTTATTTCACGCCCATTAAACTCAATATCGTCTAGTAATCTCTGACTACGCCCGATTGTCTCCTGTGTCGTTGGTTTCACACCATTGTCCAACACATCCGACACCGCCAAATAGATAGAATGTTTTGACGCTGAAGTGGCATTCAGCTGGTATTCTAAGCGAAAGTCCAACGCTGAATAAGATTGTACGAATTCGTCGGGAAATATGCTCTCAACACTATTGAGCTGGCGGCTTTGATACGAATAAATCGCATACGCATTAACCCCATATTTCTGGTACCAAAGCCCAACCGTCCCTGCAATTACAGGAGCGTTGATAAATTCAGAGCTGCGCGCCGGCCCCTCTCCATTGTCAAGAATAAAGTCAGTTTTCTGTACGCCAACGCTCCCGCGAATACCCAGTCCGTCCCAACCCCCAGGTAAATCAGCAAACTGATGTAGGTAAGAAATATCTACGCCATACGCCTCTGCGCGAACCCCCGTTATCGGCCGTCTGATTTCAATATCTGTCACAGAACTAAGGTCAATGCCGAATTGAGCAAAATTTTCCGGCAGGCGTCCATCAAGGTCTTCAATCGACCCTGCTTCAAATATTCCTTTTGAATCTCCGCCGTTGGAAATTCGAAAATTAGAAATCGATTTGTAAAAGGCGTTAATTTCAAAATAACTATTACCAACCCCAAAATACTGGACGCTAAAATCAAAATTTCTGGCGCGAATATTTGGCGTGGACGGCTCGCCCGCCTTTATACTAGCGACGCCGCTATCCAGATCAATTTTAATTATTCCAGCCCTGCTAATCGTGTCATATCTAGGCCGTGCGATAGATTCAAACATTCCCGCTTTTATCAGCCATTCATCATATGGCCGATAGCTTGCAATCATTCGCGGTAGTATTTCTGTGGTGCGCCGGCGGCTCCCCCGCACCGGGTCTGCCCGCATTGCAAAATTGACGCCGAGCCCATCAATAAATAATGCCTGGCTGGAGCGAAATTCACCAACATGCTGTTCAACACGCACACCACCAGTCAGGTGAAATTTCGGCGTGAATTCAAAATTTAATGAAGTAAACCCTGCATAGGTTCGTTCGTTAGATTCAATAAATGTACTATCAACCTCAAACCCAGACCCTGGAACAGTTTCAAGCAACCGGTCGCGAAACGCCAAAACACCCATTCGGTCAGTTTCAAAAATACCTTCAAAATCTGGAACAGGATTGCCAATTTTATCGAGGGTTATAGAGCTTCCGGTGAGTAGATTTGCATCTACAGGGCTAAACTCGTTGTTTCCCGAAAATACGCCCCCTGCGTCGATGTTGTCGCCATCATAAATGACATCGCGCGTTTCCATACGGTTTGCTTGAGAAAATTGAATTCCAAATCGTGCGCTTTGCAATGGCCCTGAATCAAGCTGAAATTGCGCATCAACAAATGCTGAATACCGATTATCCCGGACCTGTCTCGAGTGAACAAAGATGTCCCTGAAACCGAAATTTTGCGGCTCAGCAAGGAGGGTAAACCCTGCATCCGTCAATTGCGGCGCGGGAACATCAGGATTGGAAAGGTCAAATGTGATAAATTGGGAATCTGTCGGCGCAATAACCGGCAAGGCCGCCAGGGCAGGATCGCTTAAATCAGAGGTGGAAAAGTCTATTTCCGTCGAGATCGGCCGGCTATCGCGTCCAATCGCGACCCCACCTCCATACCGTAGTTCTAATTTGCTTAACTCTGTTTTTGCACTCAGAGATGTAATGAAAGTTTTTCGACTTTCATCCTCAACCTCAGCGCGATAACGCACAAATGGTGCGACACCTGAAAAGAAAAATTGTTGTGTGTCGGGATCAATGAACTCTCCAGTGGAAACATTTGTATCGACGTAAGCATCAGCTTGCTCAAAGCTCAACGTGGAGCGTGTTGTGTTAATGTCCCGTCGATTAAAAATCGACGTGACATTAATTTCTGTACGCTCGCCAATACGCCACGCTACTCCCGCTGTAGCGGTTAGCGTATCCCGGCGGTCATCAAAAACATTGAACCGAATGTCTTCTATCTGAGAGAGTTCGCTGGCGTCTATTTTCTCTGGCCCCAAGTCTGTTAATTCGCTTATCGGCGTTCCATCCCCACTAATAGGCAAGCTGGCAGGTAAGATGGAGCCAAGCACATCAAACTGATAAGTTCTCAACAAACGGCGACGAAAGGTTGCTGAAGCAAAAATCCCAATATTATCATCCGCCCCCACCCTATCGATATATTGTCCGGACGCCAGAAAGCCCACCCGGTCATTAAACCCAGTATATCGCCCTTCCATTGTCATGGAAATTTCCCGGTCAGAAGCATCCAATGGCGCGACCGTAACAATATCGACAATGCCGCCAATACCCTCTGATGGCTGATGCGGCAGCAATGTTTTATAAACGACTATCCTCGAAATTGAGTCAGCTTGATAGCTATCAAGTGGTACGCGCCTGTTTTCACCCAGCCCCGTTGTCGGCGCCGCCATCCCGTTGACAGTTACAAAATTGAATGCGGCATCAAACCCGCGAATTGAAACAAATTCCCCCTCCCCGCCACGTTCCGCCCGTTCAAATGACACGCCGGGCGACCTGCGCAAAGCTTCTGCAATCGTATCATCGGGGAATTGCCCACTAAGATCAGCAGCAAGGATACTTACAACATTGTCAACAGACCGATGCGTATTCACGGAGTTGTTGTACGCTGAACGAATGCCGGTCACTATAATTACATCAACTGACTGTCTTCCAAATTCTATTGGAAGTTCTTCTACGTCGCCCTCATCCACACGGATGGGATATTCCTCTGCTGAATGGCCGAATAAGCTTATCCTTATGGAATAGTCCCCAGGAGGGATCGCGCGGAAAACATATTGTCCATCTTCATCTGAAAATACTGTTATCCCAAGGCTTGAAATGCTGATGGAAGCACCGGAGAGGGGTTTGCCGGTCGCTGCGCTAACTACGCGGCCGCTAATTCCTCCTTCATATGATGATCCCTTTTGCCCTATCGCGTTTTGGCCGCCTGCAAATTTTGCGGTCTTGTCAATTTCGTCAGAATCGCCTCTTTCGCCTTTTTTCACTGTGCCTAATTGGTTTGATTTTACGGCAATAAAATCTGCGTCAGTAAAGGAAAATTCCAAACCGCTTTCAGACAACATAATCTCAAGCGCATCGAAGACAGTGTACGATCCCGACAGGTCTGTTGCCTCATATCCCTCCACAACATCGGGCGGAAATATGATCTGGACACCCGATTGAACCGCAAGCGCTCGAAGCGCTTCATCCAACTTCATTGGTTTAATAGAAAAAACAATCTTCTCGTGAAGGCCTTGTGCATGGGCCGAAGATATGCCGAAATTTAGCAACAGGAATGCACCTAACGACGCCCCACACAAGCGTCGTATTCCTGATCGCAATGCCGTCAATCCTGCTGAAGAACTCATATACTGCAGCATAGCTTGAACCGGTCGCCTTGTATTTCATTTTTTTTTCGAACAGCAAATTTTTAGACATGTGTTGAATTTTTACACATATCAAACGGCGTCCGTAAAATTATATGCTAGTTATTCTCCTCTATGTTTAAATGTAAGACCAGCCGATCAGGCTCGGTCGTAACTGTAATAGGGAAGGATTCTTTCAGCCCTCGTGCAAACCCTGCTGAGCGGCCAATTGTAAACGAACCGCTTATCAAAATATCGTTCAATTGCTCGTCAGCGAGTATTAGCTTTGTCTTTGAATAGCGATTGAATTCACGCACAACAACTGAAAGCACCTCGGCATCAAATTCCAGCCGACCTCTTGTCCACGCATTTATTCTAACCGTATTCGCCGTCTCCCGCTCACTGGCGCTGCCAGTTGAATCAACAGTCAACCTATATCCCTCGGGTAATTCAGACGACTTATCTTGAGCCGGAGAAATCGCCCCCGACTTTAAAACTTCCACAACACCTTCCAAGACATTTATGATTGTGATTTTATCTGTATATTGAATATTGAATTCAGTGCCAATCGCCCGCACGCTGCTTTTGCCAACCCCCACTTCGAAAGCTCGATTTAGTTGATCTTCTTGGACATCAAAATACGCCTCGCCCTTCTTCAGGGTGATATACCGCCGCTTAGCGTCATACTTAACTTTCACAATTGTGTTCGTGTTCAAGCGCACCAGCGAACCATCACTTAAGGCAATAACTTGTTGCTCGCCAATTGCAGTTTGATAGGTTTTTGCGCCAAACGGATTACTCCAAAACATTCCAACGGCAACGACAATTGCGGCGAAAGAAGCAGCCGCCAAAACCCAATTTTGCGCCCTCCGTGCAGGTCTTCTCGAATACTGAGGGTTCTGCGCATGTGGGTTTATTGTTGAATCTGAAGCTACGCTTTCCATAAGCGAAGAAACCGCCTCAAGGCGAGCATAGTCGCTCTCGTTTTCCGGCGCCTGCTCAATCCATTTAAGAAACTCAACGCAATCATCATCGCTCAGATCATCGCCCTGATTACGAACATACCACTCCTCAGCAGTATTTGGAGCGTGTGGATTGTTGTTTCGATTACTCAACCTCATAACTGCCACTTCCGTTTTTCAAGCGCCCTCCGGCAATGAGCCAGAGCATGGCTTGCGTATCGCTCAACGGTTCGAATTGGGATTCCTGTTCGTTTTGAAATTTCGGGGAAAGTCAGCCCCTCTCCCCAACGCATGGTGAATATTTCAGCAATTTCCGGTTTGACATCTCTCAATGCCTCACCAACAATTTCAATTCCTTCTTTCCAAATGACGTCCGCCTCTGCGGACGGCTTTGGGTCGCATGGTTCACTCCGCATCGAATCCGGCCGTAATGGGTCTGTGAAAGCGCGCTCTTTAACACGATCTCTACGACGCCGGTCTCTTATTATATTCGTGGCCGTCACAAATAGATAAGACCGCGGATAGTGCTCTACGGCGCCCTGCTTTTGCTGCTTGAACAGACGCATGTATACCTCTTGCATCACGTCGTCCGCATCTTCATGAGGCTTGAGCGCACGCATCAAAAACCGACGCAAAACTGAATCATGCCGCCCAATTGCTAATTGCATTCTCCTCGCAGCTGCGTCGTCAGTGTCTTTGGTATGCATCACATAATTTCTGCGAACGGTAGCCGTACTCTTCATTTCCTATCCATAAATACGTTGTTTACCCCAAATCCCGCCAAAATAGAGCATATATGAGATGAGACATAACACATATGGGTTCGCAATGGCCGAAAGGAGACCTCATCTCAACGCACGAACAGGGCGAATGCTAACCATATTAAGGCTCCCGGCATAGCCGATGTGGCAATGCCCTCACGCCGACACAGCTCAGCTATCGAATATTCACCGCGCAAGCCCTCCAGCACGATACGAATCTTCTCTTCCGTCGCATGCCTCTTACGCTTCGCCCGGCGGATGTCTTTTACGGTCTTTTCGGCCAATCCATGCAGGTCGGATTTGTGTCTCATCGTCTCTCCCTTCAAGGGTTACGATGAACCAAAATCCTCCGTTAGCAAAACACCTCAGAAAGTCTTATGATCGCTGACGAGGTACAAATTTCAACGATTGGCAGGGAATGTTTTCCGAAAATTTCGCCTCTTACACTGCCGGTATACTCTCACTGTATTTTTCTCTCGGTATTGCAAAAGAAGGGTTGGGCTTTGCCGGAGTTCACACCCCTGAATTCAACATCCATCCGGAAGCACTGGATTATGGACGGTCATTGTTAATGGAAGTCACCGCAGCAATGTCGGCTGCCCATTAGCTATCGAAACATGACTGATGCTAGTAGGCACGACGTAAGGTTCCCTACCGCCACGAAACAGAAGCGGCCAGCGTCACTTCGCCCACCCTTTGACATCAATAACTTAGCACCATCCGCCAGTTCGCAGTTTTATCGCTTATGGCGCGCCATTCCCGTACCAAACTGCAAACCGGTCCGGCGGCTGCCGCGAGATTTGCGAGCGGTTCGCTTGAAACAGCTTCTGCCAGCGCATCTTTTGGACCGGATATAAGGGGGCAAGACACCCTTAACATTCTCAAGCCAGTTTGTCGTCATTGCGTGTTTCTCTCTTTTCTTGCCGTACTCTTGCCGGTCTGTATGGGTGCAATGTGATCAAGCAATTCATTTCTGTTCGAAATGATATCCGCAATTGTCACGTTATCGAGAACCGCCATAAACGCTGCGGTCGCTTCCTGAATCTTCCGGGATAACTTACATATCCCAATAAGCGGGCAAGTGTTTTTATCTGGGTTAAAACATTCGACAACATCCATTGGACCTTCCGTTAAACGGATAACGTCGCCAACAATAATATCCTTGGCCGGACGACCCAGCCGAAACCCGCCGCCGCGCCCACGCTGGGTTTCAAGATATCCGGCCTTTCCAAGTTCATACACAATTTTGACAATATGTGGCCTGGCCAAGCTGTGGACGCGTACGACATCATCGACGCGCACAAGATCTGGTGCGTGGAGTGCTGCTAGCTGCAAAGAACGCAGCGCATAATTGGTGTAACTTGTGAGTTTCATGAGTTTTCTGGTTGCGGCAATAAAGTTATATTTTGAATATTGCTTTATAAAAAGCACCGCCATATATCAAGCGCAGATCAACACCAAAGGGATATAGGGCATGAGCCTGAATATTGGCGAAATCGTACCGAATTTTATTGTTGAGACCTCGACCGGCAAGGTCAATTTCCACGAATGGATCGGCAGCCGGCGGGGGAAATCCGAAGCTTAAAAATTTCCAATTTTCAGAGGCTTGTCATGTTGGACGGTTTCTCGGCAGAAATGCTCGCACGGTTTCAGTTCGCCTTCACGGTGTCATTTCACATCATCTTTCCGGCCTTCTCTATCGGATTGGCCAGCTATCTGGCGGTGCTGAACGGGCTCTGGCTCAGGACCAGGGATGAAACCTACCTGACGCTCTTCAATTACTGGAAGAAGATCTTCGCTGTTGCCTTCGGCATGGGTGTCGTTTCGGGGATCGTGATGTCCTACCAGTTCGGCACAAACTGGAGCGTGTTTTCCGACAAGACCGGGCCGGTTCTGGGCCCACTCTTGGCTTATGAGGTCCTCTCCGCGTTTTTTCTCGAGGCCGGTTTTCTCGGTATCATGCTTTTCGGACGCGAACGCGTCGGTTCTAAACTGCATATGTTCGCCACAGCCATGGTGGCCGTCGGCACGTTGATGTCGGCCACCTGGATACTGTCTGCCAACTCCTGGATGCATACGCCGGACGGATATTCCATCAATGAATTGGGGCAGTTTGTTCCCGAAGACTGGTGGAAGATCATCTTCAATCCCTCCTTTCCATACAGGTTGACCCACATGGTGTTGGCGGCCTTTCTTACCACGGCTTTTGTCGTCGCTGGTGTTGCGGGCTGGCATCTACTGAAAGATCGGACGAACGTAGCCACACGGCGTATGTTCTCCATGGCAATGTGGATGGCCGCAATTGTGACGCCGCTGCAAATCTTTGCCGGTGACTTGCACGGCCTTAACACTCTGGAACATCAACCCGCCAAAGTCATGGCGATGGAAGGGCACTATGACAGCCACCCCGAAGGGGCGCCGCTGATCCTATTTGGCATTCCCAATCCAGAAGAAAAGCATATCGACTATGCGATAGAAATCCCCAAGGTCTCCAGCCTGATCCTTAAGCACAGTCTCAACGCGCCTCTGGACGGGCTGGACACCATTCCAGACGATGAAGAACCTCCCGTTTCGATCGTATTTTGGAGTTTCCGGATCATGGTGGGATTGGGCTTTGCAATGCTGGGTGTTGGTGTTTGGAGCTTGTGGCGGCGCTGGCGCGGCACGCTATATGATGATCGCTGGTTGCATCGCATATCCATCATCATGGGCCCTAGTGGGTTCGTCGCCGTGCTGGCCGGCTGGATCACCACAGAAGTCGGGCGCCAGCCATTTACGGTCTATGGTCTTTTGAGAACCAGCACTTCTCTTGGCCCGGTTGAAGCCCCGGCTGTCGCCGCCTCACTGATCGCGTTCATTGTGGTTTATTTCTTCGTGTTCGGTGCGGGTACATTCTACATCCTACGTATGATGAGCAAACCGCCGGGCGCAGCAAAACTCGGCCTGAATGTTGGACCGATCCGGGCCGCAGGCATCACGCCTGCACTACAGATCAAACCAGACATCCTACCCCCTGGAGATTAGGAATATTATGGCGTTTGATCTCGCATTTATATGGGCCGGCATCATTGCCTTTGCCATATTGACCTATGTTGTCCTTGACGGCTTTGACCTCGGCGTCGGAGTCCTTTTCCCCTTTGCAAAATCCGAACAAGACAAGGACGTGATGATGAATTCTGTCGCCCCTGTCTGGGATGGCAATGAGACCTGGCTTGTCATGGGCGGCGGCGGCCTGTTTGCGGTCTTCCCGCTGGCATATGCGGTGGTCATGCCGGCGCTTTACATGCCGATCATTCTAATGCTGTTGGCGCTGGTTTTCCGTGGGGTCGCATTCGAATATCGCTGGCGCACAAAACGCTGGAAAGGCATATGGGACGCGGCATTTGCAGGGGGCTCCTCCGTCGCAGCTATGATGCAGGGCATAACACTTGGTGCGCTGGTGCAAGGGATCGAAGTCTCCGGGCGCGCCTATGCTGGCGGGTGGTGGGACTGGCTAACCCCGTTTTCTATCTTGACAGGTGTAGCGGTCGTGATTGGCTATGCGCTCCTCGGCTCAACCTGGTTAGTCATGAAAACCAATGATGGCCTTCAGATTCAGATGCGCCGATACGCCTGGTATCTGGCAGCCGCTACGCTGTTCTTTATTCTCGTCATCAGCATCATGACGCCGCTTCAGGATCCGGTCTATTTCCAGCGCTGGTTCAACCTGCCTGGTAGTATCTTTAGCGTCCTTGTTCCCTCACTCGTTGCCTTGACAGCCTGGCAACTGTTTAGCGGCCTGAACGATCAGCGCGATGTAAAACCCTTTTTATCTGCGCTGACCTTGTTCGTGTTATGCTTTGTCGGGATCGGGATCAGCTTCTATCCCCATATTGTGCCGCCATCACTAACTATTTGGCAGGCAGCCGCCCCTGACGCCAGTTTACAATTTACCTTGGTAGGCACAGTAATCCTTATACCCCTGATTCTCGGCTACACGGCATATGCATACTGGGTATTCCGTGGAAAGGTTGATCCAACCGAAGGGTATCACTGATGAAAAGCCGAAAAACCCTTCAACGGATGGGGTGGTTTGTGGGGCTCTGGTTCGCCAGCGTCGGGTGTTTGGCAATCGTTGCCTACGCAATCCGGTTGGTAATCAATCCATAGCGACATAACACCTGACTTTTATGTTGTTGAAATCAAACATTTTTCTTCTGCGGGAGCTCACCGCCGACCAGTACTGTTTTTCACCCGCTTCGGTGCGCCATTCCCGTACCAAACTGCGAACCGGTCCGGCGGCGGCCGCGACATGCGCGAGCGGCTCGCCAGAAACAGCTTCTGCCAGCGCATCTTTTGGACCGGTAATCACTATCTCGGACTTACCCACGA
>JAADIH010000197.1 GCA_013151435.1 Alphaproteobacteria bacterium
ATATGCAGTTGTCAGATCAACAAGCATGTGAATACTGACTGGGAATTGGTAACAGGGGTTAGTTTTGTACAAGAGTATTTTTCCATGGGTGGGCGCATCGGCGCTCATGCTTTCTGCATTCCCTGTGGCTTATGCACAGGACACAATCATCGTCACTGCGGAGCGCCGCGCGCAAGATGCTGCGGATGCGCCCATAAACATCACCGCGCTAGAGAAAAACGAGCTGCAATTCATCGCCGCCGATCATATAGCAGAAGCGCTGGCGCGCGCGCCCGGGGTCAATCTTCATCGTGGTTCTGGCGTCGAACATTTGACCGCCATTCGTTCGCCCGTATTGACGGGCGGTGCGGGCGCCGGGTCGTTCTTATTTTTGGAAAATGGCGTGCCTCTACGCTCTCCCGGCTTTGCCAATATCAATGGGTTGTTCGACGCGCATTACCAGATCGCCGACCGGATCGAGATTGTTCGCGGACCATCGGGCGCGCTTTACGGCGCTAACGCCATTCATGGTGTGGTCAATGTGCTGACCCCCTCCCCGTCAGAAGATTTATCACTGTCCGCAGAAATTTTTGGCGACACCGAAGAACGCTTTAGAGTGAAGGGAACGGCTTCGGGAACCAATGGCGCGCACGGGTTTTTCGCAGGGCTGTCCGTAGTCTCCGAAGAAGGCTATCGCGAGGATGCAGGGCTTGACCAACAAAAAATCACATTACGCCATGTCTTTGATGGCGATCGCGTCAGCGTTGATACGATTTTCTCATTTGATAATCTCGAACAGGAAACCGCCGGATTTATATTTGGCGAAGCCGCGCTCTTGGATCGTGATGAGCGACGCAAAAATGCTTTTCCATTTGCTTTTCGCGATGCCAAATCAGTGCGCCTGCAATCGACCATTGCTGTTGATGTCAGCGAAAATACACGCGTACAGATCACGCCTTACGCGCGCTGGAATAATATGGATTTCCTGCAGCATTTCCTCCCCAGCCAATCGCTTGAGCAAAACAGCCATTGGAGCATTGGCGCCCAAAGCGCCATCTATCACGATGTCGGGCCGCTATCGCTGATCGCTGGCATAGATGCAGAATACACGGAAGGATCTTTGAACGAATTTCAGACCCGGCCAAGAATTTTCTCGTTCACGCAAGGGCTGCATTATGATTATGAAGTGCGCGCGGTGAACACCTCTGGGTTTGTCCAAAGTAAATATAAACTAGGCCCACGAACAACCGTGTCCGCGGCGGTGCGGATTGATGGAACAATCTATGATTATGATAACCTGACTGATAGCGACATCGTCGGGCGATTTTTGCGCCTTCCCGATCAAACAGATCGCTTCGTGACGGTAAGCCCAAAATTCTCGATCCGCCATGAGCTAGATAACAACACAACACTTTACGCGAGTTATACGCGCGGCGCCCGTCCGCCGCAGACTACGGATTTATACCGGCTACAGATCAACCAGACTGGAGACAGCGCCCGCCCGGAAACCATTGACGCATTCGAGCTTGGGGTGCGCGCGGCAATGGGCGAACGCATTAACATAGATCTTACCGGATTTTGGATGGACAAGCGCAATTTCTTTTTCCGGGATGCGGACGGGTTTAATGTAACCAATGGCAAGACACGCCATCTCGGGCTGGAGGCGGATATCCGCATCGCGCTGCATGATACGCTCACCTTACAAAGCGCTGTCACCTATGCCGCTCATACATATCGCTTCGACCGCCCAACAGGAAATGCCGCTGAAACGATTACCTTCGGCGACGATGTAGATACCGCACCGCGCGTCATCGCCAACACGCGCCTTCAGTGGCAACCGATTGATCGACTAACCCTTGAGGCTCAATGGGTATCGTTGGGTTCCTATTTTACCGATGCGGCTAATAATAATTCATATGGCGGGCATAACCTCCTGCATCTTCGCGCCGAAGCAACTCTGAATGACAACCTCACCGCTTTTGCGACCCTCAGGAATGTCACCGATGAGCTCTATGCCGAACGTGCCGATTTCGCCTTTGGCAGTGAACGCTTTTTCCCCGGAGAAGAGCGCACATTGGGGATTGGCGTCAGGTACCATCGATAGAAGGGGCGCATCATATGTTTTATTTCCGCCCCGTGATCATTCGTCGGTAGATTTAAAGCCGTCTAACTATCTCGTTGACAAATGGTCTTGGCTCAACAATGTACTGGCTTCTTTAGAAATTAGTTTCATAAGTTTTAATCGGTGGTTGCGGTGACTAGCTCAGCAAAGTTTTGGGACAAAATTGCGGATAAATATTCGAAACAACCTGTCTCGGATGAAGCGGCCTACCAGAAAAAATTGCAAATCACACGCGACTACCTTCGCCCGGATATGGAAATGATAGAGATCGGCTGCGGGACCGGGTCAACCGCAATCGCACACGCCCCTTTTGTGAAACTCATTCACGCAATCGATATCTCATCGAAAATGATAGAAATCGCGAAAAGTAAGGCGAACGCAGAAAAAATCACAACCGTAACCTTTGAACAATCTACCATTGATGACCTCCGTGTTCCCGATCAAACCATAGACGTAGTGTTGGCCTTAAGTATTCTGCATCTGGTGGAGAGTAAGGAAGATGTCATCGCCAAAATTCATAACATGCTAAAGCCGGGGGGCATTTTCATCTCCAGTACTGCATGTCTTGGGGATAAGATGGGGTTCTTTAAGTTGATCGCGCCAGTCGGAAAGTTTCTGGGTTTCCTGCCATTGCTGAAAGTCTTTACCAAGAAAGATCTGTTGGACAGTGTCGCCAAAGCTGGTTTTCTTATTGAGCATCAATGGCATCCGGAAAAAGCAATTGCAGTGTTTGTCGTGGCAAAGAAACCTGAATAGAATCACTATAGCCAGAACCTAACTCGCGCCCCAGACCAATAGATAAATCGATAGGTGCTGTTGACCCTTCCCTATCTGATCTAATCCCCTTAGCCTCTCCACAAATTCTAGGGAGATCAGCTTTGCCAAGTCTACGCGCCAGATTTTTTAACTGGACTATGAAAGCGACATTTAAATCGAAACCAACTCATTTGATTGACGCGAAAATCCTGCGCGCCAATGCTGATAGTTTTGCGCCGAAGTCTGTGCCGAAAGGCATTTCGCTTGAGGTCGTGGACCAGAATGGCGTGAAGGGTGAATGGCATCGGCCAACACTCGCCAAAGATGGCCGCGTCATCTATTTTCTCCATGGCGGCGGCTATGTGTTCGGATCACCCAAAGCCTATCGCGCTTTCACCTTTGCTCTTGGGCCTAAGGCCGAAGCCGATATTTTCTCCCTCGATTATCGCATGGCGCCTGAGCATCTTTTCCCAAAAGCCGTTGATGATGCGGTAGCGGGCTATCAGTGGCTTCTCGACCAGGGCTATGATCCAAAGCGGATAGTTGTGGGGGGCGATTCCGCTGGCGGTGGCCTGGCGCTGGCCTTGCTCTTGTCCTTGAAAAATCTCGGGCTCCCGATGCCTGCCGGTGGGTTTTTATATTCCCCCTGGACAGACTTGGCCACGACTGGGGAATCGCTTTCCGCAAATGAAAAAACTGACGCCCTGTTCCGGAAAGTTCATATTACACAAGGCGCAGCGTTACCTCGGCAATGCAGATCCCAAGTCGCCATTGGCCTCCCCGCTCTATGCGGATTTATCCGGCCTTCCACCTTTGCAAATCTATGCAAGTGAAGATGAAATATTGCTGGATGATTCCCTCAGGCTTCAGGAAAAACTCAACGCTGCAGGCGTTCAATCGGAATTGATCCTTGAAAAAGGCCTTGCCCATATCTGGCCGTGCTTTGTTGGTCGGTTCCCCGAAGCCGATAGAGACATGAAGCGCAGCGCAGAATTTATTCGTACACGGCTAGCGGTGAGTGCGCCATCATGAATGCGAATATGGCAAAACTGATTGTCGCCATTGTGCTCGATGTTCTCGACTTCACCATCGGGCGCATCCCGGGGTTTGAACTGGTGTTTGACGCCATCCTTGGGGTCATCGCCGTCGCCCTTTGGGGCCTGCCCGGACTATTTGCGTTCTGGGAACTCGCCGATCCAACCGGTCAGCTCGATGGATTTGTCCCTACAATGACCATGATTGCACTCAGCCAGATGGGTAAGGGCCAAAAGGGAGTGGAGCGTTAGGTTGCACCATTCACGTCATCCCGGATGCGATGCAATATGAGTTATTGCTTCGCTGGTCCGGGATCGGGTGATATTGGGTTTCCATAAAGCGATCCCGTGCTAGCAGTGCACCACTTCGTGACACACAGCACACGGGATGACGAATATAGATAAACGCACCAGATGACCGATGGAAAGGCCAGCACCAACACACCTAACCCGCCGCACTTCTTTATGTGGGCGGGCCAAGTCTTGTGTAGCGATCTCCCCCTAAAAGATTTTAGTATCCGCGTGGGGGATTTCTTCCATATTCACGGAACGACCCGTCTTCCCAATATGTGTCGCCATATTCAGGGTCCACATAATAATACTGTCCGGAATACCGGTCATAGCGGCGATATCCGTTGTCACGGGCGCGGCCCCAACATGTGCCGGCGCGCGAGCAGCCTTCATAGGCCCCCACTGCCGCGCCGATGAGCGCACCATAGGCTGCGCCCTTACCAGGGCTGCCTGCAAAAATTTCACCCGCGATGGCGCCGCCAGCAGCGCCAATCAGCGCGCCCGTCAAAGCGCCCTCACCTGTTGATTGGCAGCCAGCCACCGCCATAAACATCGCGCCAGAAGCGATTAAAAGAGTTTTCATCAGCCCTTCTCCTTACCTAGACGCGCTTTGGCACGTCAGTTTGAGATTTTAGCGGGAAACCACCCGCTTCGCGGCCAGCGCCGCCTAGGTCTCTAAAATTGCTTGTATCCAAGGCTAAAATGAGGCGGCGGTCGGGCCATATTGCGCTGGCTGCATCACAGACTTGCGAGCGGGCCGTATTCGCATAGGTTGGGCAAAAGAGCCGCGGGACCTGCCGCGAACATCAAGGAGAGCACGCCCATGACCATCGACAAAAGCAAAGCAGTATTTCTGACGGCTTATCCAGCGGGCATGCCTGCACAATCGGATTTCGAGACGCGAGAGGTCATTCTCGCCGCGCCGGGCGACGGTGAGATGCTGTGCCGGGCTGTCTGGATGTCAGTGGATCCTTATATGCGCGGCCGGATGCGGCCCGAGATCAAAAGCTATATCCCGCCATTTTCTCTGGATGCACCGCTTGAAGGGGGCGCTGTCTCAGAAGTCATCGAATCGAATATTCCCGACTATAAGCCCGGCGATTATGTGGTCGATTTTTCCGGCGGCTGGAAAGAATATTACATTTCAAAAGGCGAGCGCACGCAAAAGGTCGACCCCAATCTGGCGCCGCTCTCGGCCTATCTCGGGATTCTCGGGATGCCGGGCATGACCGCCTGGGCGGGTGTGACGCAAATCCT
>JAADIH010000207.1 GCA_013151435.1 Alphaproteobacteria bacterium
GCGATTCAACCGCTAGGGCAAAACTATATTCCCGCTCATCCCGGCGGCTAGGAATGACTTTCTTCCCCTGTTTACGGGAGAAGTGGGCCGCGCCTAAGCGCGGGTCGATGGGGGTGCTTTGCTTCAGCCAAAACCCCCTCCGTCCGCTGTGCGGACACCTCCCCCGTAAACGGGGAAGGAAAAGACTCATCCTACGGGTGCGAGAATACGGAGCGCAGAAAGTAAATTCTACGCCGCCTTGTAAAGCGTCTCACCTGCCTTCGCCATGTCACGGAATTTTTCCGGCGGGTTGAAACGCGCGCCATAGCGTTGCGCCATGCTCTCTGCTGTGCGCACGAAAGTCTCAACACCAAGCGTATCGATATGGCTCATGGGTCCGCCGGTCCAGGGGGCAAAGCCCCAACCAAAGATCGCGCCAATATCCGCAGACTGAGGATCGGAGACGATGCCCTCCGCAAAGCATTGCGCCGCTGGCACCAGTTGCGCATAAAGCAAGCGCTCTTTGACATCATCAAGACTTGGCTGTTCGTCAGCCAGCGGAAAGTGCTCAGCTAAGCCCGCCCAAAGATGCTTCTTTCCACCTTCGGGATACTCATAAAACCCACCACCAGATTTACGGCCATGACGTCCAAGCTTGACCACCATCGTCTCCAGCAATTCTTCATTGCCCGACGGGCGATAGGCGTCTCCTAATTCTTTCTTGGTCGACTGCATCAACATATGCCCAAGCGACAGCGACGTCTCATCAGTCAACGCCAGCGGCCCAATTGGCATGCCAAGAGATTTGGCTGCATTTTCAATCAGCGCAGGTTTGATCCCTTCCTGAACCATGATCATCGCTTCGCCAAGATAAGGCGGGACGACGCGGTTGGTGTAAAATCCGCGTGTGTCTTTGACGACAATCGGGGTTTTGCGGATCATGCGCACATAGTCGAGTGCCGTCGCCAGCGCGCGATCTCCGGACGCATCGCCCGGAATAATTTCAACCAAGGGCATTTTGTCCACGGGTGAGAAGAAATGCACACCGATGAACTGTTCCGGGCGCTCGGAGTTTTTGGCGAGCCCCGTAATTGGTAAGGTGGAGGTGTTCGAGGCGAAAATAATGTCCTTGCCGATCACCGCTTCAGTACGCTTGATCACATCAGCTTTTACGTCCGGATCTTCAAACACCGCCTCAATGATTAGATCCACATCTTTCAAATCATTATAATCAGTGGTTGGCGTAATCCGCGCGATCAGCGCCTCGCCTTTTTCTTTGGTCACCTTACCGCGAGAGACGCCTTTATCGACGATCTTTTGGGAATAGGCTTTGCCCTTTTCCGCATATTCCTGATCGCGATCAAGCAGCACTACATCCATACCTCCCTTGGCGGTCACATAAGCGATGCCAGCGCCCATCATGCCAGCGCCCAGCACGCCGACTTTTTTGATCACGGACGGCGGCACACCTTCTGGCCGTTGCTCACCCTTTTCAGCGGCCTGCTTGTTAATAAACAGCGTACGGATCATATTGCGGGTTTGCGCACTTGATAGGAGCTTCACAAAATACTTAGACTCAATGCGGATCGCCGTATCGATGGGCACGATGGATCCCTCATAGAGGCACGAAAGAATATACTGAACCGCTGGATAATTGTGGTTGGTCTCGCGTTGCCCCATGGCGTTGGCCGCCATAAAGAACTGCGCACTGCGTGGGTCCATGGCGCCGCCGCCGCCGGGAAACTTAAAGCCCTTTTTGTCCCAGGGTTGGGTTACTTTCGGATTGGCCTTTACCCATTCTTTGGCTTTGGCGACAACTTCGTCGATAGGCACGACGTCCTGAATGATCCCCTGACCTTTTGCCGTATTGGGATCGATCGGCCGACCTTGGGTCGCCAGCATGGCTGCATTTTGAAGCCCGGCAAGGCGCGGCAAACGCTGGGTGCCACCGCCGCCCGGAAGCAGCCCCACCTGAACCTCAGGGACGCCAAGTTGGATTTTCGGATTGTCCGCAACCACACGGTAATGACAGGCAAGCACCAATTCCAGACCGCCGCCAAGAGCAAGGCCGTTCACCGCCGCCGCTACGGGTTTTGCATGGGCCGTGCCTTTGAGAAGCGCCTTTGCCGGATGCCCGCTGGTCTCCAATTTACGCAGCATACGGTTTAAGTTGAACGCCGCTTCAAAGAGGTCTTTCTTTGATGCCGGTGCGCTGCCCCCCGTAGAGCCGCCGCCCAACATGTTGAGATCAGCGCCCGCGAGAAATCCAGAGGATTTTCCCGATGTTATCACCGCGCCTTTGATCTCGTCATTGGTGCAGAAATCATCCACCCAGCTTGAGAAATCCTTGATCAGATCCCCATTCCAGACATTCATCGACTTTCCGGGAAGGTCGATCGTCACCAGCGCAATGCCGTCGCTATCGATATCAATTTTCAGTGTTGTATAGCTCATTGTTCTCTACCCGTATTATGGTTGACGACTAAACGCGTTCAATGATTGTTGCGGTGCCCATGCCTGCGCCAATGCACAGAGTGATCAGCGCGGTTTCTTTGCCGGAGCGCTCAAGCTCATCGACCATGGTTCCTAAAATCATCGCACCGGTGGCGCCAAGCGGATGCCCCATGGCAATCGCGCCGCCATTGACGTTGATTTCCGAGTGATCGATGTCGAGAGATTGCATGAAGCGCAACACGACCGAAGCAAATGCCTCGTTCAGCTCCCATATATCAATGTCGGACTTATCCATGCCAGCGCGTTTCAGCGCTTTTTGGGCGGCAAATTCCGGTCCCGTCAGCATGATCGTCGGCTCAGACCCGATCGACGCCATGGCGCGGATACGGGCTCGCGGCTTCACACCGATTTTCTCGCCCGCCTCTTCGTTGCCGATCAGCACCGCAGCGGCGCCGTCAACAATCACCGACGAGTTACCTGCGTGATGAACATGATTGATCTTTTCAAATTCGGCATATTTTTGGATAGCTACAGCGTCGAAGCCAAAATTTTCGCCGAGCATGGCAAATGACGGATTGAGCCCGCCAAGGGATTGCATGTCGGTATTGGCGCGAATGGTTTCGTCATGATCAAGTACCGATTCACCCATGACGTCTTTGACGGCGACAATCGATTTTGCAAAACGCTTCTCGGACCAGGATTGCGCGGCGCGCTTCTGGCTCTCAACGGCGTATGCGTCCACATCATCCCGGGAAAATCCGTATTTCGTAGCAATCAGGTCAGCCGAGACCCCTTGAGGTACAAAATAGGTTTTAAAAGCTGTGGTTGGGTCTGTGGGCCATGCGCCGCCATCGGACCCCATGGGAACGCGTGACATCGATTCCACACCGCCGCCGATGGCCAGATCGACCTCGCCAGCTTTGACTTTTGCGGCGGCAATATTGACGGCTTCAAGACCGGATGCACAAAACCGGTTCACCTGGATACCAGAAGTTGTCTCGGGATAGCCAGCATTCAAGACTGCAGTGCGGGTTACGACCGCCCCCTGCTCACCCACCGGAGAGACGCAGCCCATAGCCACATCTTCGACCTCGCCGCCATCAAGACCGTTTCTGTCGCGCACCGCTTCGAGGACTTGGGTCGCCGCGAGGGCTACGGGCGTGATCTCGTGGAGAGCCCCATCAGATTTGCCTTTACCTCGGGGCGTCCTGACGGCGTCATAAATATAGGCTTCAGTCATAAGTGGGTCCTTTCGGCTTGAAGCGGCAGGCCCAGTTAGGGCCGATATTTCACGTCATTGTTGCGATATTAGGTAGGCTTCGCGAGGCGCCAGCGCAATGGTGCGACGCAGCGCCAAGACCAATGATTGCACACGCCCTCAAACACGCCCTATGCGGAATCTTTTAGAAGCCTTTTGGGTCGCTATTTTTGAAATGACAGGATGGCCGCAAAGGGCTAAGCGGATCACCGCATATCTGGATATAATAGGCCCAAAAAGCCAAAAAAGGAATGAAATGCAGCCGACCCCTTCACTTGCAGCCATGCGCGAAACCATCAGGCAGAATACTCTCATTGCCGAGAAAGACCTTGCCCCCCTCCTCATCAATGGGACAGCGCTTAGCAAGGACACCCGCAATACCGCGCAAACCCGTGCAAAAGAGTTTGTGGAGATCGCACGGGCGAATGCTCAACG
>JAADIH010000097.1 GCA_013151435.1 Alphaproteobacteria bacterium
GCCGCCGCATCTTGTTCTGTCGCGTCCGGCTCACCTTGCGCGCAAGCGGCAACCATCATGACTGCGAATAACACGCACCCTAAACGATAGCGGGCTTTTTGAATCATGGCTTCCCTCATATTCTACCTATCTTATGGCAGCTCTAAAGGGACAATTTCAAGTCGGGTATCCGTCCACCATGACAATCGGCTCTAAAAATCACGTCAGCGCGGCGGCTTCACGGCTTGAACCCATCCTCCCCCGGCGATACCTAGACCGCAGGAAGCAGGTATAACGTCATGAGCACAATTGAGCGGCGACCCCCAGCCAAAGACGCGCTAGATGCTATCCGCACGGCACTAGGCCCAAAGGGGATTATTGAGGGCGACGCCCAAGCGCCGTTTTTATCCGAATGGCGCGGGCGATGGCCAGGTGAAGCGGCAATGATTGTCGCCCCTGCTTCGACCAAGGAAGTCGCCGCCATCGTAAAAATCTGTAATGACCGAAACATCGCTATCACGCCCCAAGGAGGCAATACCGGACTGGTCGGCGGACAAATTCCGTCTGGCAATGAAATCTTGTTGTCGCTGAAACGCATGCGCAGCATCCGCGCAATTGAACCACTCAACAACACCATGACTGTTGATGCGGGCGTTACTTTGTCAGAGGCGCAAGACGCCGCCATCAGCGAAGACCGGCTTTTCCCACTATCGATTGGCTCGGAAGGCTCGTGCCAGATTGGCGGGGTCATCTCCACCAATGCCGGCGGTGTCAATGTTCTGCGCTATGGCAATATGCGCGACCTGGTACTCGGCCTCGAAGCGGTTCTGCCCAATGGCGATGTGTGGCATGGACTTAAACGTCTGCGTAAAGATAATACCGGCTATGATCTGAAACAGTTACTGATAGGCGGTGAGGGTACGCTCGGGGTCGTCACCGGCGCCGTTTTAAAGCTGTTCCCGCGCCCGAAAGAAACCGTTACGATATGCGCAGGTGTTGAGAGCGCTGAAAAGGCGGTCGCCCTCCTCTCTCATGCGCAAGGCGCCACCGGTGGCGACGTCGCAAGTTTTGAGTTGATGTCACGGCTTTGTGTTGACCTTGTATTGAAACATATCCCTGATACGCGTGATCCATTATCGGCGACCCATCCCTTTTATGTGCTCACAGAGTTTTCGTCTGGGCAGAATACGGGCTTGCGTGAGACCGTGGAGCGCGTGCTTGCCGATGCACTGGACCAAGGCCTCATCAATGACGCCGTCTTCGCCGATAATGACCGGCAAACGGCAATGTTATGGCGCATTCGTCATTCAATCTCAGAGGCAATTAACGGCGAGGGCCTCGGCGCACGCCACGATGTCTCTGTCGCCACCAGCGACATCCCGGATTTTCTCCACAAGGCAGGCCTTGAGATCGAGCGCATCGTGCCTGGCGCCCGCGTGGTCGCCTTTGGCCATGTGGGCGACGGCAATATTCATTATGACATTATTGCAGCTGAAGGCGCCGACAAACATGCGCTTGATGACAAACGCAACCAAATCGAAAATGCAGTTTATGATGTGATTGATAGCTTTGAGGGATCGATATCGGCTGAACACGGCATTGGCCGCCACCGCCGCCACGCGCTTGCAGAAAGAAAGAGCGTTGTTGAACTTAATATGATGCGCACTATTAAAAACGCGCTTGACCCAAAGAATATAATGAATCCGGGGAAGATGCTTTAACGAAGGGATATAAGACTTATGCTGATGTTATTGTCGCCAGCGAAAATGATGAATTTTGAGGAAGCCCCCGACGCCCCAAAAGCGACCAAGCCAGTACTATCAAAGAATCTCACCGAAATCACCGAGATCGCACAAAAACTAAAAAAATCTGATCTCAAAAGGATGATGGGGATTTCAGACAAGCTGGTGGAACTCAACTATGAACGGTTTCAGGCCCTCAAAACCTCAGGCAGGATAAACGGCGCCAAACAGGCCGCCCTGACCTTCGCTGGCGACGTGTATCGCGGTCTTGACGCGAATAGCCTAAAGCCCGCAGAGCTGGAATTTGCACAAGATCATTTGCGTATTCTGTCTGGCCTTTACGGATTGTTGCGCCCTCTTGACGGGATACAACCTTACCGCCTTGAAATGGGCTCACGTCTCAAAAACCCACGCGGCGCCAAGTTGGTTGATTATTGGTTACCGATCATCGCAAACGAGCTCAACAAATCTGTAAAGACCCACAAAGACCCAACCATCGTTTGCCTTGCTTCTAACGAATACGCCAAATGCATTGATCACAAGGTGCTAAAAGCGCCCTTCATCATGTTCAATTTCAAAGAGATCAAAGATGGCAAAGCCCGCGCCATGATGATTTATGTCAAACAGGCGCGCGGTATGATGGCGCGTTGGGCAATCCAAAATCGCATCGAGAAAGCAGAAGATCTCAAAAAATTCTCTGTGGGTGGGTACAGGTTTTCAAAACCCCTATCATCCGAAGACGAGTGGGTGTTCACGCGCCCTCAACCGCCAAAGAAAAATAAGAAGGCTAAAAGGTAATTGGCGGACCATAAGCGATAAAACTGCGAACTGGCGGATGATTGTAAGTTATTGAATTTGCTTAGCCTGATAAAAGTAACTATATCCCACGACAGCATTTACTGGTCTATCCTCCTCAATTTCACCTCCACTTAACTCGCCATTGCCAGAACTCTGATCATCATCTAGATTTTCTGTGGGCGTGTGCTTAACTCCGAAATACACCCCATACTTCTCACCCATCGCTCTATTCCAACGGCGCGTCTATCACATCTGCAATTCCATCCTTGAATGTCCAAGTGAGAGTCCGCCAGACCCAGCTCCCGTTTTTTGGTGCAACCGAGGCGAAGATAAACCCGATAGGTTCTCCTTGTTCATTCTCGATAAATTTACCCCAGGCATTTCCATCGAGAATGATCACCCCCCCCCCCTCGCTAACGAAATGCACTCCGTAAGAAATGCGCGGAGCCCATTCAGAGGGTAGGTCAGGTGGCAGCATCGGGGTTTTAAGATATTCAATTGTGTTTCGTGATGAAATCCAGTCGTACCCGTCATAACTTCTATCCATCACAAACTTATAATCACCACCAGGATAAAATTCCGTTGATGCGCGCTCCAAAAAAGAGCGCTTAGATTCATGGCCTAAACCTTCAGAACTCAGCTTGCCATCTTCCCACAGTAGATGAATATCAGTGTAAGCATCTGCGCCGACCATAGTCCAAAGAGTTCTGCCTATCTCACGATTTTTATCCCAGATGGTGACGCTTACCCCATGATAATAGGTCTGATTATTTTTATCGATTCCACGATATTCAGACATGTCAGCATCACCGGCATAAAAACAATAAGTGTTCGAGCGATTATGCTCTCCTCTACTTGTCCCATCCGCGTTATACTCCACACTCCTAGCTTCGAAAGTCGCCGGTTCGCAATGGGTGCGATAAGTTACTATTTCTGCAGAGGATTCTGTGCTTACCATTTGACCCAACCCCTTTGAACGCAGCCACGTTGAAGTAGTACAACTGGCTTATTCAAAGGAGATTAGCGATGTCAGGGAAAAGATATTCCCCCCCGAAGAAATCATATCGAAGTTGCGTGAGGCTGAGGTTTATCTGGCTGAAGGGATTACAGTTGGTGAAGTGATCCGTCGGCTGGGCGTGAACAAAATCACGTATTATCGATGGCGCAAGGAATATGGCGGTATGAAAGTCGAGCAGGCAAAAAAGCTGAAAGACCTCGAGAAAGAAAATGGTCGGCTGAAGCGGCTTCTCGCCGATGCTGAACTCGACAAGGCAATTTTGAAGGAAGCTGCGGAGGGAAACTGGTAGGGCCCTCGCGCAAGCGTGAGTTCATTGAACATGCATGCGACATGCCTGGCGTCTCTGAGCGCCGGGCCTGCCGCCTTCTTCATCAGCACCGCTCAACGCAGTGGCGTAAACCAAAACGTGCTGACGATGACGATGCGCTGACCTTTGCGATCATCGAACTGGCAAGCATATACGGTCGCTACGGTTACAAGCGGATCACCGCATTGTTGAGAGCTGACGGTTGGCATGTGAACCACAAACGTGTGGCGCGTATCTGGAAGCGTGAGGGCCTCAAAGTACCTATAAAACAGCCAAAACGCAGTCGCTTGTGGCTGAACGATGGGTCGTGCATTCGGCTTCGCCCGCAACATCGCAATCACGTATGGGCTTATGATTTTGTCCAGGACAAAACCCGTGACGGGCGCAAGTTCCGCATGCTCACGGTGATCGACGAGTTCACCCGGGAGTGCCTGGCGATCAAGGTGCAGCGGCGTTTGAACAATCAGGATGTACTTGCTGTGTTGGCTGAGCTGATGGTCAAGCGCGGCGTTCCTGATCATATTAGAAGCGACAACGGAAGTGAGTTCCGGGCAAAGGCGTTGCGTAAATGGCTCGGCAAACTCGGCGTGAAGACGCTGTATATAGAACCGGGATCGCCATGGGAAAATGGCTACAATGAATCATTCAATGGCCGATTACGTGATGAGTGCCTGAACGTAGAACTATTCAATAGTTTGCTGGAGGCGGAAATTATCATTGAAATGTGGCGTAAACATTACAATACAATCCGTCCGCACTCATCATTGGGGTACAGACCGCCAGCGCCAGTAACTGTGATCCCGGCCGATCTGGCCTCCGCTATGGGACAGCAACAGCCAGATCGCCCTTCCATCAGAGGCAATCTCATGGTTACATAACACGTGGCTGCGCCATCGGGGTTTCGTCAC
>JAADIH010000096.1 GCA_013151435.1 Alphaproteobacteria bacterium
CCCTTCCCTCCCAGCTAACGCCATTTTCGTCGCAATAGAGCGGAACAATACCCAGATACATTTCTGGCGCTGTGCGACGATTGACCTTAACTTCGTTTTCACAGGCTCGCTTGCGTAAATCGACCGTGGAGAAATTGACAAAATCATACCGTATGGCGCGCTTGATCTTGTAAACGCGGGCGCCGACAAGGAAGACGTGCGAAAGGTGAGTGTCGATGCGCTGAACAGCTGCGCCGCCATAATTCTTCGGCGCAGACAGGAATTCGACTATCTCAGTTTGAGAATCACAGACCATATCAACTCTCTACTGATGGTTGCGTTAGTGCGCCATCAACAAAGGAATGTCGGAATTACGCAGCATATGGCGCGTAAAGCCACCTAGAACCACTTCTCGCCAGCGACTATGCGAGTAGGCGCCCATCACGATCAACTCCGCCTCTCGTTCTTTTGCATGTTCGAGAAAAACCGCCTCCGCCTTTTCGTGCTTTTTCAATTGCGGATGCGAGCATAGTGCATTGATCCCATGAAGCCTCAAATAGGCAACCGCTTTCTCTGACGGCTCGCAAGCCCATGCGGGTTTCCCGATGGTTGTTACGAAAACCTGTTGCGCCTGTTTGAGAATCGGCAGTGCTGCATCCAGCGCACGCGCTGCTTCACGGCCACCGTTCCACGCTACGGCTATCGTTTCCGGAAATTTTGTCATGGCGTCATCACCAACAATCAATGTCGGTCGACCGGATTGAAAAATGATTTCTGTAATGAGATCAATTTCATTACCGGGCATATCCGCACCCGGCCTCGCCATGCAAATGAGATCAGTAATCCGCGCTCTTGCAGCAAGGTCGTATAGATAATTGGCAGTGAGATCGCTCCATGACGCGGTTGCGCCCTTGTCATCCGTATGGTTGGCTGCCTCAAGAATATCGATTGACTGTTTTACGCATTGATCTTTGAAAAGATGTTTAAGGTCCGATGCCAATTGTTTCTCCGACGCCATTAGAGCATCAAAGTTTTCTTCGATATAAGTTTCGGCAATTGGGTAATAACCACTAGCCGGGACCGAGAGACGCCGACGCATATGTACAACATCCAGATGCGCCTTAAAGCGTTTGGCGATGACTACCCCAGCATCAAATCCACATTGCCCGGAACGGGATGTGAGATATGGCGTCATAATTAGTTTATATGTCATCCAAGCGAACTCCTTTTCATGGGACATGACTAAAGCTAAACACCCCCGAATCCATTGATACGGATCAACGCATAATGGGTACGCATCAAGGAAATTGATTTTGATCAATTACACATGCTGGACGCCCCTCCTAAAATAAAACCAACTGACATTTATTTGGAACAGGAGGACGTGGTGATGGTGGGAAAAGTTTCTGGAGATTCTAGAAAGCCAATAGAAGGAAAAGACAGTCCTTTTCCGATTTTTAATCCGGCTGAATTTAGTATGGTCGGCAATCAAAATATGGAATTGGCGACTCGCGCTGCGCGGGCCTATTTCAATGGCGCAACGAAACTCAATCAGGAGATGATGGAATTCGTCAATGCACGTATCAAGAATGATATTGAAACTGCCAAGACGATCATGGCATCAAAAACTGGCGAAGAAGCCTTACATACGCAAGCGGAATTTGTAGAAAGCGCCATTCGCGAATATGCAGATGAAGCCTCAAAAGTCCTTCATCTTGCCGCAAATATGGCGAAAGAAACTCTTACGCCCGATCAGCAACGCTCTGAACAAAAAAAGGCAGCCACAGAGTAAATCCTGTACGAACGAAAATTATACTGGTTCGTCGATGTGAAACGTATGCTGCGCTATAATCAGTTCTTCGTTGGTTCGGATGACCCAGCCCGAGGGCCCATTGTCGTTTAGCGTAATGCATCCGGCATTTATCGCATTGGCATGATCATCGACTTCAAACCCAAGCCAGCGGCAGCCGGTGAGAATCTGTTTGCGGATAAAAGGAGAATTCTCGCCTATCCCGGCCGTAAAAACGAGGGCGTCAACCCCGCCAAGCGCGGCTGCAAGCGAACCAATCTCACGAACTGATCGGTGAACGAAATAGTCTATTGCATCTATGGCGCGAGGATCATCGCTTTCTTGAAGTATGCGCATATCACTGCTTATGCCCGATATTCCGAGCAAGCCTGATTTCTCGTAGAGACATTCGGCAAGGTCCGAAGCGCTCATCCCCTTTTCCTGTAACAAGTACAGCAGCACGCCAGGATCAATATCCCCGCAGCGCGTGCCCATAGGCAAACCATCAAGCGCGGTGAAGCCCATCGTTGTCGCGATGCTCTTTCTATCCATGAGCGCGCACATGCTGGCGCCCGCACCGAGATGCGCAACAATCACCCGCCGGTGTGGCGCTTTGGCCATGATCTCTGGCGCTACACTTGCAATATATTCATAGGACAAGCCATGAAATCCATAACGGATAATGCCCTCTTCGGTCATCGTGTATGGTAAGGCGAATTGTTCTGCGGCCTTTGTCTGCGTTGAAAGGCAGTGTCGAAACAAGCGACCTGACGCGCCTCCGGCCATCGCTTTTGCGCCGCTTTAACGCCATTTAAATTATGCGGCTGATGGCCGGGTGCGAGCGGGATAAATTTTTCCAGCTGAGTAATCGTTTCATTCGTTAATATTTGCGGCGCTGAAAACTTTGCGCCACCATGAACAACACGATGGCCAACGCCGGATAGCTGATAAGTTCCCAGTCTTTCATCAATCGTATTTAGCAGATAGTCCAACGCCGCCCCATGATCGCTGACTATTTCCTTACACAACCGCTCCTTTCGGCTTTGATCCTTGCCCACCGTGATTTCCATAAAAGGATCGCCGTCAATCCCGGCGATCTGCCCTTTAAATTCTGGTTCCGGGTTGAGTGCATCCCCATAAATCGAAAAGGTCGCAAATTTTATGCTGGAAGATCCGGCGTTGAGTGTGACGATCACCGCGGTCATTGCATCAGGCCAATCCGATTATAATGATAGAGCTTGGCGACAGCACTGGAGGCGACGCGCGGGAGTTTTCCCTCAGCACGGCTGGTTAGAATAATCGGAATACGCGCCCCGAGGACAATGCCTGCCGCGACAGCGCCGCCAAGATAATCAAGCTGTTTGGCGAGCATATTCCCCGCTTCAAGATTGGGAACGAGGAGGATGTCCGCATGCCCTGCGACAGGTGAGTTGATGCCTTTAGTTTGCGCTGCTTGGGGTGAAATCGCATTATCGAACGCCAGAGGGCCGTCGAGCACGCCGCCGGTGATCTGACCGCGGTCCGCCATCTTGCATAGCGCCGCTGCATCTACCGTCGACTGCAGTTTGGGATCGACGGTCTCAACCGCCGAAAGAATCGCGACTTTGGGCTCATCAACGCCGAGTGCGCGCGCAAGATCAATCGCATTTTGAATGAGATCGCGTTTTGCATCGAGATCGGGTGAAATATTGATTGCTGCATCAGTGATAAAGAGGAGTTTTTCATAAGCCGGTGTATCCATTACATAGGTGTGGCTTACGCGCCGTTCCGTGCGAAGACCGTGTTCTGTCGATACTACCTCCGACATAATTTCATCCGTATGAAGCGCGCCTTTCATCAGCGCGTCGAGCCTTCCTTCGCGCGCCATGGCGACGGCCTTTGCCGCCGCGGCGTGACTGTGCGGTGTATCAACAATTTCTACCCCCTGCAGATCAAAACCCGCCTCATTTGCCGCTGCCTCTATCCTGGCTCTCGGCCCGATCAAAATGGGCGCTATCAAATTCGCCTCCATTGACGCCGCCACCCCTTCAAGGGATATCTTATTGACGGCATGCACAATACCAGTGCGGATCGGCGGATGCGTATGCGCCGTCTTGATAAACGCCTTTAACCGGTCACCGCGCTCGTAAAGATAGGCGCGCGGCAGCTCCGTCATCGGCCGTTTTACTTTCTTCGAAGGCGCAAGCACCACCGCCTCTCCTGAGATCACGACCGCATCGTGCTGGTTGCGACACTGACAATCAAAAATGACGCGCCCGCCGTCTGCCTTCTCGCGAACGCAAACTTCTACCTTAATTTTATCGCCGATTTTAACCGGCTCCCTGAATTTCAGGGTCTGTGACAGATAGATTGCGCCCCAGGGCCAGGCAGCTGCGTTCCCAACACTGTGGAAATCAAGGCGCCGCTCCACATGCCATGCCCGATAAGGTCATGAAACAACGATGAACGGGCGTATTCTTCGTCAAGATGTACTGGATTAACATCACCAGACATCGCTGCAAAAAGAGCGATATCTTTTTCCGTTAGAATACGAATGATTGAGGCTTTATCGCCGATTTGAATTTCATCATAAGTATGATTTTCAATCATCGTCATGGACAATACCGTTCATAATTTTATATTCCGCAGCAATATAGGTAGGGGAATTAGTAAGCGTATATTCCAAATCTCCCAAGCATTCTTGCTTAGAATGAGTGCTTTCTTTTTTCCGCAACTGTAAATGAAGTTTGCGGCTTAAATCACTATGGAAGCCAGCACAGCCAATGCTTTCGCTCACTGCATCAGCACATAAGCGCCCAGCGCCGATGTCATCTCCCCGCCTTGGGATGCGCTATCACTCGCATTTTTTTCAATCCACTTCGCTTGGGGTGGGCTTACCATTCCGCTGGAGCGCTCATCAATCCATTCTTGCCACGCCAACCACCAAGACCCCTCAATTTCCTCAGTCTCTTCAACCCACAGGTCCGGATCGACATACTTATCGCTCGGGAGCATCGTTCGAATTCGGTATTTGCACCGTTTACGCCCAGGTTCACTGACAATACCGGCGTTATGGCCGCCATTGGTCAGCAAGAACGTTACTTCAGAATCAGCGAGCAAATGGATCTTAAAAACGGATAGCCAAGGCGCGACGTGATCATGCGTAGTCGCCACAGAGAAGATTGGCATGCTAATGTCTGGTATAGCCACAGGACGCCCCACGACCAGATAACGACCTTCCGCAAGATCGTTGCTTAAGAAGAGTTGACGAAGATAGTCCGAATGCATCTTATAAGGCATGCGCGTCGCGTCGGCGTTCCACGCCACCAAATCAAACATGGGCCGACGCTCCCCCATCAAATAGTCATGTTCGACCCGTGACCAGATAAGATCATTTGATCGCAACATCTGAAACGCGCCGACCATTTGTTTGGTATCGAGATGGCCTTGCTCCCACATGACATCTTCGAGAAACGTCACTTGGCTTTCATTGATGAAAAGCATCAACTCGCCCACTTCACTAAAGTCGAACTGAGACGCCAGAAAAGTGAGCGTTCCGAAGCGCTCGTCACCCGCACGCGCCATTGCTGCGGCGGCAATGCCAAGCAAGGCACCGCCCAAATAGCCAACCCCGTGAATGCGGGCGTCTGCAGTGAACCGGCTCATAGCGACATACGTTGTGCGGTCCATGATAGCGACAATTGCCGTTGATTCTAATGAATCGGGGGTCCAGGGTTGCCGGACGCCCGGCAGGCCAACCGGCGGAGCAGCGGAGCATTTCTTAAGCGGTGGCAAATGATGGACGGATTTACGCTCATCGTCAGCAATCTTACTCACAGATGATTGCTTCCGCTTAGAAACTGTTTTGATGCTTTTTACGACGGTCATCGCACTCAATTCTATATCGGTTCCAGATGATGCGGAAGACACGTAACTCGCCGCGCCCTCCTTGATCAAAATCAACTTGTTTTTGATCCGCTTTTTGAGATCGCAACCGCCTTAAGCACCTCCCCAACCAACGAGGCGGGCGCGTGCACAGCCACATCTTCAATACTCAACATGCCGACCACGTCCTTATTGTCGTTCATAACCGGAAGCCGTCGAACTTGATTTTGCTCCATGATACGGACAGCGTCCTCCAGATCTTCGTTTTCCAGGCACCAGAAACATTCATCCGACATGATTTCGCGGACCTTCATTGTCGCCGGATCTTTTTGGGCGCCAACCGCTCTGATCACAATGTCTCGATCAGTAAGCATGCCGATTAATTCTCCCCTTTCGACGACAGGCAATGCGCCGATATTCTGACTTCTCATTTTCTTTGCCGCATGCGGGATATATTCACCGGGCTCAGCTATCCGAATACCGGCGGTCATGACTTCACTCACACGCATCTTTTTTCTCCTCTCGATTTCTTTAATTCACACGTAGGCGATCAACAACTTGCATTACACTTGGCGCCGCCCATACTGCATCCTCAATGACTTTCTTTTCATAGAACGCCTTCACCTTGCCTATAATAACAACCTTGCCGCCATCTACGAAGACATCTATTTTAGATCGTTCCAAATCCGCGTTACAATGCAATGCTCGCGTGATGCTCTTTGAAACATCTTTTTCGGAAACGCGGCTTTGTAAGCAGCTTTGTAAATTGATGCTATTATCGATACCTCTCACACCGCTGAGATGCGTGATTTGGTTCTTGATGGTTTCTCGCTCAAAGTTCCAATCGACTTCGCCGGTCAGCGTTACAAACCCATTACGCACTTCCGCCTGCCCATCTGGAACGGGAACCATAGTATTCCATTTCATAAAGTTGGAGATCTGTTCCGCTATGCTCTCATCGGTTTCGACATTGTCGGAGGGGAGCTTGAACACTATATCCTCGGCAATCGCATGAACACCCTTAACGCGCTTTGCGGCATTTTCTGAGGCTAGCTGTTCCGAATAGGAAGCAACGGAACCAGTCAGGCGAACCGCACCGTCTTTACACGTGACGCGAATATCAGTTGATTTAACACGTGGACCCCAAGCGATTTCTTCCTGAATGTCATTTCGAATGCGTTCGTCTTGATTCATCTTGCCCTCCATATTGCCGCAGACTAACAGCCGCCAGACCAGTCTTACTATTGGATAAGGGTGGTGGGATATCGATAACCGACCCTAGGGGTCTGAGCATTGAGCTAGGTCAACTGCACAAAGGTCCAATTTGCATAGAGTTTTAGGGCAAACTAGAATGAACCACTGCCGCACAATGAGGGTCACCGATGAACTTATCCGGCCAACCACAAAGACTTAACGAAGCGCCCAACCCTCATATTGCAGCCTTTCTTACGCATGGCATTTCAAAAGTATATGGTTCAGGCCCTGCGGCTGTTCATGCCCTGCGCGGTGTGGATCTGGAAATCCCCAATGGTGAACTGGTTGTCTTGCTGGGGCCTTCTGGAAGCGGAAAATCAACCTTGCTGAATATTCTCGGCGGTATTGACAGGGCGACGAGCGGAACAGCCTTCTTTCGGGGGGAAGAATTGACCGCAATGAATGACCGAGGCCTGACTGCCTATCGACGGCGTCATGTCGGTTTTGTTTTTCAGTTTTATAATCTAATGCCAAGCTTGACGGCGCGTGAAAATGTTGAGCTCGTTTCGGAGATTGCACAAAACCCGATGCCGGCCGAAGACGCACTGGAGATGGTCGGTCTTAAAACGCGCGCCAGTCACTTTCCTTCTGAGCTGTCCGGTGGCGAACAACAACGCGTCGCCGTTGCGCGCGCGATTGTGAAAAATCCTACCGTACTCTTCTGCGATGAGCCGACGGGCGCCTTGGACAGCAAGACGGGGGTTGAGGTGTTAAGGG
>JAADIH010000283.1 GCA_013151435.1 Alphaproteobacteria bacterium
TAAATAGAAAAACTCGCCTCGATCGCTTCTTCGTAGCCAGAAATCATAAGATTTGATGTTACACCGGGCGCATCACTAGCCGCTCCAATCAACGTCGCCAGACGTGTGCCGCTGAGTTCATAACGCCGCCCATCAATAGTATATAAAGCATCGTAAGAATCGCCAACGGGCTGCGCAATCAGCACTACCGGGCGATCCGAACGGATAGGCAACAATGCGGGCAAGGCCATGCGATCAAAATCAGCCTCATCGAAAAGCGTCGCCGGAATTAGGCCGCGCGCATTTTGCGCGATCACCGCCGCTTCAGCCGCCTCCCAATCAATACGCGTTCGAATGCGTGTCGCCACTGGGAAATAAGGCGGCGTGTCATTTGCCACGTCACCTCTTTGGGTCTCGATAATCTCTGGATCTCTCACATTGACGGGGTTTAGTTGCGCCTCCAATTCGGCCATCACCGGCGATAGGTTTTGTTCCGGTGAATAGAGCAGCGATAGATCATCAATTAGGAATCTTACCGGCTGATTATTTTGCGAAACGCGCCGCAGCATCACCGTCACACGTGAAATTTGCGCGCCATCCGTTTCAAATCCAACAGATGTGGGCCAGGTAAAAGCGTCCTGGAACCAATTGAAGCGGATGGTTTCATCAACGATTTTATTACCGCGAGCATCACTGCCAACCAACTCAGCGACAAAAACCTCGTCAAGCTTTCCACCTGTCGGGTTAATCCGCATAAAAATCGCTTCAATCGGTCTGGAGAAATTCATCACCATCGCCGACCCGCCAGTGCGAACATCATGGGCCGCAACGCGCTGGCCACTTGCAGCACGAGGGTAAGGGCAAAGCGATGCATTGACATCATCAGTCACGCGCGCACAGAAATGCACACTGGCGCCGCGCGCAAAGCTCAACCCATGGGTTTTTTCAAATTGGTCACGCAGCTCAATGCCAACACCGACCTGGCGGCCCTGTACATTTTCAAAGTCGATAGTTCTGGAAGACGTTTCATCCTGAGTCGCGACAAGCACCTGTTCAGTGCGCCCTATATCACTACTTAAAATATCCGGGCGCGGCTCAATGCGCGGCGCTATTTGCCCAACAGCAGAAGAGGCAACGATCAAAATCAACGCTGCCGCCGAGATGGCGCCGCCCGCTCCCAGTACTATTCTTATTGCTGTCTTTGGTCCCATGGTCGCCTCCCCACCAGAAGAGAGGATAAATTATCGAAGCCCACCCGGCAAGCTGGATTCGCCCATAGAAACGGCGCATCCATTGAAAAACTGGCCCGAATGACGATAATCTAAGCCGTTGGACGCTTTTCCAGTCACCGCATTTGGGCTGAAAGATGTGCTACACTCATCAATCAAGCCTTTCTTCTCAATATCTCAAGCAACCGGCAGCTGCAATTTGACGCCTCTCATCGCTAATCATGAGCCGCCAGCCACCCAAACCCGACGCCGCCTTTGCGAAACCATTTTCGACGGAATTTCCGCTCCATCACGTTACAGTCGATCAACCTTATTTTTCCGGAAGAGAACCCCCATGAAGCCACCTCGCGCTGCTATACTGGTCATTGTACTATTAGGATTAACGGCTTGCGCCTCGGGACATAGTCCGCAGCAAGAAAGCGGCCCGCCGCCGGGCCTCCAACAACCCGGGCGATTGCTGGCGGCAGCGCGAAGCACACAAGCGGAAAAAGGCTGCGCCAGCGCCATTCCGGCCTATCGCGTGGTTTCCAGTTTCGGTGACGGCTACGCCATCGCGCAATATGAACTCGGCGCATGCCTGCTACAGATTGATAGCACCAACGCAACTGAAACGGCACTGTTTCGTGAGGAATCACTCTTGTGGTTACGCCGCGCTGCCTGGGCCGGCAATGCGCGCGCGCAACTAAAATTGGCGCAACTTTTAAGCGGAGTTGATGCACATGATGATGCCAGCCACAATCAGAAGAATGCAGAAGAAGCCATGGGCTGGGCTATTTTATACAAAGGTAATCCCGCACGAAATCTTTTTGATCTACCGCCCGTCTCACCTGTTACACTCAACCACCTTGATGCAACGCTAACACCCGATGCAATGAAACGCGCCGCGGCTTTTGCAAAAGACTTTGAAAAAATTAAAATGGCGTCGTTCATTCCACCTCCACCGGAGCACGCAGTAGGAAAGCCGCCACAACGCCCCCACGGCAGACCTGATGACCAACGGCGCCGACGACGGTGACAGGTTAGACACAATAAAAGCTGACATGCTGCAAAATTACGAATAATCTCTCGGTAAATCGCCGCCCGGGGAGGGCTATGCCTTGAAGGCAATGACATTCATCATGTGCACCTTGGTAGCGGGTGCCATGACGGCCTGCGCCCCATCACAGCAACAGGCACAGCATATGTGGAACACTTTAGATGGTAACCCACCGCTGATTATCGCTCATCGCGGCGCCAGCGGTTATCTGCCCGAACACACTCTTGAAGGATATGCACTGGCGATCGATCAAGGCGCCGATGTGGTCGAGCCTGATCTCGTATTCACCAGGGATGGGGTTCTTGTCGTCCGGCATGACCGTTATTTGTCCACAACAACCGATGTTGCGGAGCATCCGGAATTCACCGCCCGCAAACGTAGCGACAGCTATTACGAACAAAGTGAAGGTGAGGCCCGCGAAGATTGGTGGATCGAAGATTTCACCCTTGCGGAGGTAAAAACCTTGCGGGCGCGCCAACCCCGTGAAAGTCGGTCCAAGCTATGGGATGGTCTTTATGAAATCCCGACCTTTGATGAAATTTTGACGCTGGTAACGACAAAAGCCAAAGAGGCTGGACGACCCGTTGGGGTGTATCCAGAAACTAAGCACCCAGGGTTTTTTGAAAGCATCGGCCATAATTTCGAAGCACCTTTATTGACGGCGCTTGATGGTTTCGATGTGGGGCCGGTTTTTATTCAGTCTTTTGAAGCGTCGATATTAAAGCGCCTGAAAGGCAAAACTGATGCAAAGCTAGTGCAATTGATTCTGGAAGAAACACCCGGCGCCGGGCCTAATATTCCGCTTGCGGATATTTCTGAATATGCCGATGTAGTTGGTCCGCCAAAGACGCTCGTCCTCAACGATAAAATGTTATCACCCGGATTCGTCGCTGAAGCACATGCCCTTAATATATCAGTGCACCCATGGACATATCGCGATGACACTCCGGATGTGGAAAGGGGCAGAATGTATGACGACCTTAAATCTGATGGCGATCCCAAGCTGGGAGTACTAAATCGTGCAGCACACGATGCAAACTCTGCAATCGAATTTGAACTGATGCTGGCTTATCACTCCGGCGTTGACGGCCTCTTCACTGACTTTCCTGACACCGCCGTTCGAATTCGTGACGCGATGAATCTATCCAACAAGCCTTAACTAAACCGCGTGCAAAAACGCCGCCGCGAGGGAACTTTCCAGAACCCTCACGGCGGCGTCAGTTTGCGGCGCTCTCCCTGAATTGAGCACCATCCAGGCAAGCGACTTACTCAGCCGCAGGCCTGAATTGGGCTGTTTCCGTAGATTCTCCCATG
>JAADIH010000045.1 GCA_013151435.1 Alphaproteobacteria bacterium
GATCATCAAAACGGGCGCCAATCGCGATCATCAAATCACAATCATGCATGGCGCTGTTTGCCTCGGCGCTGCCATGCATACCCAGCATACCGAGCCATTGCGGATCGGATGCGGGAAACGCGCCCAATCCCATCAAGGTCGAGGTCACCGGATATCCGGTCTCGCGCGCCAGCGCCCGCAACACATTGCTGGCGCCCGCATTGATAACGCCGCCACCCGTATAAAACACCGGCCGGCGTGCATGACACATAAGATCAACCGCCTGTTCAATCTCAGACTGGTTGATGTCTGGCAGCACAATACAATTGCGTTTTTTTGCATCTGCGCGTCGTGTGTAATACCCCTCCTCAAACTGCACATCTTTCGGGATATCAACAAGGACCGGGCCAGGACGGCCATTGCGCGCTATATGAAACGCCTCGTGCACCAGCATTGGTAGTTTCTCGACCGACTCAACCAAATAATTATGCTTGGTGCATGAGCGCGGTGATGCCAATCGTGTCGCATTCCTGGAATGCATCAGTACCAATCAAAGCGCGGGCGACCTGCCCGGTGATGCAAATAATGGGAATTGAATCAAGCAACGCATCCGTCAGACCTGTCACCGCATTTGTGGCGCCCGGACCAGAGGTCACAAGCACAACGCCAACTTTACCCGTAGATCGCGCATAGCCTTCGGCCGCATGGACGGCGCCTTGCTCATGGCGCACCATGATATGTTTGATTGTGCCACGATTGAACAACGCATCATAGATTGGCAGGACGGCCCCACCCGGATAGCCGAAAATCACTTCGACACCCTGCTCTTCCAACGCGTCCAGCAAGAGCTCCGCACCCGGTTTTTTCACCTGCTGCATCGCCTCCGCTATGGGTCTGTCCTCAACTATCTGCACGGTCATTTTGGTCTCAGTTTTCTTTGGTGTTGGCGCCGGATTGCAACCACGCCATACGCTCGCGCAGGTCTGTGCCGATTTTCTCGATTGGGTGGTTGAGATCCGCTTCCAAAAGCTTGCCGTATTGCGGTTTGCCCGCCTGGTTTTCCAAAACCCAGGCCTTTGCAAAAGCGCCGGACTGAATATCGGACAAGACTTCGCGCATACGCTGACGCGTCTCATCATTGATCACACGCGGACCGGAAATCAGATCTCCATAGATCGCTGTCTCGGAAATAAATTCATGCATTTTCGCCAAGCCGCCCTCATAGAGAAGATCGACGATAAGCTTCAGCTCATGCAAACATTCGTAATAGGCAATCTCCGGGCGATAGCCAGCCTCGGTCAATGTTTCGAACCCGGCAAGCACCAACTCCGTGGCGCCGCCGCAAAGCACCGCCTGCTCACCAAACAGATCCGTTTCTGTTTCTTCCTTAAAAGTTGTCTCAAGCGCGCCCGCAGTCGTGCCGCCGATCAAGCTCGCATAAGAAAGTGCGCGTTCCTTGGCGCGGCCCGTCGCATCCTGATGCACAGCAAAGAGACAAGGCACACCTCGCCCGCGTTCATATTCACGGCGCACAAGGTCGCCGGGCCCTTTTGGGGCCACCATAATCACATCGATATTTTTTGGCGGCTCTACGCGGCCATAAAGAATCGTAAATCCGTGGGCGAAAGAAAGCGCATCACCGTCACTCAAAACCGGGGCAATGTCTTCTTTATAGATTGCTTCGTGGCTCATATCCGGCGTCAACATGGCGATGACTTTTGCCGCATGGGCCGCATCTTTAATGCTGGCGACCTCCAGTCCGTCCGCCGTTGCTTTTTGCGCCCCGGCGCCGCCCTTGCGCACGCCAACGATTACATCACAGCCGGAATTTTTTAAATTCAATGCGTGAGCACGCCCCTGGCTGCCATAGCCAATAATCGCAACCGGCCCTTCTCTCATGGTGGCGGGGTTGGCGTCATTATCCGTATAGACTTTCATTATGTATTCCCGTGGTGTTCTGTTGAGTGTTCGATTGTGACGGCGCCCTTCGAGGCTGAAGAAACTAGCCGTGCATATTTATCAAAAGCGCCGCCCATGCGGTTCGGCGCGCGTGGGACAAATGCTGCGCGACGCGCATCCCAATCTATGTCTGCGTCAATGCGACGGTCTTCTGCGTTGATGCGGATGAGATCGCCATTTTCGACAAGCGCAATGGGACCACCATTGGCGGCTTCCGGCGCCACATGCCCGATGACAAAACCGTGCGATGCGCCCGAGAACCGTCCATCGGTGATGAGCGCAACTTTCCCGGCTAATCCCTGTCCTGCGACCGCTGCGGTAACCGCCAGCATTTCGCGCATGCCGGGGCCGCCCTTTGGGCCCTCATGGCGGATGACCACCACGTCACCTGCTTTGATCTCGTTTTTGGAAACAGCCTTGAACGCGGCTTCCTCACCGTCGAAGACCCGCGCACGGCCCGAGAATGAGCCATCACTATAGCCGGCGGTTTTAAGGACCGCGCCTTCCGGCGCCAGATCGCCATAAAGAATGCGCAAGCCGCCAGTTTTCTTCACCGGATTATCAACGCTGCGTATGACTTTCTGTCCTGGCGTCTCCACGGCATCGCTCAACTCTTCGAATAGTGTCCGCCCACTGACGGTTGGGGTATCGGTGAAATGCCCAGCATCCATCAATCGCTTACCGAACAATCCCATGCCGCCCGCTTCATAGAGATCTTTGGCTAGAAACTGACCGCCCGGCTTCAAATCTGTAATCACCGGCGTCACGCGGGAAAGTTCATCAAAAAGATCAATGGAGAACGGAACACCGGCCTCCGCTGCAATTGCCGCAAAGTGCAAAACCGCATTGGTAGAACCGCCACTTGCCACAACCGCCGTTGCCGCGTTCTTAAGTGACGCCTCGGTAACGAACTGGCGCGCGCCAACTCTGCTATGCGCTAATTCCGCCGCAAGCTTGCCGCAACGGGTTGCTTGTATTTCTTTGGCGCCGTCTATGGCTGGCGGATCCCCCGCACCCATAGGTGCAAGACCAAGAAACGCAAGCGCCATAGCCATGGTGTTTGCAGTAAACTGCCCGCCACAGGCGCCAGCTCCCGGACAAGCGCTGCGTTCAATTTCGTCAAGCTCACCATCAGAAATATCGCCGCTGGCATGGGCGCCAACCGCCTCAAACACATCCTGGATCGAGAGATCACGCCCATTGCAACGCCCCGGCATGATGGTCCCGCCATAAAAGATGACACCCGGAACATCCATACGCGCCAACGCCATGGCCGCAGCAGGCAAGGTTTTGTCACAGCCCACTAAAATGATAGCCGCATCAAGGGAGTGCCCGCGCACAACGAGTTCTATCGAATCTGCAATCACCTCACGAGAGATCAACGATGCACGCATCCCCTCGCCGCCCATGGTGATACCGTCAGAAACAACAATGGTGTTGAAATCGATGGGCGTGGAGCCGCCCGCGCGGACCCCCGCGCGAACTGGTTCTGCCAGATCCGCCAGATGCATGTTGCACGGCGTTACTGTCGACCATGTATTGACGACCGCCACCATCGGCTGAGCAAAATCTTTGTCACCATATCCTGCAGCCCGCAACATCGCCCGCGCCGGAGCCTTGGCTGGGCCTTTGGTGATGGCATCTGATCTTTTTGTTCTCGTCTCGCTCATTCGTTGGTTTTCCAAAACTTTTCAAACAAAAAAAACCCGCTTCCAGTAAGGAGCGGGGTGTTGAAGGTCCGGGTCGCTTTTTGTTAGCGCGCGGGCTCCAAGGCCACTCCCCGGTAGGGGCTAATAAGGATAATCACCACGAGAAGGAGAGGAATGAGCACAGATAGGTATTGACCGTTGGTGAGCGGTAATACTTCTCTCGCTAATACTGAATCTATCAGGGACAGCATCTCAAATTCCAATTTTCGCGATGCAACAAATTGCATCCCGTAAAATGCTTCTATGGTCGAGGATTCTTAAACGCAAGATAAAATTTCGATTTTCAGGCCACAGCATCCAAAATTC
>JAADIH010000078.1 GCA_013151435.1 Alphaproteobacteria bacterium
AAAAGCCTTTGCGGAAAAATCCCCAAACCGCGAAAATATTTTGCGCAATAATCCCAATGCGATTGGTGCCGTTTGCAACAGGTCCCGGCATCCCCAAAAACACCATGATCGGCACCGAGAGGATCGACCCGCCGCCAGCCAACACATTGATCCATCCGGATGCAATCCCGGCAAAGAACAGTAGTGCTATTTTCCAAAGCTCAAGATCCATGGAACACGCACTACTCGAATTACGATCTTAACGCCAGTTATCGTCTTATACCCTTCTCAGCAACGCGCTTTTCTTGAACGTGTTTATCATCGCGCCAGCTGTTCTCGGGCCCTGTTCGTTCTTCTCGACGAGCCGCTCTATTCACCGTAATCTGACTTGCGGAATACCAATGACACTAGATAGGGTCTTCCCTTATACAAGAGGCGGGAAGAATTTATGACCAAGATAATGCTTACCGTTGCGGCATGTATGTCGGCTGGGATGATGCTTTTCAATGGCCCTGTTAGCGCGGCATCGACATTGGATGGAGACGCATTAACCCAAACGCTTGAAGCCAAGCGCGTCGAAGACGGAATAGTTGGCTTTGCCGTAGGCGTGATCGATGATGGGTATCTAGTATATTCGGCAGGTTTTGGCGAAAAAACTCTTGGCTCCGGTGAACCCATCACACCCAACTCCATCTTCCATTGGGCATCCGTTTCAAAACCGTTTGTTGCGACGGCGATCATGCAATTATATGAGCGTGGAAAAATTGACCTTGATGATAAGCTCGTGGATATTCTTCCAGATTATGAGGTAGTTGATCCACGCACAAAAGCTATCACCATACGGCAAATTTTAAGCCACACCGCTGGTCTTCCCGATGTTGAGAATTACAACTGGGATAAGCCAGAGTTTGATGATTTCGCTTTAAGTCGCTGGGCGTTAAAACAGTCACCGCGCGAGCTTTTATTCACCCCGGGGACTGAGCGTAAATATTCCAATCTCGGCTTTGAAATCCTCGGGGTAGTTATAGAACGCGTGTCAGGAAAAACGTTTGAGCAATATATGCAGGATAATATTTTCTCGCCATTGAATATGACCAATTCGACTTTCTATTATCCCGACACGCCAGAACATTTACGCGTCACCGGTCATGCAGGTGAACCAAACGAAAAACACAAGATTGCGCACTACCCTTACAATCGGCGCCACGCACCCAGCTCTACGCTCAACACAAATATTGAGGAGATCGCAAGATTTGCGCAAGCCTTGCTTAAAGGTGGTGAGTTAGACAGCGCCCGCATCCTACAGGCCGACACCATCAAAAAAATGTGGGCACCGCATTGGAAAAATAACGAAGACGGATCCAACGCGAACACGCTGGGCTGGTCGCTGGTAGTTCGAAATGGCCAAACGATCATCAATCATTCCGGATGGGATGATGGCTTTCGTTCGGCGCTGGTACTGTTACCGGGAACGAACCAGGCAATCTTGTTCGTGACAAATGACGAACAGGCGCGGCCAGGCAAATTCATTGGCCTCATTCTTGGGCAGCTTTCCAAGAAAGATGGCGAATAAGCGTGGGGTAATTCCCACGTTTTCACATTTATTCGCTTCAAATCCCACGTTTGTTCGAAAATTACGTTGCTTTTTTTTATTTCCTCCATATTTTGCTCACCTTAGATCAAAATAATGGGAGCTGTCCCACGAATGTCAGAACTTTTATCCTTCATCGCCCAGGCGGAAACCTATGCGGAGCGCCAGGGCCTCTCCCTATCCACGGTCTCACGCAAGCTGTTCAATGACGGCAAGACCATCACGCGTCTCAAAGATGGCGGGCAGTGCACGCTCAAAACGCTGGAGACAGCGCGGGGGCGCCTCGCCGAGCTCGAACAAAGCTATGCTGCAAAAGCCAACCATACGGCAAAGGGGCGGCAAGCGACCGCCTCCAGTCCAGATGCAGAAGTCCTGTCCGCTCGGGCAATGACCCATCTCGACCGGCTTGAGGCCGAAGCCATTCACATCATGCGCGAAGTCGCGGCTGAGGCTGAAAACCCGGTGATGCTTTATTCCGTCGGCAAAGACAGTGCGGTGATGTTGCATCTCGCCATGAAGGCATTCTATCCGTCGAAACCTCCCTTCCCGCTGATGCATGTGGATACCACGTGGAAGTTTCGTGAAATGATTAAATTTCGCGACGAGACTGTGAAACGCCTCGGCCTTGATCTGATCGTCCACACCAATGCTGAAGGCGTTGAACAGGGCATCGGCCCGTTTACCCATGGCAGTCAGGTCCACACCGATGTCATGAAGACGCAAGCCCTGAAGCAAGCGCTCGATAAATACGGCTTCGATGCGGCCTTTGGCGGCGCCCGGCGCGATGAAGAAAAATCTCGCGCGAAAGAACGCATCTTCTCTTTCCGCTCCGCCGGTCATCGCTGGGACCCGAAAAATCAGCGCCCGGAACTATGGAACATCTACAATGCCCGTATCAACAAAGGTGAATCGATCCGCGTCTTTCCGATCTCTAACTGGACGGAGCTCGATGTCTGGCAATATATCTATCGCGAAAACATTCCGATTGTGCCGCTATATCTTGCCGCAAAGCGTCCTGTGGTTGAACGCGACGGCGTCTTGATCATGGTCGATGACGACCGCATGCCATTGAATGGCGAGACCCCAAAAAATGAAATGGTGCGCTTTCGCACCCTTGGCTGTTATCCGTTGACGGGTGCGGTTAAATCCACCGCTACAACGTTACCGGAAATCATCCAGGAGATGCTGATCGCGCGCAACTCAGAACGCGAAGGCCGGGTGATCGATCATGATCAGGCCGCCTCCATGGAAAAGAAAAAACAAGAGGGATATTTCTAAGATGTCCACGCCCCTCAACACCGAACAACAACTCGCCGCCGCCGACGGCGTCGTCGAATATCTCGCTGCGCATGAGAAAAAGTCCATGCTCCGCTTTATTACTTGCGGCAGCGTTGATGACGGAAAGTCTACGCTCATCGGGCGCCTGCTCTATGATTCAAAACAACTCTATGACGATCAGGTTTCTGCCCTTGAGAGCGATACTAAAAAGCACGGCACGCAAGGTGAGAAAATAGATTTTGCGCTGCTCGTTGATGGTCTCGCCGCAGAGCGCGAGCAAGGCATCACTATTGATGTTGCTTACCGCTTCTTTTCAACAGAGAAGCGAAAATTCATTGTCGCCGACACACCGGGGCATGAACAATATACGCGCAACATGGCGACGGGCGCCTCTACGGCTGACCTCGCCATCATTCTGATCGATGCGCGCAAAGGTGTTTTAACCCAAACCCGCCGCCATTCTTACATTGTCTCTCTCCTTGGTATTCGCCATGTGGTCATCGCCATCAACAAAATGGATCTGGTGGATTATTCCGAAAATACTTACGACAAGATCGAAGCGGACTATCGTAAATTTGCCAAAGATCTGGGCTTTGAAACCATCACCTGCATCCCGATGTCAGCGCTTGATGGCGTCAACATCACCAAGAAAAGCAGCGAAACGCCCTGGCATAATGGTTCTGCTCTGTTGCCCTATTTGGAAACCATCAAGGTCCGTAGCACGTTAGCAGACAAAGCATTTCGCTTCCCCGTGCAGTGGGTCAATCGTCCCAATCTCGATTTCCGTGGATTTTCCGGAACCATCGTAAGCGGTTCCGTAAAACCTGGCGACGATATCGTGGTGCTGCCATCGGCCAAGCGCTCCAAGGTTAAATCGATTGTCACCATGGATGGCGAGTTTGATGAAGCCGGCCCTGATATGGCCGTCACCGTTACCTTAGAAGATGAAATTGATATCTCGCGCGGTGACATCATCTGTGCCGGGAACGCGCCAGCCGAACAAACAGACCAATTTGCCGCCCATATTTTATGGATGTCGGAAGAAAAACTCTTTCCCGGACGGCAATATCTCCTGAAGACCGCTAATCGCATCATCCCGGCGACTGTCACCGAGCTAAAGCACAAGGTGAACGTCAACAGCCTTGAGCACATGTCCGGGAAAACCCTGGAGCTCAATGAAGTTGGCTATTGCAATCTTAATCTTGCTCAACCGATCGCCTTTGATCCCTATAAGAATAACCGTCGCACCGGCGCATTCATTTTAATCGACAAGCGAACCAACGCTACCATTGGCGCCGGAATGATCGACTTTTCCCTGCGGCGTGCGCAAAATGTCCACTGGCAAGATCTCGACGTGAATAAGGGCGTTCGGGCAAGCGCCAAGCATCAGCGCCCCTGCATCCTCTGGTTCACAGGACTTTCAGGGTCTGGGAAATCTACCGTTGCCAATCTCGTTGAAAAGCGTCTTCACGATATGGGGCGTCACACCTATACACTTGACGGCGATAATGTTCGCCATGGCCTTAACAAGGATCTCGGCTTTACCGACGCTGATCGGGTCGAGAATATTCGCCGGGTTGGTGAGACCGCCAAGCTGATGGTTGATGCCGGTCTCGTGGTTCTTGTCTCATTTATATCGCCGTTTCAAGGTGAACGCCGCATGGCCAGAGAACTCGTGGGCGATGGTGAGTTTATTGAGGTCTTTATCTCAACGCCGCTTGAAGTGTGTGAACAGCGTGATGTCAAAGGACTTTATGCGCGGGCAAGGCGTGGTGAAATCAAAAACTTCACAGGTATCGATAGCGCCTATGAAGCCCCCCAGCATGCCGAGATCAATGTGGATACATCCCATATGCCTGCTGCTGATGCAGCAGATCGCATCGTCGACTATTTGCAAGGCAACGGATATTTGGAGGGGCGCTAAAACCGATAGTCGCAAGGCGCGTACAAAGGCCAAACGATAAATCTAATTGGCGATAGCGGTATCATCGTGTGATTGCTCAATCTCTGGATCAGCTGGCACTGGATCAGTTGAGCCTCCCACGCCACTGGCATTGGATAGAGCATCAAATAGTTTTTTCGCATTAATTGGCTTGCTGATATAATCGGTCATGCCGGCTTCCAGATATTTCTCTCTATCGCCAACCATTGCATCAGCAGTCACCGCAATGATCGGAATTTCCCTCGCCGCGCCTTCCATGCCCCGAATGGTTTTTGCGGCCGTAACGCCGTCCATTTCCGGCATTTGCACATCCATGAGGATGACATCATAGGAACAGCGCATAACTGCGGCGACGGCCTCTAGCCCGTTGCCAACCATATCCACATGGTGATCGGTTTTCTCGAGGATTGCTTTTAACACTAACTGATTGACGTGATTATCTTCTGCGGCAAGAATGCGAAGGCTACGATGACGAACATGGGGCTCTTGTGAGCCGATATCATCATGCCGATGCTCTGTATCAACCAGGCTTTCATCACCGCGCTCACAACGGATGGTGAACCAGAAGGTCGACCCCTCGCCTGGGGCGCTCTTAACGCCGATTTCCCCGCCCATCAACTCCGCCAACTGCTTACTGATAGCAAGGCCGAGCCCAGTGCCTCCATGGCTTCTGGAAATGGAGGCATCCGCTTGGGCAAACTTCTTGAACAATTTTGATTGCGCGCTCAGATCAATACCGATGCCCGTATCCATGATGGCAAAGCGCATCCTCAAATCTCCATCAGCCAATTGTTGCTCGGAAATTACTATTTTTACGCCGCCTATTTTTGTGAACTTAACGGCGTTCCCCAGCAGGTTAAATAATATCTGACGTATACGTGTTGGGTCGCCCTTCACGATTTTCGTCATGTCTGGTGCTGTCTCAATTGAGAAGGACAAGTTCTTTGCTTGTAACTGAGACCCCCAAAATGCATCCAGTGAATCCAGTAAATACGGCATGTCGAAGTCGACACATTCCAATTCAACATGCCCTGCTTCAATCTTCGATAAATCGAGAATGTCGTTCAGCAATGACAGCAATGCCTCACCAGACTGCTTAATCGTTTGCACCAGCTTACGCTGTTTCATGGAAAGATCCGTTGACGCTAGAACACCCGCCATACCAAGAACACCATTCATTGGGGTACGTATTTCATGGCTCATCGTCGCCAAAAAGTCTGACTTGGCCGCGTTCGCCCGTGTCATTTTATTGTTGAGCACTTTAAGTTCGGCTTGTTGCCTATACAAAATGCGCGCAAGAAGGCACCACAACAATATAACACCTACGAGTGCGCTCATAGCAGCGATCAGCGACGAATTCACATTCCTTCTGGCGGTTGTATTATTATCAGATAACCTGGACTCAAGGGTTGTCATTAACACCCTCATGCCGTCTGAATACAACGCCTTTTGTAATTCGTATACGTCTGAGTAAAGAAGCGCCAAGGCCTCTTCATTTCGCTCCTGATGCACCAACTCAAAGGCTTCTTCTTCCAACACAAAAAGTTTCTGATTGGCTGCCTCAGCCTGTATGATACCGGAGGAGGCCTCTGTTGCGCCAACCGTGTCTATCGCGCCAGAAATAACAGCATCAAGGATTGGTACATGCCTTAAATACCGCTTTTCCCAACGTGCATCACCGGTGCTCGCCGCCAAGCGCGCCGAGCTCGTTAATACCTCATTAAGATATATGATCTGTCCAGCTAGTTTTTCAAAAGCGATGGTGCGGATTGCAGTATTTTGAGCTAGATTGACCGACCTCCAGCTCGCCACGGCCAGCCACGAAACAACCAATATGGTCACAAGCCCCACTGCCAGAAAAAGCGGCATCACAAAATGGTATCTGGATTTGTCTGAGGTCAACAATTTATCACCGATAGCTTTGGGCTCAGTAAACCACGTAAAATACAGTATTCATGGTTAAGATTGTATGGAATGCGACGCCGACAAATCAAAAAAATGGCGCTCGACTGATGCCCATGAGGAAACTAAACTGCTCCAGCCAACACGGAGTAAGAAACCTCTTGCTTACGCCTACGGGCCAACAGAATAAGAAACCTCAGCGTAACACGGGATCACTTGGCAATCGCCTGGGAGTTGCTATCTGTATCAAATTTGGCAGCTGATTGTTCGTTGCTGGAACGGTTTGGAACCGCCTCTCGCGATGAGCGCACGTCACTATGTACTGACCTTCCACAATAGGTCGTGATCACATCAAATAATTTACGCGACTCGATCGGTTTACAGATGTAGTCGGACATACCGGCATCCATATACTTCTCACGGTCGCCAACCATTGCATTAGCGGTAACAGCGATGATTGGGATATTATGTACATCACTCTTCATATCTCGAATGACACGCGTGGCCGTCATACCATCCATTTCCGGCATCTGAATATCCATCAGGATTATATCATAACTGCATCTCATCACCGCGGCGACAGCTTCCAAGCCATTGTTCACCATATCCACATGGTGTCCAGAATTTGCCAGAATTGCTTTCAATACCATCTGATTTACGTGGTTATCTTCAGCAATAAGAATACGCAAATGTTGATCCGTTGCAGTAACTGCATCACTTTCTTTTGGAGCAGCAGCGCCGTCAACATTACCATTTTTCACAGCCCCGGGCGCACATCGAACCGAAAACCAGAAATTGGCCCCCTCGCCGACAGAACTCTCGACACCGATCTCTCCACCCATCACCTCAACCAGCTGCTTACTTATCGCCAATCCGAGCCCAGAGCCGCCAAAACGTCTGGTGACGGAACTATCGGCTTGCACAAATTTATTAAAGAGATGAGACTGGGCCTCAACCTCAATCCCAATACCTGTATCAATCACGTCAAAACGCAATTCAAACTCATCATAACCGAGCTGCTCCTGGGAGACTTTGACCGTGATGCCGCCGCTTTGCGTAAACTTAAGTGCATTACCAATCAGGTTAAATAAGATTTGCCGGATACGGGTTGGATCACCGTTCAGGACCGGCACGATATCAGGCATGACCTCCATGGAAAAACTCAAATTCTTGACGTGAGCCTGAGGCTTCCAAAAGGACCGAACGGAGTCTAGTAAGCCTTGCAACTCGAAATCTATACTCTCAATGTCAACCTGTCCGGCCTCAACTTTCGATAGATCAAGAATATCATTAAGCAAGGAAAGAAGGACTTCTCCGGAATGTTGGATTGTCTCAACTTTCTCGCGTTGTTCTGGTGTTAAGTCGGATGACATTAAGACACCCGCCATTCCCAGCACTCCATTCATTGGTGTACGTATTTCATGACTCATAGTAGCCAGAAATTCAGACTTGGAACGGTTTGCCAGTTCTGCTTGTAGCTGAGCCTCCACAAGGTCTGTCACATTGCTGAGTGTGCCAAGTGCATATACTAAATTCTTCTCATCATCTTTCGTGCTTCGCCCCCGCATGCGGATCCATTGCCACACGCCTTTTCCATCTTTTATGCGGCAAAGCACGTCATGCTCGGAGTTAGTCTTGATATGCTCGTCCCAAGAGCTTTGCACAGCTGATAAATCATCCGGATGACCAAATTCTCCCAACCAATCCGAAAGACTTGTTGAGCCAGGATTTTCCATCTGCATAGCGTCAAAGAAATGATCGGAGACATAAAATGTATCGGTGTTTAAATCCCATTCCCAGATGCCATCTTTCGACCCTTCAAGCGCCATATTGAGACGTGCTTCGCTATTTTGGGCATGTGTTATTGCTTCGTTCAGGAGAGAAAAGCTACCTGAGATACGCCGCGACAAAAGGAAACCAAAGAGAGCGACCCCGAACCCTTTTCCTGCTATCAAAACTAACATTGAAATGAAAACGAACTGCACAGTCTGCCCATTTAACGGATCAAACTTGTTGGAATTTTCTTTGAAAACTTCGCCAGCTCGATTTAATTCTCTAATAAATTCTCCGTGAGGCATTTCACCTGACCGATACTTCGCCACTGCTGCGAGCGCTTCATCAGCATCTGCAATGTCTTTAAAACAGAGGTTTCGCGCCTCATACGTACCCGCTGCACGCATCGCAAGCTGCTCCAAGGGGCCTATCAATTTTATGCAGTCGACCGGTATTTGACGGACATGTTGAATGGCATCTTCGATAACTGTTACATCATCGCCGGGGTTAAAAGCATATACCACCTCTGCGAGCTGAGTGTTATATTTAAGATGTTCAAAATTCAATTTGTGCAGCGTCGCGCCTTTGGAAATTTCCCAGGCGCCGACAATACTAATAATTGCCGAGGCGATAAATAAAAGATTGATCGCATTCAGTCGGTTTTGAGTTGGTGAATGTGAGTGACGCGACATTTATCAACTGTTCACAATTCTTAATAAAGTCCTACGACAGGCGAGGCTTAATGACGCTATGCTAGTGCGCTCGGGTTAATATTTTCTGGATTTATGATGGCCTTACATACGTCATCAGTCGCTCTCACACATGATCGACAGCGCGAACCAGAAGGCCCCACTTACTCATGGCTCGCACACTCATGGCCACCACATCAAGGTTTGGCAAAGAATAAAAGAGGACAAGTGGATCGTCTTCTTATGGAAAAAAATCCGCATCCGGATTTCAAACTCAGTTGGACAAAAGATCCGTATGGAGATTGTTCCAAACGTCCTTATTGCCCGCCACAAGCAGCGGCCTGCCTTGTGTCGCACGGGGGCTATAGGCGTTTGCATCATCTAGATATTCCGCGCGGCCGCCAATTTCCGTTAGCATCAAGACGCCCGCCGCATGATCCCATGGATGAACCCGTGAATAGAGCGCGAAATCACGCAAACCCCTGACGAGATTAATATAGCCGTAAGCAGAGCAGTGCACCGGCTCGGTGACAAAATGCTCTTTTAAGCGCGGCACAAGCCGGGAAGTCCACGGCTCAACCATATTGCCGATGGCCCGGTAACCTTTCAGCTCATCACTACCCATGGGCACGGCGCCAAGCCGCTTGCCGCACCATGTAGCGCCCTCGCCTTTATCCGCCATCGCAAAAGCCTTATCGGGAATTGCGTAGATCCAACCAGCGCGTGTTTCGCCATCAACCACCAAAGCGACAATGGTCCCGTATTCCGCCCGGCCTTGTATGAAATTTCGCGTGCCATCAAGGGGGTCCACAATCCAGAACGCGCCTTTGCCAAGATCCAGTTTCGAAACAAGTGTAGGGTCCGCCGCCGCACATTCTTCGCCGATAAAAACTGCACCCGGGAAAATATCAGACAAAGCCCGCGCCAGTTGCTTTTCTGCAGCAATATCGACTTGCGTAACAAAGTCTGTCGGGCTGGATTTCGTGCTTATATCGCTTTGGGAAAGCTTACCGAAACGCGGCGCGATTTCTTCCTGCGCGATTTCAGCGATAATATTGGCGACTTTTTCAAGATCAACAATCATGCGGTATGACGCGTTGTTATGACAGAAGCATCTTCATAGGCGTCCGGAAACACCTTGAAGAATTGGCCTTGCACTTTTTTTGACAGGCGCGTGACCAGCAGCAATTCGGCATCGCGCGTGATTTCTTGTTTTATCTCAGCACGCTGGTGCAACCATGCGCGCGCGGCGCCATCACTGGCGGGGATGATAATATAGAGCGTGTCGAAAGACGCCGTTAGCATCGTCTCAACGAGCGCAAGCAATTGGCCGACCCCCTCACCGGTTTCGGCTGACAATGCGACACGCATTGGCGCCGCCAGGCTTCCCGTATCGCTGGTCGCATTAGCGCTGACCGCTGCAAAAACTGCCTCGCGCTCATCGCCACCTAACAAATCGATCTTATTCAATGCTTCAATCATCGGGCGATCATCCGCATCGGTAACGCCAAGTTCGGCTAGAACCGCCAAGACGTCATCGCGCTGCGCATCCGTATCTTCATGGGATATGTCCCTGACATGGATGATGATGTCGGCTTCAAGCACTTCTTCGAGAGTTGCACGAAAAGCCGCCACGAGCTGGGTTGGAAGACCAGAAATAAAACCAACCGTATCTGATAGAATAACGCGAATCCCAGAGGACATATCAATGGTGCGCATGGTGGGATCAAGCGTCGCAAAGAGTAAGTCTTGCGCAGCAACGCTTGATTGCGTCAGCCGGTTAAACAAGGTTGACTTACCGGCATTGGTATACCCCACCAAAGCCACCACCGGATGGGGGGCGCGCTTGCGCTTAGCCCGTTGCAAGGTCCGCGTGCGTTTGACGTCTTCAAGTTTACTCTTTAGACGGACAATTTTATCGCTCAGCGCTCTTCGGTCAGATTCTAATTGCCGCTCACCTGGACCGCCAAGAAATCCGGCGCCGCCGCGTTGGCGTTCAAGGTGTGTCCAGGAGCGCACCAACCGAGAGCGCTGATAATCAAGATGCGCCAGATCGACCTGCAAACGACCTTCCGCCGTTTGCGCGCGATCACCAAAAATCTCTAATATCAGCGCGGTGCGGTCGAGCACTTTCGCATCCCACGCCTTTTCAAGATTTCTGTGCTGCACCGGCGTCAAGGCGCCATCGACAATTACCAGCTCGGGGCGCGGATCTGTTCCATCGAGCATTGCCCGAATTTCTTCAACCTTCCCGCCGCCCAATAGCGTTGCAGGGCGTGGGCGCATTACCGGGATGACGCTCGCCTCAACAACATTAAGATTAATCGCCGCGGCAAGTCCAATGGCTTCTTCTAATCGCGCCTCGTTGGAACGCGCAGCCGAGCCCCCCTTTAAAGCGGGATGGATAACAATCGCTGATACTTGGTCAATCAAGGGGCTTAATCTACTCGTCGTCTTCGCCGTCCCACAGCGTTATTGGCTGAAGCGGCATCACAGTGGATATCGCATGCTTGTACACCAGCTGAGCATGGCCGTCGCGTTTTAAGAGAACGCAAAAATTATCGAACCAGCTCACCACACCCTGCAACTTCACGCCGTTCACTAGGAAGATCGTGACAGGGGTTTTGGTTTTTCGGACCTGATTGAGAAAAGTATCCTGCAGGTTTTGTTTTTTATCACTCATTGCGCCGCTTCTCCGCCTCATTTTTATAGTTATTGCAGTGCAGCAACATTGTGGACGCAGATTGCTCCGGAAGCAACCGCTTTTCACAATTGAGGGTTGAATCGGCAGCCCATTAGCCCCTTTTGGCCCGCACCTTATAGGCGTCACGCAGCTTTGCAGCGATTGGGCCAGGGGCGCCATTAGCGACTTTCTGGCCATCAATCTCCACCACCGGCATCACCAGATTGGTGGCTGAGGTGATAAATGCTTCCGCCGCACGGATTGCTTCCTCAACCGTGAACGGACGTTCCTCCACCTTGATCTGCAAGTCATGGGCGCAGGCAATGGCGGTCTCCCGGGTGATCCCGCCCAGAATATCATTTGTTTTGGGGTGGGTGATGAGGACGCCTTTGTCATTGACGATCCAGGCATTTGAAGATGACCCTTCGGTGACAAACCCATCACGAACCTGCCATGCCTCTGCGGCGCCCGCCTCATTCGCGGCCTGTTTGGCGAGGACATTTGGCAATAAACCAACAGTCTTGATATCCACCCGACGCCAGCGGATATCGGGAACTGTAATCACACTAACGCCGCGTTCCGCTTGGCTATCACTTTGATCAAGGTCAAATCGCTGAGCCGTTAAAATGAGTGCCGGCGTAGCGCCATTTTTAGGAAAAGCGTGATTTCTTTTGGCAACGCCGCGCGTCACTTGCATATAAACGAGAGCATTTTGAAGCCGATTGCGCTTAACGACTTCCTGCATCACCAATTTTAGCGCGGCAAGCCCCATAGGCATGCGAATGTGCAGCGCGTTGAGCGAGCGCTCCATACGCGCCATATGCCCTTCATAATCCCAATAGCTGCCATCAATGACCAGGCAAACTTCATATATTCCGTCTGCGAACTGATAGCCGCGATCTTCGATATGAACATATGCATCTCGGTGACGCAGATATTGTCCATTTACATAAGCAACACGCGACATAGTTAAGACCTCCAAAAAGCCCGACTAATGAGCGCCAACGCGACGGCGGCCTCAAGCCGACCCAAAATCATCGCCGCCGCCAAAACCCAGCGCAAAGGTTCGCTGAAAACCGCGTAGCCCTCAGCGCCGCCTTGCGCAAGATAGATGAGCGGCCCGGCATTACTGACGGTTGCCACCGCAGTTGCTACGGCTAGGTCAAAATTGTGCCCGTCAAACGCAATGATGGCCAATAACGCCGCCAGCACTAATGTGAATACAAGAAAATGTATCCAGACGCCAAACTCATTTGCTACGCGGCTCTGTCCAAAAACCCCACTGGGGATAACCAAACGGCGCAATTCTTCATTGGCGCGGCGCATGATGACCAGCCAACGCAAGATCTTAAAACCGCCCGCGGTGGATACGGCCGCCCCGCCAATGATTGTTGCGACCAACAACACCGCCAGAGGCGGCGCCTCCCCGATGATGTATCCATTGGTGGAGAGCATGGAGGCCGCATTGAACAATTGCGGCGCCACAAGCTCCACATGTCCTGCGCCGGCAAGCACCCAGAACAGAACGCTTACGCCAAGGACAATAAAGAGAAAAGCAACTGTCTCCATGTCTCTGACTTTTTCTTTCGTGCCGCGAAACACCCGCGCAATCAGCACGAAGTTCACAGCGCTCAACAAAATGAATGGGAATAGTCCGAACGTCACATTGGGTCCATATCCGGCAATTCCCGCTTCGTGCGGAATGAAACCACCAGAGGCGACCACCGACATCGCCATGATAGCAGCGTCAAAGGCGGGGGCTCCTGTGAGCGCCAGTACACAAAACGCCGCGAATGTAATGAACGCATAAACCGACAGAAAGGCCGTCGCGGCATTGCGAAGCGGCCTCAAAAGCGAACCTTTTTCCCCGCGTGAAAATGGCGGCAACAAAGTATCGATACCAATGAAAGCGGGCCGGATAAAAATCGCCGCCGCAATGGCGAGGGATGCAAGCCCGCCAAGCCATTGCAGTTCCGCCCTCCAAAGAATCCCCGCCCGGCTTTCAAGCGCCGCCGTTGGTGAAAGCCAACCGCCGGTGGTTGTGAGAGATGCTACAGCCTCGAAATAGGCGTCAGAAAAATTGAGCGTCGTCATTGCAAATGGGATCGCAGCAAATGCCGGAATAACCGCCCACCACAACAGAATAATCAGAAACACGCCGCGAAAGTCTGACGGCGGCCGACGGCCAATGCTCGCAGCAAAGGCGCCGCCCCCAGTCGTCAGTGAAACAATGGCCCCAAACAAATAGGCGCCCGCCGTTTCCTCACCACCCAGAACGGCCGCGATAAACGGCCCCATAAAGGCGAGCCCAAGTATGATCAGCAATGCGGAAAAACCGCGAAGAATGCTCATCAAGCCCATGTCTCGCCTACCTTGCGCTTAAAAATTAGAAATATTCAATACTGACACGGAACATTTGTTCCACGTCCTTGACATTCTCACGCATCGCCATGAGCACAATTCTATCGCCCGCTTTTATGACCGTATCACCCGTAGGCATTTGCACTTCGCCATCGCGGATTACAGCGCCAACCATAACGCCCTCTGGTAACTGCGCTTCACGCAACGGCTTATTCACCAAGGGTGATGTCTCAAGCGCAACCGCGTCGATGAGTTCCGCAGCACCGTCAAACAAAGAGTAAACGCCCTTGATGCGGCCACGGCGAATATGCTGGAGAATAGTTGAGATGGTCGTTGCACGCGGGTCAATAAAACGATCTACTCCAACGGCTTCAGAGATCGGCCCATAATCCGGATCATTAATCAGCGCCATGGAATGGCGCGAGCCTTCACGCTTGGCGACAACCGAGGCGAGGACATTAACCTGATCGTTGTCGGTGACCGCAACGACTGTTTCGGCGTCCGCGACGCCGGCTTCTCGCAAGATCGCCCGATCAAGGCCATCGCCTTGCAGCACAATCGTTCGTTCCAATTCTTCTGCAACAAATTCTGAACGCTTGCGATCAGCCTCAATCAAGCGGATCTTCATGGATCCCAGTTTTTCAAGACCCTTGGCCACAAACAAACCGATATTCCCGCCGCCGATGATGACGACGCGCCTGGCTTGCTTGGCGGCAGCGCCCATGATTTCGAGGGCCCGTTGCACATCCTGGCGGTCGGCAATGAAATGAATCAAGTCACCAGCCGATAATTCATCCTCGGCATGGGCGCGCCACATCTTTTCATTTCGCCTGATCGAAACGATAGTAATCTTCAAATCCGGAAACAGTTCTGCAACCTGGCGTAAAGGCGTGTTGATGATCGCACAATCTTCGCGGAGCTTTACGCCAACCGCCCAGATACGATCCTCAGCAAATGATTTAATCTCAAACGCCCCCGGCGTCGACATGCGTTGGATGATCGCTTCAGAGACTTCTCGCTCCGGAGAAATAATAACGTCGATTGGCAAATGATTGCGCGAGAAGATGTCTGAATATTTCGGATCAAGATAGCCTTGCGCCCGCACCCGGGCGATCTTTGTGGGCAAGTTGAACAGGGAATGCGCGATCTGACAAGCGATCATATTCACCTCATCGGAATAGGTGACCGCGATCAACATGTCCGCTTCAGCAGCACCCGCCGCTTCCAATGTTTGCGGATAAGCGCCATTGCCCACAAGACCACGAACATCAAGACGCTCCGCCACCTTACGGATCAAGTCCTTGGACTGATCGATGACAGTGACTTCGTTATTTTCCCGGGATAGTCGGCTGGCGATTCCAACACCGACACGGCCCGCGCCGCATACGATCACTCTCACAGGGGTTCATCCTTTTTCCGGCGCTGACTACGCGCTCTCTGCACGCGCCTGGCCGTTTACGCCAAGCGCCTTTAACTTACGATGTAACGCAGAACGCTCCATACCAATAAACGCAGCAGTTCGTGAAATATTTCCGCCAAATCGATTAATTTGCGCAATCAGATATTCTCGCTCAAATCGCTCTCTCGCATCACGAAGCGGCAGGGCGATAATCTGTTCCAGCCCCTCTCCTGCGGGAAGGGACAGCCCTGCATCCATCACCTCAGGGGGTAAATGTTGGCAAGCCACATCACACGCCGGATCACGTCCCATTAATATAAGCGTGCGCTCAATGACATTGCGAAGCTGGCGGACATTGCCGGGCCAGCCATAGGTTTGCAGCGCGGCAATCGCCTCATCAGAAAACGGCCTTTTGGGGAGGCCAGATGCACGCGAAATGCGGTCCACAAAAAATGAAATCAGCGCAGGGATATCTTCACGGCGCTCATCAAGGCCCGGCGCATTGATCGATACAACATTAAGGCGGTGATAGAGATCTTCACGAAACTTTCCATTCGCCGCATTCGCTAAGAGATCGCATGAAGTGGTGGAAACAATGCGAACATCAACTTCGACCGCGCGTTCTCCGCCTACGCGTTTAAAGCGTTGTTCCACCAGCACGCGTAAAATCTTCCCTTGAGTCTCAAGGGGCATGTCACCGATTTCATCAAACATCAGCGTGCCGCCATGAGCCTTTTCCATAAGGCCCGTCATGCGCGGCGCGCCGTCATCCCCCTCGATGCCAAAAAGCTCCTGTTCCATCCGCTCCGGCGCAATCGATGCTGCACTCGCCACCACGAAAGGACGGCTTTCGCGCTGGGAGTTTGTGTGAATAAGCCTTGCTATCATTTCTTTGCCGGAGCCGGGAGGGCCTGTGATCAAAATGCGTGAGCGTGCATCGGCAACGCGCTCGATAATATTGCGCAAAGTCGTAATCGATGAAGAGGACCCTACCAGCCCCCAATCCGGTGTGTGTTCTCTGAGTTCTGCATTTTCGCGCACCAGTCGTGCGGCCTCTAACGCCCGATTTACAACCAGAATCAGCCGATCAGCATTGAAGGGTTTTTCAATAAAATCATAGGCGCCCTTCTTAATCGCCGCAACAGCGGTTTCAATCGTTCCGTGCCCTGATATTATAACCACGGGCAGATCAGGATGCAGCTTCTTCAACTCCGCCAGAATCTCAATCCCATCCATCTCAGAATTTTGCAGCCATACGTCCAGAATAACCAGCGACGGGAGGCGATCCTTTACAGCGGCCAGCGCTGACGTAGAGTCAGCCGCCCTGCGCGGCGCAAAGCCCTCATCTTCAAGGATCCCTGAGACCAGTTCACGAATATCTTCTTCGTCATCGACAACTAAAATATCTACGCTCATCTACCTTCTGTACTCCACTTGAATTTACTCCGCCGCTCTTTTTTGCGTCGAAGCAGCTTTTGTGTTGGCGTCTATGCGCGGCAGGGTCATGGTGACCCGTGCGCCAGTTTCACCCAATGTCGCATCGTCTTTGAACGTGATCGTTCCACCATGTTCTTCGGCAACTTTTTTGACAATCGCCAAGCCAAGTCCCGTGCCTTTTGCTCGGGTTGTCATATAAGGCTCAGCCAGACGGTGGCGCTCAGCGGCGGGCAGACCAATGCCATTGTCAACAACATGGATATGCGAAACGGCGCCATCCGCCTCAATCACAACATTGATCTTTCCAGAAGGACCAGTGTCATGCTTGGCCGTTCGGGCGCCGATTGATTCAGCTGCATTCTTAATCAAATTTGAAAGCGCCTGAACCAGCAATCTCCCATCGCAGTCAGCCAACACCGGCTCATCAGGCGCATTCACTCCAAATTCTATATCGGGATAGGTAACCTTTTGCGGGAACACAGCCGCCTTAACCAACTCGCGCAAATCTTCCCGGTTAATGGCGGGTGTTGGCATCCGTGCGAATGATGAAAACTCATCGACCATGCGGCCAATATCATTGACTTGCCGAATAATCGTTTCCGTACATTTATCGAAAATTTCCGGCGATGTTTTTATCTCCCCAAGATATTTCCGGCGCAATCGCTCGGCTGAAAGTTGTATCGGGGTCAGAGGATTTTTAATCTCATGAGCAATGCGCCGCGCCACGTCCCCCCAGGCGGCATTGCGTTGCGCCGAGATTAGCTGCGTAATATCGTCAAATGTCGCAATATATGTGCTACCGCCTTCGGTCTCGGCCTTCACGATACGGACATTCAAAGTCCGACTGTGACTATGTCGGGTGAGGTCAATCTGGTCGCCAACCTCAGTGAACGAGGTCAAAGCGGCGCGACGAAGCAGCACCGATAGCTCAGGCATGACGGTTGATATATTGGCGCCGGTCATCTTCGCCGCATCCATACCCAGCTGTTCCGCAGCAGATTTATTGGCGATGGTGATGCGGCCATCTTCAGCAAGACCGATCACCCCCGCCGAAACGCCCGACAGCACGGCCTCAGTAAACCGCCGACGATTATCGAATTGGCGGTTGGTGTCGATAAGATCATCGCGCTGGGTTTGTAACTGCGCCGTCATATGGTTCATCGATCGCGCTAATGCGCCGAGCTCCCCGTCTTCTTTGTGCACTTCAACCCGGGCGCCTAGATCACCGCCCGACACGCGCTCTGACATATCAACCAAGCGTCCAATCGGCTGCACAATGCGTGTGGCCGCCAGAAGCGCCAACCAAATGGCGCCAAACAAAATGATGATTGCGAGGACAACATAGCCAGCGAGGAATACGCGCTCTAACCGCGCGCGCCCAAGCTCAGCCTCTTGCCAGTCCTCGCGAACTTCACGCACCGCAAACAACCGCCCGGTGGTGACCGGATCAATGGGTTGATAGCCGATCACATAACCGCCGCCATAATGCTCAAGCCTCAAAGCGCCCCGAAACACATCGAATGTTTCATCGTCATTCACCCCGAAGACAAATAACTCGCCGGGCGCGCCGCTATGCTCGAGGTCGTCTAGGGATTCTTGTGGCGGAAGATTAAAAGCGCCTGGTTCTAGCTCCGCACGTACAATAATACGCCGGTCGCCGCTCACAAGATAAAGCGCAGAAAG
>JAADIH010000305.1 GCA_013151435.1 Alphaproteobacteria bacterium
AATTTCCCTTCTCCACAGTTAAATCCTGCTGCGGACAAGCGAGCAGCCAAGCCTCGCGCTTTTTCGTTGCAGAACGTCATTGATTGTGTTGAGCGCCAGAGAATTTTATCAGCAACGTCTTCATCGGGCTTCCTGTAGACAACCTGACACACGGCGCTGCTGTCGTCCGGGGCGACAACTTCGATGCCGCGATCAACATTCCAAGCAGTACAGACATAGTTTGTCTGCGCGGATGCGGGGCTGATCGCAGCGAGTGCTATGGCCGAGGTTGTTAAAAATGCGGCTGTTTTATAGTTTATACGATTGATGCAAATCATCCTTGCCCCCATAATTTTTCGCGCATTAGCGCATTGAATAAAGAGCCTTCAATTGCCCATACGTTCGCGCGGTAATCTCCCCTCAAAACAAAAAAGAAAATAAGTAAGTGCGTTTTTTAACGTCAATGTTGGCCTCAAAAACGTCAAAATGTGCGACGAAAATACACACCTAGTCATATGCTGTCCTTGCCTGGCACGCGCTGATGAGGGATGTTGCCTAACAGTGCGTAAGAGAGTGAAGACGCGCGCGACATAGTTTTATTTGAGCAGCCGGTCGGGCGGAAAAAGGTGGAGACGATGGTGAAATTCAGAGAATTAATACTGGTTTCTGGGGCGCTAATCGCCTTGAGTGGGGTTGGGTCATTTTTCACAGCTGCCGCGCAAAATGACGCATCCGCTGCGACAAATATTATTCAGAAGGATGAGGTGGCCAAAGCGCTGACCGATATGAGCCTCGTTGCTACAGGACAACGCTCATTCGTGAAATGCATGGCCTGCCATATGGTTGGAGAAAAGGCGCAACGGCGCGTTGGCCCGCCACTTAATGGAGTTGTCGGACGCGCTGCCGGGATCAATGAGGGATTTCCCTATTCGCCAGGTATGAAAAAGGTGACGGCCGACAACCTTGTGTGGTCGGTCGAGACACTCGATGCATTTCTTGCAAAGCCACGTGAAGTGATCCCCGGCACAACAATGGGTTTTGTTGGAATTCCAAAAGCAGGCGAGCGTAAAGCGCTTATTGCTTATCTGGCTTCATTCAACACAGATGGTTCTCGTATCGAGGAACTGCCGGAGTAGGCGGCATAGATCTAGGTTGACCGCGCTGCGTATTTCGCAGCGGCAAGCGCCAGCGCAGGCACGATCAGCCATTGCAGTAGCGGTGTTAACCCTGTTCCGAAAGGTGGCATGGTCGGCATTAAATCTGAATATGCCCAGCTTTTCCGGACGACCAGATTATTCCACTCACTGAAAACCGTGTAACCGAGCCCGAAGAACATCGTAAGAATTCCAACAAGCCGAAACCGCCGCGTCGGCCAGTTTCGATTGGCAAGAAGGACTATCGCGGTAACTAGCGAGATGGCCGCGATGATGAGGTCTCCTGCGGTACAGTGAATAATAGCAAACGCTTTTTCACCGAAGGTTCCCTCAGTCCACAGTGTATAAAATGGCAAATGTCCGATTTCCCAAAGGAAATGGGCCACAATCGATACAAGAAAATATGCGCGCAGCGCAGCAAGCCACCGGTGCTTGTGACTCAACGAGTAATCGGTGTTGTTATTGCCTGCCATTGCTTTCGTTATGCGTATATACTTTCTATGTGATCATGAGTTTTCTGTTCCGTGTAGTTAGTGTCTAAATAGCAGCGCGTCAAAGGTACAACGTCTTGGTGTTTGGCAAGCTGCATCTGAAAGACGACGTGTTCGCCGTAGCGGAACGAGAGTTCGCTTGCCGAGAGATAAAAATCCCACATACGGATAAAGCGCGCGTCATATTTTCGGGTGATTTTTTCGGCGTTCGCCTTGAAGCGGCGCCGCCATTCCCGCAAGGTTTCAGCATAGTGTAATCGCCATACCTCCAAATCGGTTAACACGAGGCCCGCACGCTCAATTGCGGGCATGATTTCAGATAGCGCCGGGATATATCCGCCCGGGAAGATATGTTTTGCGGTCCATGCATCTGTAGCGCCGGGGCCATTGGGACGTCCAATTGTATGAATAAGCGCAACACCGTCTTCGTTCAGGAGGTGCGCGACCTGATCGAAATAGGTTTGGAAATGTGGCACGCCAACATGTTCGAACATGCCAACGGAGACGATGCGATCATAGCTGCCCCGGGTTGCGCGATAATCCTGAAGTTGAAATTGCGCCTGTTCGGATAATCCTTTAGCGCTGGCCCGCATGCGGGCGACACGGAGCTGTTCTTCCGACAGGGTAACGCTGGTGACTTCCGCCCCCGCAGTCTCGGCAAGAGATATTCCAAGGCCGCCCCAGCCGCTGCCGATTTCCAGAACCGAGTGATTGGGCTTGATAAGAAGTTTTTTTGTGATCAGGTCTTTCTTCGCCTTCTGCGCGTCTTCCAATGAGATATCAGGCTGTTCAAAATAGGCGCAGGAATATTGAAGATCCTCATCGAGAAAGAGCCGATAAAGGTCATTGCCGACGTCATAGTGATGGGCGGCGTTCTTTTGCGAGCGGCCCGCCGGATTAAACTGAGCGATACGGCGTGCAATGCGGCGGGCGAAGCCAGGAATGGTAAAATTCTTTTTCTTCGACAGTAAATTTTTCCATATTATGTCCAACAGGCCAAATATGTCATCATTCTCGACCTCCAGATTGCCATCCATATAGGCCTCGCCCAAAGCAAGATGCGGGTCGAGGACGATGCGCCGCGCCCATTTGTTGTTTTTCAAATGGACTTTCACTGGATTAACGCCAGCTTCGCCATAGTGCTTCAAAGTTCCGTCAGGATAGGTAACTTCCAAAGCGCCGATTGTCACCGCACTCGAAAGTTTGTTGTGCAGCATTGATTTCCAAATTGTCATGATTTTCTCCTTCAAACGGGTCATGCATGCAATAACAAGTTCACATACTCATTACGCTTATGACAGCGGCGCCCCTCTCGCATTATACGATTCAACATGCGGCGCGCTGTCGCATTTTTATTTTTTCGAAATTTGAGGGGCGAACGCGTGTGCGGCGTATGAATGATTATGCGCCGGCGAATCTAGCCTGCAGAAAAACCGACGTTGTGTACCCAATACTTGTTTGAACCAGATACAGAGCCATTGTCAGGCGTCTGTATCAATGCGTGATCAACAAAACAGACTGTCTTTTCTGTTTTGATCACGCGATTGAGAGAAACTTGAGCAGGGTTTGGCTAAACCAAATGCTATCCTGTTCTAGCGCGGCGAGATTATTGTGGCGACCTGTCGCGCCAGTAGTGATGCTATCGCATCGTATTTTCATAACCGCCGCATGGAGGAAATGATGACTGACAAATCTACATCGAGTGCTAATTCAGACAAACCGGCGACTGATGAAACTGAACAGACCGGTTGGGCATGGACGGATATTGTTGGTGTGCAAATGAACAATGTGAAAACCTTGGGTGAGGTTTCTAGGGTTTTTTCGCGCACTGCGCAGGAGCTGGGGTCACAGCAGACCACCTTCATGAAAGCGAATGCCGAAGCGATGCAGAACGTTACTTCCACCTATGGCGG
>JAADIH010000232.1 GCA_013151435.1 Alphaproteobacteria bacterium
AAATGCTGAATACTGGATTGCCGGAACCTGCCTGGCAATGACACGGGTTGGCGAGGGCGTTGTCTTTCTTCCCGCGTAAATGGGGGAGGGACAACAGAACATATGCACCGCGCGTCACTCGGGGTGTCGCGTGTTAGATTTTAACCGATGTGCACCAGACAGATTTTACGACCGGATACACATCAACATTCACGATGTCCCCTTGCGGGGCGTCAAAGAGCATTCCAAAAAAGAAACGGGAAAGTTATCGCTTTCTTGTGGCCCACATTTCGACGTGAGGGTATTATACCCCCGTTTTAAAGGGCGGGGATAACTATGCACCAAATATAGGATTCCTGTAAGAATACCCTCTCTGGGTTGAAAAATCACGGATGCGGTTCTTGTTAATGGGGTGGGATTTTGGCCGGTAATTCAACCATTTCATTCTCCGCTTATTCCCGCGCAGGCGGGAATGAGCGGAGAATGAGGCTACCGTTCAGCCAGAGCTTTTGCATGCATCCTTGCAGCTTCCACATAATGGGCTGATCCGTAAATGGCGAATTTATTCTCGCCCTCTTTCAGGTCACGAAATTTGCGCGCCGGCATTCCCGCCCACATCTCGCCAGCAGGGACAATCTTCTTTGGGCTGAGGAATGCGCCAGCCGCAAGCATGGCGCCGGTCTTCACCACTGAACCATCGAGCATGGTGGCGTTCATGCCGACAAAGCCGCCATCTTCGACCGTTGCCCCATGCAGCATACATTTATGGCCGATCAATACATTCTCACCGATGAGGGTGGGAAGCCCACCCCAATCAGGATGATCAACATGGATGATCGTCCCGTCCTGGACGTTTGATCCTTTGCCGATGATGATTTTATTTTCATCGCCGCGCAACACGGATCCATACCAGACGGAGGCGTTTTCATGGATTTCCACGTCGCCAGCCAGGACAACGCCGGGTGCAATGAAGGCGGTTTCGTGGATTACGGGCTTTTTGTCGCCAATGGCGAAGATCAAGGGTTTCATTTCCTGCCAGTTTCGCTTTGCTTCACTGTGACAGGTATCAGCGATCTTACAGTTTTTTCAAGTCCTGAGCTTTTTGGATCATCCGGTCTTCAAGTTCTTCGGCGATTTGCCGGATATCATTATGCAGCTTGGGCAGGGTGATTTCAGCGTTTTGGGGCGCTGGTTCAAGCGAGAACATCGTATTCACATTGCCTGGGTCGGAAAAGCACAACCGCACTTGCCATGGCGAAGATAGCCGGTGTGCGTAGTACATATCCCCAATGCTATCTCCAAGCACACGCACATGTGTTACAGAATGTGCGTAAAACCACACGGCAGGCATTTTTAATAATTTGTTGTGTTGGTCGTTGTGCCCCTCACATGACCAGCAAGGCGTAAAGATACCGAGCCTTTTTATCTCAAAAGCGAGTGGCGCGATGTTGTGCTCAAGCGGATGTTTGACGGGATCACTGGATAAGGTTTGCGCTATGTATGGGCATGTTCTTGAACAGTGTTGGAATTTCGCACACGTGCAGTCGGGCGTACAAACCGGACCCTGTCGGATCACGGAAGTATTGATTTCTTCCAATGCCGCCTGCGCATCAGGCAGGCGCTCTTCGGACCGTTCTGGTCTCGCAATATGCATGCAACGTCCCAACGCTTAACGTGTTGTTAGGATTTTATTTTGCGTTCAGCATAGTCAGAAAGTATTTTATTTCGGTAAATCGATATTGTTAGCTATCGGACGAATTTGCTACTGTTGAACCGCATCGGGCTGATGATCTGGGTGCGCCTTCTCGAAAGCGGGATGTTTTTGGCAACGCTCATAAATAGCATTCAAGCGGAGCATGGCGGAGACATCAATGCCAAAGCGCAATGCACCAAACATTTGCGGTACAAGGCAGCAATCAGCAAGGCTTGGAGTGTCGCCAATACAATAGTCGCCACCGGTTTGGGTAACAATTTTCTCAACCGCCGCCATGGCGCCGCCGGACCAGCGATTGAGCCAGTCGGTCATAGCGATGTCATTAAAGTTGCGCTCAGTTTTTAGGTATTTCTGCATACGGAGGTTCATGAAAGGCTGGGCCTCGCAAGCGATACTCATGGCGATTGATAGGGCATGGGCGCGCGCGACCGGTTCGTCTGGAAGGATCGTCGGCGCCGGGTGACTATCTTCGAGATAACCGATAATCGCCAGAGACTGGGTGATGAAATCACCATCATCAGTCTCTAGCGTTGGCACGAGACCAGTAGGGTTTCTGGTGAGATAGGCGCTGCCTTTTTGTTCGCCCTTCAATAGGTTCACTGGCTCATAATCATAGTCGAGCCCCTTAAGGGCGAGGGCGATACGCACCCGGTAGGTAGCGCTGGAACGCCAATATCCAAATAGTTTCATATGCCTATTCCTTCACACTGGGGGGCGTCAAAATCCTCGTTGCCCAAACTTAGTAACATGCGTTACTATTCTTTACGCACAGAGTTCACCCCACTGATTCCAATATTTCATTGAGGCATAGACGCGGCGGGCCGCTTCGAGAACCCTAAAAGACTGCATAGGATAATCAATATGGTGGTTGCATGCGTAGTGCGTAAGCCCCGACCCGGCAAAGCTCGGCCATTCATTCTTGATGAGTTTGCGCCCTATCGCATCGTTGTGCTGGGCCATGCGATTGGGGGGCGGCTAGCGCAAGCTTATCGTGATGAAAATCTCACCATTCCGGAATGGCGTGTGCTGGCGGTGATCAGCCAAGCCAAAGAAATTGCAGCGCGCGATGTCGTGGGTCTGACGCCCATGGACAAGATGACGGTTAGTCGCGCAAGCGCCAGTCTTGAAGCGAAAGGCATGGTGTTGCGCGCGGTTGGCTTAAATGACCGGCGCTTGTCCATGCTTTCCCTCTCAAAAGAGGGGAGAGCGATTTTTGACAGGGTTGCAGCGCTGGCGCTGGCATTTGAGGATGAGCTGATGTCGGCGCTTGAGCCGGAGGAGGCAGCAGCATTCCGAGCTATGCTGCAAAAACTTGAGCTGCGTGTGCAGTCTGATAAAGAGAAGGGCGTTAGCTAGAGCCGTTCTGATGCGTTTAAACTTATTTTTCTTCTTATGCTTGTTTCTGCAGGCTTGCATTTCATTCCCCGATGCGCCCGAAGCCATTGCGCCCCCGGTGATGGCGGCAAATGTTGTGCAAAGCATTGATGGCACGCTTCTCGGCCTGCAAAGCTGGCACGCCGAAGATCCCAAAGCCATCATCATTGCTGTGCATGGCATGAATGATTATTCAAAGACCTTCGCTTTGCCGGGCGCCTGGTGGGCTGAGCAGGCGGCGATCACAACTTATGCTTATGATCAGCGCGGCTTTGGTCGCTCGCCTGATTTTGGACGCTGGGTTGGCGGTGACACAATGATTGCGGATTTGCGCGCGGTAATATTGGCGGTGCGCGCGC